>CALUSF010000009.1 GCA_944323325.1 Candidatus Gastranaerophilales bacterium
GAACACAAATATGTTAAGAGCACTAACAACAGCAGCAACAGGTATGATAGCACAGCAAAACTATCTTGACGTAATTGCCAACAACGTAGCAAACGTTAATACAACGGCATTTAAGCAGTCCAGAATAGAATTTCAGGATTTACTGTCACAAGCGGTAAGAACCCCCGGTGCATTAATGAACCAGGGAACATATCAGCCCGTAGGTATAGAAATCGGTCTGGGTGTCAAAACAGCCGCAACCACAAGGGTTTTTACCCAAGGTGTTGCTATCTCAACAGGGCGTCAATTAGATATCGAAATTGAAGGCGAAGGATTTTTGCAGGTTATGAAAGAAGACGGTTCACTTGCGTATACCCGTGACGGCTGCCTTCAGGTAGATTCACTCGGACAGTTATGTACAAATGACGGGCTTTTAATCCAGCCCTCCGTATCGATTCCGCGTGATGCTACAGAGATTACAATTACCCAAGACGGAAATATCTCTGTAACACTGCCGGGACAGACACAACAGTCAATTGTAGGTTCACTCCAATTAGTCAAATTTCAAAACCCGTCGGGTTTATTATCAATCGGACACAACCTCTATAAAGAAACACAAGCTTCCGGAAACCCTGTTCAGGATACACCAGGACAAAACGGTTTAGGCTTAATCCAGCAGGGAATGCTTGAAGGCTCGAACGTTCAAATCGTTGATGAACTCGTAGGGCTGATTAAGGCTGAAAGAGCATTTGAATCTAATTCAAAGATTATTAACTCTTCAAGCAATATTCTGCAGTTGACGAATAATATGTCTTAGAGGAGTCACTTAACAAAAAGGAACCAATGAAAAAACTAATAGCAACATCTCTAATATTAATAGCCGGAGCATTAAGCGCAAATGCGCAGATGCTTTCTTCAGCCGACGTTAAAGCTTCTGTTGCAGAAATACTTAAAAACGGCTACCAGAAAATGATAGATGCTGATATCGAAGTTAAAGTATCAGCAACTCCCTTTGCACAATTACAACTTCCGGACGGAAAAGTTACATACAAAATTACATCCGGCGCCGATAAAATTGTACCGCGTGATATTAAAAGAATTGATGTATATGTAAATAATGCGTTTATAAAATCACTCAACCTCCCTGTACAAACAGTTATCTACAAAGAAGTTCTCGTTGCAAACGATTATATTAACAGAGAACAATCCCTGAATAAAGATAATTTAAGTCTAAAAAAAATGGATGTATCTATGAAAATGGATAATGTCCTTACACAAAGCGCATTAAATAAAGAAATGAGTGCTAAAAAAGGGTTCCAAAAAGGTGAAATAATTGATAAACGCTTTGTAAAAATGCGTCCTGACGTCGTAAGAAACGGTGAAGTAAGAATTTTCTTTGTATCAAATGATGCAGTTATGGTATCAGTAGACGGAACAGCAATGTCGGACGGAATGCTAGGAGATTATATCAACGTAGAAAACAAAAACTACAAAAAAACGTATAACGGGAAAGTTATCGGGGAAAATAAGGTATTGGTGAATATATAGGGGTGACTAAGTGACTGAGTGAATAAGTGAATAAGACTTTATATATTTTTATTTGACTCTAAACTAGTAAATATTTATTTTTAAATTTTCTTAGTCACCTAGTCACTTAGTCACCCCTAATCAAAAAAAAAGCGGGTTAAGCCCAAAAGAACAAATTCCCACCATTTGATTGATGTTATCTCCCATCTAATAGTTTTTGATGCGGTAAATCACAGAATTACCACATCCTACAAAATTCGTGAATCGGGGTATTAAAGATAATATAAGTTAACAAAGCATAATTAAAAAAATTTATAACCACGAATCACTATTCACGAGTCACAAATCACGAAAAAAAAACAAATTTCCACCATTTGATTGATGTCTTCTACTCTCTAATAGTTTAAACTATACAATGTAGACTTTTAATGGGGAAGGTATATTCTTAAGGATTGCTCTTATAATCCTGAAAGAAAGCAGGTAAGTATTATGAAAAAAATTTTATCAAGTATATTAATAATGATGTTAATGTTTACGGGATTTATGCCCGCTCAAGCAATTAACGCTAAGGTGCGCATAATGGATTTAACACATATAAAGGGAGTCAGAGAAAACCAGCTTGTAGGATACGGTGTTGTAGTCGGTCTTCCCGGAACCGGTGATAACTCACGTTCAACCCAGATTACCAACCAGATGCTTTTGAGAAACTTAGGTACAGTAATCGAGCAGGAAAACTATATCCAAAAAGGAGCTTCAGCAGCTGTAATAGTAACCGCAACCGTTCCTCCTTTTGCTAAAAACGGGGATAAAATCGACGTAACTGTATCGGCTATGGCAGACTGTAAAAGCTTAGAAGGCGGTGTTCTTGTTCAAACAATCCTAAAAGCACCAAACGGTGAAGCTGTTGCGGTAGCTCAAGGACCTTTATCCGTCGGCGGTATTAACAAGGCAGCCGGAGGCTCTTCAGCAAGAACCGCTATCACTACAACCGGCAGAATTCCCGGTGGTGCAATCATAGAACGTGATATCTACACGGAAATCGGCGACGAAAACTCAATCACACTTTCGCTTGACCGTTCAGATTATACGCTTGTTTCAAGAATTGCTAAAACAGTTTCGCAGGTAGCACCTGCTCAAGCAGTAGACGGAAGTTCTGTTAGAGTTGAAATTCCGGCTAAATTCATGAATGACAGAGTTTCTTTTATATCAATAATTGAAAATCTTGAAGTATCACCCACGATGGAGCCGGCTAAAGTTGTCGTAAACGAAAGAACCGGAACCGTTGTAATAGGAGCGGACGTAAAACTTCTTCCTGCAGCCGTAGCGCACGGCAATATTACGGTTACCGTATCCGCAACAAATGAAGTATCACAGCCGAATCCTTTTGCAAACGGTGCAACAGTCGGATTCCAAAATACTGATATTGAAATTAATAAAACTCCGGGCAGTCTGGTTACAATGCCCGCAAACAGCAACCTTAATGATCTTGTAAGGGCATTAAACGCAATCGGAGTTGCGCCGATTGACCTAATTTCAATATTGCAGGCTCTCAAAAAATCAGGAAGCCTGCAGGCGGAATTGGTAATTATATAGGGAAAGTGACTAGGTGAATAAGTGACTGAGTGACTAAGAAGTTAATGGAATGATATAAAGATAAAATATGTATAATTGAAAGGCAATAACAAGAAGCAAAATAAAAAATATTTATAACCACTTATTCACCTAGTCACTCAGTCACTCCCAAAAAGAAAGGACCAAAATGGATTTTTCAACACCTACAATAGATTTAATAAAAAGCGGACTACAGAATGCACAAACAGTAAATTCTGATCAGGTGCTTTATAACAGGATTAAGGAATCCGGCGATTCTAAAGAACAATTAAAAAAAGCTGCAACAGAATTTGAGAGTATTTTTATAACCAAAATGCTTTCAGAGATGGATAAAACCGTTGATAGAGAAAACGGTCTGTTCGGAAAAGAAACCCAGTATGTTGATACTTTTAAATCAATCGTGTATCAGCAGATGGGGCGTGATATTGCAAACAACCCGAGAACAAGTTTCGGATTTGCAGACCAGATTTACAGGCAGATGGAAAGGTATGTTGGAGAGTGACCAGGTGAATAGGTGACTGAGTGACTAAGAAGTTAATGGAAGGATATAAAGATAAAATATGTATAATCAAAAAACAATAACAAGAAGCAAAATAAAAAACATTTATAACCACTTATTCACCTAGTCACCTCACCGCTTCTTCACTCAGTCACCTCCAAAAAGAAAGGACCAAAATGTTACCAAGAATAGAAACCAATTCAGTACAACAATTCAGCGCACTTAATGCATTTAAGTCAAATCAGAATGTATCAAAACCTGATACAGAAGAAGTTGAAGTTTCTAAAGGTGTCAATACAACTTCTGCAAATACTCTTTTAGACCGAATTGACGTAAATGAAGTAAGAGAATGCGCAAAAACCGTAGGAGAATTCAACATTTCGGATGATGACATCAAGTACGGCTTACTGTATGGTAGAAGTGTTATAGCGGAATTTCTCTGCTAAATGGGAGAGGCAGGTATAGGTTTATAGGTTTATAAATTTAGAAGTTGAGAGGAAGTTATAAAATTAAATATTATGAGATTATGAGCGAAGCAAATTTAAATTCTTCTAAACTCCTAAACTTATAAACCCAAAAACCACAAAACGAGGTAAGTTATGAAAAAAATATTAACAGTGTTAGCAATATTAATAATTTCAACCACGATGAGTGTACAGGCGGAATCATTGTTTACGCTTGGTGCAACTCAGCATTATGCCGGAGTTCCGCGCTCATTATTCGGAGGGGTTCAAGCTCACCAAATCGGTGATTTGATTTCTATTATAATTGAAGAAAATATTACCGTAAGTGATAACTTAACATACTCGTCCGAAAAATCTTCAAACACTGTTGATACATTCACTTCATTCCTGCGTGATTGGTTCGGACTTTCATTCCTGAAAGATACAAACGGATTCGGCGGTTCAAATGAAGTATCAAACTCTGCAGCCGGCGGACGTACATTGTCATTTGGCGACCAAATAGCAGTACAGGTTGTCCAGCAGCTTCCCAACGGCAATCTTGCCGTGCAGGGTAAAAAGACTCTTATTAACGGAAACGAAAGACTTGACTTTATCATAACCGGAGTTGTCGATCCGAGATGGCTTAACGTAGACGGCGAAATTTCTTCCAATAACGTTTCAAATCTACAGTTTGCACTCTCCGGCAGAGGCACAATCTCCAGAAATCAGAACGAAGGTATATTTAACAGATTTATTAAGTACCTGTTCTAATGTGAAGTGACTAGGTGACTGAGTGAATAAGAGGTTAATAGAAAATGGATTGAGAGAAGTGAATAGGTGAATAAGTGACTGAGTGACTAAGAAATTAATAGAAGGATACAAAGAGAAAATATATATAACCAAAAAGAAAATGACAAGACGTAAAATAAGAAATATTTATAACCACATAGTCACCTAGTCACTCAGTCACTCCAACCAGCCAAAAGGAAAAACCACATGAACAAATATTTTCACAACTTAATAGAAATTTTGGATAAAGAACTTAATGCTTATACTCAGCTAAAAGCACTTTTTGAAGAAAAAAAAGAGGTTTTGAAACATTCCAAACCTGACGATTTAGGCGTATTAGATAACAAAATTCTCGCACTTAATAACAGAATTTTGAAACTCAATGATTCAAGAAAAGAGCTTTCTGAATCAGCCTTCGGCGAAAATGCGAATATGTCGCGATTCATAGAGCTTGCGAAAGAAACCGCACCCGAATACGTTAATGCGTTAACGGAAAGAAAAGTAAAGATTTGTAAAATTATTCCCGAGTTAACGTTATTAAATAATCAAAATGTGGAACTCTTAAAACATGGCGTTATAATGTCTAACAAGATGTTGGAAACAATTATAGACGCTTTTGCTCCTCAAGGATGTAATTATAACGGAGCAGGTAAAACGGATATGCATGACGTAGACATGTGGACCGTAAACAAAGAAATCTAGGGGCGATTATACCTAAACGTAAAAACCCGCAGATAAAAAACAATTAAATAAATGAGGTAAAACATGAGCAGTTTATTATCATCATTGAACATGACAGCAAACACGCTTTCTGTTAACGAAAAGGCCATAAGTGTAGTTTCGCACAACGTTGCCAATATGAACACGGAAGGATACCATAAACAACGTGTAAATTTTGCGACCCGCAATATTGCAGGTGCAATAGGCGACAACGTTAATAACCAAATTCGTGCTAACGGCGGCGTTAAAATAGCCAATGTTATGCGCTACAATGATGAATACTTAAATAACTATTATAGGACACAGACCTCCGAATTAAGCAAACTTGCCTCTCAATTGGACGGACTTAAAGACTTGGCAAGTATTTTGGATGATCTGGAAGGAACCGGTATAGATTCTGCTCTTTCGGATTTTTACGAAGCAGTAAACAACCTGAATGAGTATCCTGCAGATTCTACAGCCAGAATTAACTTTATAGAAACGGCCAAAACGCTTACTTCCGTAATGAATTCCAAATACACCCAGCTGCAGCAAAACACATCACAGGCACTCGGTGACGGCGAATCGGAAGAAAGTCTTAAAAATTCAAAAATTTATGTTCAGTACACAGCCCTAAATGACAAATTAGAAGAACTTGCAAGTGTTAATAAGGCTCTCCAAATTACTCAAACAGGAACTCTTGAAGCTAACAACCTGCTTGATAAGAGGGACTTAATACTTAACGAAATAGCAGAATTTACGGATATTACAGTTGAAGAATTACATAACGGTTCCGTAGAATTGTTTATAGGCGGCGTATCCGTTGTAAAAGGTGCAACAGTTACCGGAGAACTTTCCATTCAAACGGCAAAATCTTTCTGCGAATCTCAAAATCCGCCGATTGCTTACCCTGATGACTGGGACGGAGAAAATGCCGTAATCAGTATTGTTAACCCCGAAACAAATACAGTAGTGACCGAAAACGCAAATTCTATAATAACATCCGGAACTCTTGGCGGGCTTTTACATTTTGCTACTGATAACGGCGACGGCGAAAACGGAATAAATGCCGGAACTGTTATGGACGGGCTCGACAGACTTGCTCAAGCAATTGCAGATGTATTTAATGATTTGAATACCAGAGAAGGTGCTTATTGTATTAACCCCGATGATACTGAAAAACTTATTGCTACAAACGAAAATAACTTAATATTTGTTGGCGCAGACGGAACGGGCGAAGGGATTACTGCAGGAAACATTCAAATCAATTCTGCACTGCTCACGGACGACGGATGCTGGAATCTTGCATGCGCATATTTTGACGACCCTGCAAACTTTGATGAAAATGCGGTAGGTAATGCTCAAAATGCTGCTGCAATGTTGGAAACAAGAAATCAAGACCTTACAGCCTTAGACGGAAACTCTCTTGAAGAATTCTATACCGGTCTTGTAGGTAAAGTCGCAGCAGCAGGAAGCAACCTTCAATCACTTTATGACACACAATCAGAAGTAGTTGACTCCATTGCGAGCAAAATCAAAGACTCTACGGGAGTTGATTTAAATGAAGAATTAGTTGACTTAGTAAAGTATCAAACAGCATACGCAGCAGCTGCACAAGTATTTAATATATGTAATTCCTGCCTTGATACTTTAATGACGCTGGGAGGTTAGTTGTATGGTAGACAGAATTTCAACAAGCGGAAGATATGACAGATTAATAGCTGATGTTCAACAAAACTTGTTAAATTATAACAGGCTTACCCAGCAGCTTGCATCCGGAAATAAATTAACAAGTATTTCCGATGATCCGATTGCCGCAGTCAATATACTTAATACCGGCAGACAACTGGGACAAATTGAAACATTTTCTGCAAATGTAGAATTAGCTATGTCAGAATTAAGCACACTTGATGATTTAATGACACTTGCGACCGGATATTTGTCTTCAGCCTGGGACAAAGCCGTCCAGGCAAATAACCAGACATACGGCAACACCTCTCTTGAAGCTCTTAAAGTTGAAATTGATGAAATCACAAAAACAATGGTTGACCTTGCAAATACGGAATATAATAATAATTATATTTTCGGCGGTGCAAATACAAAACTTGTTCCTTATACCATTGCAGAAAACGGAGATATTATTTATAACGGTACTACCTATGATAATCCCGATTATATAAGACAGACAGAAGTCTCGGACGGTGTTTTTGAAGTAATTAATACAACCGGAGATAAAGTATTCGGATACTATAAAGCACAAGGGCAAGACGCTGACGGTAACAATTTGTTTACGGATGCCGACGGTCAGACTGTTGTAGAAAAAATTGCAGATGACGGTACCGTAACTTATGAATATGAAGACGGAACCGCATATCAGGGTGATACCGCAGATTTAACTGCCAAAGAAGATTACGCGGGTGTTATGGGAGCATTGAAAAAACTCAGCAATTCCATTCAAAAAATTCTTGACGGAAACAGCGAAGAAGGATACGCAGAAATGAACGCAACTTTGGATATGTTTGCGGATTCTCTGAATACAATAACCACGGAACAAACAAAGTTCGGCGGAGTTTATAACAGGCTTGAGATGACAACCTCAACTCTTGATACAAATAACACGAACCTTACATCTTACCTGTCGGAGCTCAACGATATTGATTTGGCATCCGCAGTAACAGAGTGGATGCAGGCTCAGTACGCTTATCAAGCCAGCTTGCAGGTCACATCGGCATCAATGAATATGAGTTTACTCAATTATCTATAATGAACTTGCGCTCCTCAAGGATGAAGAGCGCAAGTATAAAACACAAACAGTCTACAATTTTAATATACTTACCATTTTTTAAGGACATTTTCTGTCCTTTTTTATTATATAATCTCAATCTCAAACTTTCTGTTCCAGGGATAAACGTATTTGTGAATCGAATTTATGCCGAAAATTTTATTAATACACTCTTCATAAGGTTTCATCATTAAATTTATATCACATGGCTGCTCTATTTGTCCTCTAACGTTTGCCTGATACGCCCAATCATCCAAAAACCTTATTTCTTGAAGATTCCTAAAAGCTAAATCATCATATTTTTTAGCCATCCATTTAACTTTAATTCCCGCAAGCAGACTTCCTAAGGTATTTGCACTTGTATTCCATCCGGAATATCCGTAAAAATTTCCAAGATTTATTTTATCAATCAACTGCTTTACAAACTCATTATCCGCGCCGTTTGCAAACCTCACGTCAGCAGCCGCATAAGGTTTATCCGGCGGCAGAAAATTACCTGCATAGGGTTTGGTTTCCCACCCCATAACAAGTTCACCTTGTTTATCAATAAAATTGTTGATAACAAGAATAATGTCCGCCTCATCAGGCGCATTAACTTCCAAAAACCCTCCTAATTCAAGCTGGCCGGAGACACTTTTTGCAATCGAAACATCCTCATAATTTGAAATACAATTTTTGTACTCCGGTTCAAGAAACTGCGGATAAATTTTTATATCCTTTTTTATTGCCCTTGCAAGAAGCGTAAGCGGAATTTCATCCGCACCGGTTTTAGTCTTGCCGCCCATATTTTCAAGTTCCCGCGCCTCATTAACATTAAACCCTCTCTCGGCACAATCGTCTTTTGAAAATATTAAAGTATCAAAAAGCCCTTCTCGCTGCCATTCAAGATAAAGCTTATTAATTTCAAAATTGCGCTCTCTTGTATCCAAATAATCCCTTAAAATTTCGTCAGGAATTCCACTGTTGCATTGTCCGTTTGTATATGAATACTCAAAAATCTTTTTTCCCCATTTATCCCAATATTCTTTTTCTTCTTCATTGTAATTATTATTGGAAATTCTCATTATACTTGAAAAGGCATACACTTTTTTATTGTATAAATAAGGTTTTAGCCTCTCTATACGGGCCTTTATTATCTCAAAATTTTCAGGACACCTCCTTGACGGAATTAATCCTCCATAAGCCAAAGTATCAAGAGCTAAAACCATACAATCGACCGCGGGCAAATTCTCAATCCATTCAAAAAGCCCCTCAATATCCGCGCTACACCATAAATCTCCCAACAATCCGCGCGGCGGAATAAATAATTCCAAATCATCATCAACAGACACAATATCTCTTGCCAGATTGTAGCAGACAGGGCGGTTATCTATAGGTACAAATGCAATTTTCATATATTTATTGTACCATAATTAATATAAATATAAGTAAGGAGAAATCTATGCTGACAGGACCGTTTTTAGATCGCAATTGGATGGGCGCAAACAAAGATTATGAAAAATCAAATATAATAATGCTAGGAATGCCCTTTGACGGGACTGTTTCATACCGCCCCGGCTCCAGATTTGCCCCGGAACAAATAAGACTCGCAAGCTGGGGGCTGGAAGAATATTCGCCTTACTTTGACAAACATCTTGAAAATTGTAACTTCTTTGATGCAGGAGATTTAGAATTCCCGCTCGGTAATACTATTAAATCTCTTGAAGTTATTGAAAATAATGTCAAAGAAATTTACAGAGACGGCAAAAAAGTGTTCGGCATAGGAGGCGAACATTTGGTTACGCTTCCGGAAATTAAAGCTATTGCCGAATTTTATGACAATCTGGCAATTGTTCATTTTGACGCACATACGGACTTAAGAGAAGAATATCTGGGAGAACCTCTCTCG
The DNA here is from genome assembly GCA_944323325.1 of Candidatus Gastranaerophilales bacterium. GTDB lineage: Bacteria > Cyanobacteriota > Vampirovibrionia > Gastranaerophilales > Gastranaerophilaceae > CAG-196. The sequence goes on from CALUSF010000009.1 coordinate 10,218, forward strand.
CACTCTGCAGTTATCCGCCATTGCGGCGATATTGTCGGATTCAACAACATTAAACAAATCGGCATACGCTCCGGAATGAAAGAAGAGTTTGAACTTATGAAAAAATATAATACCCTGATCCACAGCTATCCGGAATTAGACAATTTGCTGGAAAAAAATATTTTTATAACAGTAGACTTAGATGTCCTTGATACTTCCGTAATGTGCGGAACAGGAACTCCGGAAGCCGGCGGTATCAACTTTAACGAGCTTATCGGATGGTTTAAATACCTGTCCAAATTCAATATTATAGGAGCGGATGTAGTGGAACTCGCTCCGGATTATGACTCAAGCGGAGTTTCAACAGCCGTTGCAACAAAAGTCATAAGAGAATTATTAATGGCAATAAGTTAATCAAAATCTTTAACCATATCATCCAAACTCTTATTTACAACTTGTGCAAGTTTTATTGCATTAATCAAGGAAAGATTGTGTTTTGCACATTCTACATTACTTATGTATGATTTGCTGAAACCCGTCATTTCTACAACATCATCTTGAGTAATTTTTAATCTCTTTCTGTACAGTTTAAAATGAAATCCGAAATTTTCCAATATTTTTTGTTCGTCCATAGTATTATTTTATATTCTTGACACTAATAAATCAATATTCTATAATATAAAAAATTCTATTATAGGAGGATAGAATATGCTGAAGTATGAATTGGAACAGAAGATTGAAGAAAGATACAACGCGGTAGACGAATCATTAAGATATTTAATTGAATGTGCAGCCGAAATATCCGGAACATTAAGTACAATCCGTTATTTATCAGCCTTAAAAGAAGATATTAAAGAAGAAAATGAATGTTAAATCGATTTAAGGTATAATGAAATTAATGAAATATGCATTAGTTTTAGTAAACATAAAGGGACTCGGAGTTAAGACATTCAGCTATTTGATACCCGAAGAGATGAAAAATGTAATCCAAATCGGGCAGGCGGTTCTTGTACCGTTCGGCAGGCAAGGACTCATTAACGCCTTTGTCGTCGGGTTTTCGGATTATTTGCCCGGAGAATTTAAGGCGAAAAAGATTAACAGAATATTAGATGAAACACCCTTGTTCTCGCTGAAATATCTTAAGCTTTTAGAATGGGTCGCAAATTATTACTGTACTGATTTCGTAACCGTTTTAAATGCAGCGCTTCCCATGAAATTGATTGAAAAGAATGCGAAAGTCGAACTTGCCGTATCAATCGGCAGCAATACGGATGAGACAGAATTAACCAAGCGCCAGAAAGAAATTATTGAAAATCTTAAAGAACGCGGCAAATGCTCTCTGATTGAATTTGAAGAAATCGCAAAAACCACGCGCGCTACAATGAAAAAATTGAACGAAAAAGGATTTGTAAAAATCGAAGAAGAATACATTTACAGAAATCCTCTTTATATTTTTAAAGATATCCCGACGGAACCGCTGTTTGAGTTGCAAGGCGAGCAAATTACCGCGTATGAAGGCATAAAATCAAAATTCAAATCACAAAAACCGATTTTACTGCACGGAGTTACGGCTTCCGGAAAAACAGAAGTTTACTTCAAATTAATCAAAGATGTAATTGATTCCGGAAGAAATGTCTTATTTTTGGCGCCGGAAATTGCACTTGCATCACAATTAACCAAACGTCTTGCAAGAAAATTCGGAATCAGAGATGTTGCAATCTGGCACAGCAGTATATCGGACGGAGAGAAGTACGATGTCTGGCAAAGGCTGTACAAAGATGATATCAAAATACTTGCAGGCGCGCGCTCCGCAGTTTTTGCGCCCTTGCAAAATATAGGTTTAATAATAATCGACGAAGAACACGAAGGAGCATATAAACAAACAAACCCGGCGCCGCGCTACGACGCGCGCGTCGTAGCGCGGCGCCTCGCACAATTCCATCAGGCACCGTTAATTTTAGGCTCTGCCACTCCTGACGTTTCAACGTATTATTACGCGGTTAATAACAATAATTTATTTGAAATGAAAAAGAGATTCAATAATTCTCCGCTTGCAAAACCGCAGGTAATTAACATGCAGGAGTACGGTAAGGCGTCTTACAAAGGGATAATTTCAAAACCTTTGCAGACGGAAATTACGGAAACGTTGGAAAGAAAACAACAGGTAATTCTTCTTATGAACCGGCGCGGATATTCGACTTATACCCAGTGCAAGGCTTGCGGCACGGTAATTGAGTGTCCGGACTGTTCTATTCCGATGATTTGGCATGCAAGCATAAAAAAATTAAAGTGTCATTATTGTAACAGAGAGATGAGTTTTCCTGATTATTGCCCGGCTTGCGGAAGCGACGCACTTTCGACATCCGGTGTCGGAACACAAAAAATCGAACAGCTAATCAAAGAATTATATCCGGACGCACGAACCGAGAGAATTGACAGCGACATATTAACAAAAAAAAACGCACACATTGAGCTTTTGAATAAATTCCAAAAAGGAGAAATTGACATTCTTGTCGGAACCCAGATGATTGCAAAGGGGCTTGATAATCCCAATGTAACGCTGGTCGGGGTTTTGAGCGCGGATTCAGGATTTAATATTCCGGATTTCAGAGCCTCGGAACGTGGATTTCAGTTATTAACCCAGGTTGCGGGACGTGCCGGAAGAGGCGAGTTTAAGGGAAAAGTATTATTTCAGACTTACAATCCCGATTATTACGCATTTCAGACGGCAAAAACGCAGGATTATGAGAAGTTTTTTGAGACGGAGATTAAGGCCCGGCAGGAATTCGATTATCCGCCGTTTAGCCAGATTATACGCTTAATCCTTTCTTCAACGAACAATTTTCGGGCTGAAAAATCCGCGATGGAAATTGCTTTAAGGCTTAATACGATGACTGACAAATTCGGCTTTGGCGAATATCTTGAGACTTTGGGGCCGACTCCTTGTATAATTGAAAAGCTGCACGGGTTTTACAGATTTCAAATTTTGATTAAAAATAAATTATCGCAAAAAGGACACGATTTCATTTCAAAATTTTTGGATAAAATAACGCTGCCCAAAGATATAAAGTTAGTTATAGATGTCGATCCGCTGGATATTTTATAAACATTTCGTAATTTATAATACATTTTGAGTAAAATGTTGTGTAAATTATATAACTTTTTTATTATAACATAAACCGAAATCTTATGTAAAATATAAATTTTTTTGTCAGTATTATATCTTTAAAAATTTTTTCTTTTTATACTTTTTTGCCCATTTCTTTCTCTTTATTTGCGAAAGTAAAGAGAAAGAAATAGGCGGAAAGAAAGAGAAAACACGCAATTGTTTTCTACACCCTTCGGGTGTGGGATTGAATGATTGCTGCGGGCAGAAGCCCGCACATTTTCGCTCGCTATTGCTGCGCACGCTCGCGGTGAGTGTCCGGAACGAAATATTTATTTACTCCTTCCCCGGACGGGGAAGGTCGGGATGGGGTACAACATCCCCCCGCCCCTTGTGGGAGGGGGTAGGGGGAGGGGTAAATGACAAATTAAAACTAAAGAAATTTTCATTTACACAACATTTTACTCAAAATGTTACGGGAATGAGAATTGGAAACAGAGGCGTGACAGTAAGTATACCGATTTCAGAAAAAGAAAGTATAAAAATAATTAAAGATTTGTATCGCAAAAGAGGACAAATACGTGAATTACTACTGTTCAGCCTTGCCGTCAATACGGGAATGATGCTTAATGACCTTCTCAATTTAAAAATCAAAGACGTAAAAAATAAAGAATATATTCTCGTAGATAACAAAAAATCAATTCCGCTTAACAGCGAATTAAAACATTTTATTTCCGAATTTATTAAAGATAAAAAGGCAGAAGATTATCTATTCCAAACCAACCGCGGGGGGAAATTAGACCGGACAAATGTGTTTAGCTCGTTTAAAGAGGTTTGCCGTGAACTTGGTTTGAGCGATGAAATATCGGTAGCATCGTGGCGCAAAACATTTGGTTATCATCACTATATGCAATATCACGATTTGTCATACTTGCAATGGCTTTTTAACCAGCCGACCGCGGATTCGACAATGGATTTTATCGGAATCCGCGAAAACATGAACCTCCGCTGCCGCGAAGGCGTGACACTGTAGGAGAAAATATATTAAAGAAAGGAATAATAATGCAACAACAAGAGAAGAGAAAAACCTTTGAAGATTTAAAACCGAATGATATTGTAAAAAGCTGCGTTTATTTAGAAAAGGGAGTTTATTTCATGCTTTGGGGGGCAACCTGTTGTAATAACTCAACAATTTATGCTCCAATTTTAGTAAGTGACGAAGAATTAAGAAGCGGCAATGTAACTTATGATATGATTCGCCAAAGAAAAATTGAATTATTTGAAGCTCTTAACGGCTTAAATGACAAGTCTACGGGTGACTGTGCAATATGCTCACATCTTGTAGAAAAGAAATTCAAAGATGTTAATTTTGATTACCTCGGCGGGGAACCTTTACCAGCAGGTATGGGGATACAACATTATACAGAATGCAATGAACGTTGTACATATTGCTGTTATGCACAAGAAAATAACTTTAAAAAACCACAATACAATGTTTTAGACTTTTTTGAAATATTTAGAAAAGCGGGTAAGCTTAAAGGCAATAACTGGATAGATTTTTCCGGCGGCGAACCGGCTATGCTAAAGAATTTTGACGAAATTTTAAATTACTTAATTGATAATAACTTGGGTACCGTTGTTGTTTATTCCAATGCTGCAATTTATAGTCAGTCTATATATGATGCATTGAAAGAAAATAAAATCATATTAACAACTTCTGTAGATACCGGACTATGCTCAACTTATAAAAATTTAAGAGGTGCAAATGTATTCCCCAAAGTTATTGAAAACTTAATTAAGTATAGAAATTCAGGCACACAAAATCTTTGGTTAAAATATGTAGTCTGTGAAGAAAATCGTACAGAAGATGATATGTGGAGCTTTTTAATGGCAATGCTGGCTATTCGACCGGATAGGATTATGCTTTGTCCTGATTTTCCGTATGGGGATAAGCAAATTCCGGAAGAAACAGTAAAATTCGTTGCTAAATTATGGTACTTAATTGAAAAATATACAGGTAAAGAACCAATAGATTTTACAGCAACTGTGGGAGACCCAAAACTTGTAAAATATCATAAAGATTTGGCTGACGAATTAAACAAATTAAAAAACGACAAACCCATTGGAAGTAGTGATCATTTAAAGTATTTTAACCTTCAAACGGTAACAACACCAATTAACACACAGTCTTTTTACATAAAGAAACCCTCATTCTTACAACAAATATTTTCAATTAGAAACGAAGGTATTCACAAAATTATAAGAGTACTCGGTATAAAGATTAAAATAAAACGAACCGTTAAATAGGGAATAAATAATATGAATAATATATTAATTAGGATGAATGTATTCAATTTCTTAAAAGGTTTATCAGCAATAAGTGTCTTTTTATTACATTGCTTCTGGTTACCTTATATATTACATCCTGGAATTAAAGCCCCTTTAATATTTTATGCTCCCGCCTGGGTAGGTGTTTGGATATTTTTTATTTTATCCGGATATCTTATAGGCAAAGGATTTATGTCTGACAAATATAAGACAAATTCTATAAAAGATTTTATTGATTTTTATATTCAAAGAGCCATAAGAATATTACCAATCTACTTTTTTATTGTTTTTATTGACATGTTTTTTGTAAATACTAATATGTACTTCAATGGGTCAGAAACACTCAGAAGAGTGTTTACCTTTACGCTTAGAAATCCTTATGGAAATTGTATGATTGGAAACCTTTGGTTTGTCTCAACAATTGTGCAATTATATTTAATAACACCTATTATTGGTAAATTTATTTTAAACCCGATTAAAAAATTACCAAATTATAAACTTTGCACAAGTATAGCAATATTTTTCTTATTCATATATGGTGTTTTATATCGAAATATATTATGGATAAATCACGCTGATTGGGAAGCAAATATTTATAGTAATATTCTGGGGAATATTGATTTATTCTTTTGCGGGTTCCTATTTAATGTATTCACAAATTCCCCCAAAGATACTAACAAGAAAAAAATTTCCCGCTATATTTCATTAATGTTGTTTTTCATAATATTCTTTGTAAATTTCCCCATAATGCGTAGTATATATTATATTGATAATTATTTACAATGGGTTGCCAAAATTTTATATCCTTCAATAACACTTTTATCTATTTTATTTATTATATGGGCCTTTGATATAAAAAGGGAGGCATCTTTAGCAACAATATCGAACTATAATCCTATAAGATGGTTTGAAATGCTTGGCACAATATCTTTTGGTATATTTATCTGTCATGGACAAACAATCTATAATTTAGCACAAATATTTACTTTTAAAGACGCGTCTATTTTTTATATAAATATTTCAAACTTACTAGCAAGCCCTATCAAAATAACATTTTCAGCAAATGCAAAAATGTTTTGCACAACAGCATTATGGGCTTTTTTATTTACAATTGTCTGGGCTGTTATCCTACACATTCTGTTAGAAAAGCCCTTAAATAAATTTAGAAATAACCTCAAAACCCACGTGGCCGTAGAGAGAGAGAGAGTAATTCTGCTATCTGATTATAAATCAAAAATCGCAGCATAAGTTTTGTTAAAGGTAAAGCGTTATAATGAAAGATTTTTTTCAAAAGTTTCAATCTAACACACATCCGGTGATATACAATGACGGAGAGTTTTTGATTGAAAAAAAATACGATATTATTAATGTATACAAGGGAGCAAAATGCATAAGAATACCCAAGGAATTAGAAGTTTATATCTATGACTTGAAAAATGATTTTGATTTTTACTTTTCCGCAGTTGAATCAAAAAAAGAAAACAAATACCAAGTTGTAGATTTTACGAGAAATAAAATTCATAAAATAAGGGGATTTAACCTGCATAAAATTATGCTGCCTTCTTTTACGGAACCAATTTCACCATTACTGCAATATACGGAGTTTGCACAACTTGACGAAACATCCGTTGTAATTGATTTGGGTGGATACTGCGGACTTGCGGGAATATTATTTGACAGAGAAATTTCTAAAAACAACAAAAACGCTAAAGGCCTTGTTATATCTGTAGAGGCAGACCAAAAAAATAAAAAAAGTATTGAATATAATTTTAACCAATATTACAAAAAAACCGGACGAAAAGTTAATTATATTCAAGCCGCCATTTGGAAAAATGATGGAGAAATAACATTCGCAAGTGAAGGACACATGGCATCATCTGTTAATCATACAGGATACAGCAATAGAGGTGAAGATTTAAAAATACCCGCCATTTCACTTAGCACAATTGCAAAAAGATTTAAACTCAGTAAAGTCGACTTTATAAAATGCGATATTGAAGGTGCTGAAACAGAAATATTCAAAGACAAAGAATTTTTTGAGCTGTACTCTCCTAAAATCCTTATAGAATGTCATTATACTGATCTGGAGCAGACGCATAGCGTTATTCCGAAAGTAAAAAGTATACTGTCCGGTTATAACTATGAATGCAGGGAAGTTATACAGGATGGTTTTGATTTACCGCTGCTTGAGTGCATACCGATTAAATCGAAACTTGAGAATCAACCCTTGGTTACGGTATTTTTGCCATATTACAATGACCAAAAGTTTTTAGGGGAAACTATTGAATCAATTCTTAATCAATCTTATCAAAACTTTGAGTTAATCCTCTTTAACCATGCATCTACCGATAACTCGCGCGCTACCGCGCATTCTTTCAACGATTCCCGAATCAGGCACGTTGATGCCGAAGAAAACCTCGGAGCAGGTTCAGGATTAAATTCATATAACCTTCTAAACTCAATGAACGGCAAGTATATTAAATTCTTTTGCGCTGATGACACATTGGAACCCAATTGTCTGGAAGATATGGTCAGGTTTCTTGAAACCCATCCGGATAAAGATTTTGTATTTTCTGATACATATATTATTAATGAAAACGGAGAAAAACAAAACAAGCTATGGTCGGAAAATAAAGAAGAAATTGGCTTCCATTTGGATATGAATGAAAAAGAAATTCTTAAAATGCTTTTTATGCGTCATTCACCGCTGCCGTTTCCCGGAGGCCTGATTAAAAAAAGTATTATTAAGCCTGAATTTCTGGATAAATCATATATTCAATTGTTTGACGTAACCTTCTGGGCTGAACTGATTATTTCGGGAGCCAAGTTAGGTTTTATAAAAAAACCGCTAATGTCTTACAGGATTAACGAAAATCAAATAACATCCGTTTTTCAGGATGCAGGTAATGCGCAGACATCTTTCTTTGAAGTATCTTCCGCACAAAGTGTATACTACAAAGTAAAAGACTATGAGCTCTTAAAAGCTATGTGTCCAAACAGCCCGTTTATTGACCAAGTTACGCAAAACGACATCTGGGCGTTTGAATTCATTATTGCGCATTATATGCTATTGTCTATTCTCGGGAAAAATTGGGCGGAAAACTTTGCCTCCTATTGGTTTGCACTCCAAATCAATGCTTATCAAAAGATTCATGACTTGTTAGAAGATGATATAATACGAAACAGACTTAAAAATAAATTCGGTTTCGGGATAAAAGAATTCAGGCATTTATATACATTCGTTGATAAACATTCAAGAAAATTCAATACTTTAAAAGATAAAATGTTCCATTTATATAAAAATCCAAGAGAACTTAATATGATTGACCTAGTGTTTTTAATGCTAAGAAGATGGTATAATTTACTTACGTTAAGAACACTAAAAGAAATGTTGAAAGGTTCAAATAAATAAATGGAAAAAGACTTTTTAAAAAAACTAAATGAACTGCGGTTTGTAATCAACTACCGCCGTATGTGGCCTTATGTGCGGCCGGTTTGGTTTCGTGCGCTATGCTCTATGCTCATCTGTATTCCGATAGGTTCTCTGGATGCCGTAATTGCATTGGCGCTTAAACCTTATATGGATTTGGTTATGGTTGAAAAATCCGTAACTTCGCCATGGTATATTCCGCTCGGAATTGTCGCATTTACTTCCGTTCAAGGCGGGCTCAAATACCTTTCATCATATCTCTCAACCTGGGTCGGCGGAAGAATTACAAACGGACTTAAGTTTGATTTGTTTAAAAAGCTCCTTACTTTTGAAACATCATTCTTTGACAAACGAAAATCCGGAGATGTAATTTTTCAGTTTAACAATATGGCAGATACGGCTTGTGCGGGACTTTTAGATAATTTAAGCGTCTTTACGCAAAGAATTTTCTCTTCAATTTCGCTTGTTGCGGTATTATTCTATAACTCCTGGCAGCTTGCATTAATTGCCGTTCTTGTTCTTGCCTGTGCATTTGCACCGGTTGCAAAACTTCAAAAAAGAATTAAAAGCGTACTTGAAAAAACAGTTGTGGCAGACTCTGCCATAATCACCGAGTATAACGAAGTCTTTGCGGGCAACAAAACTATTATTTCATATAACTTGCAGAAAAATGAAATTAATAAATTTGAATGGATATTGAAAAATATTTTTAATCTCAAAATCAAACTTGTCCAAAAAACGCAGTGGCTTTCTCCGATGATGCACGTTATCGTGTCAGTAGGTATTGCAGCCGCAATCGGGTACGGTTCGCATTTGATTATAACCGGACAGATTACAAGCGGAAACTTTGTATCATTCATTACGGCGCTAATCCTGCTTTACACACCGGTTAAAAATCTCGGCAACAACCTTAATGCCGTACAAATGTCTTTTTATGCTATTGAACAAATTTTTGGCGTACTTGACGCAGAACCGTCGATTAAAGACAAAGAGGGTGTGAAAGATCTGACCGGAATTAATTCCGATATCAAATTTTGCAATGTTAATTTTGAATATAAAAAAGGGACTCCTGTACTTAAAAATATTAATTTGGATGTTAAAAAGGGACAAACAATCGCTTTTGTCGGAAACTCAGGCGGCGGAAAAACCACAATGGCAAATTTAATTCCGCGGTTTTATGACGTAACATCAGGTTCTATAAAAATTGACGGAACCGATATAAGAGACTTTTCGCTAAAATCTTTGAGACAAAATATTGCAGTGGTTTTTCAGGATAATTTCCTGTTTTCGGGAACAATCAGAGAAAATGTGCTCTTAGGAAGACAGGACGCAAATGACGATGAAATCAAAAACGCTTTAGAGATGGCTTATCTGGACGAATTTGTCTCAACACTTAAAGACGGAATTAATACACAAATCGGCGAGCGCGGAATTCTGCTCTCCGGCGGTCAAAAACAAAGAGTCGCAATTGCCCGGGCATTTCTTAAAAATGCTCCGATAATTATTCTGGACGAAGCGACCTCGGCCTTGGATAATAAAGCGGAAGCCATTGTTCAAAAAGCAATCGACAATCTTATGAAAGACAAAACGGTTTTTGTTATAGCACACAGACTTTCAACGATTCAAAATGCTGATAAAATTGTCGTAATCAATCAAGGTGAAATTATTGAAACCGGAACACACGCCGAGCTTTTAGAAATTCCAAACGGCGCGTACAAGGCTCTCTATGAAATGCAATTCAAAAAACAACTTGTATTAAGTTAAATTTTTACCCTATCTTAATTAATCTTGTTTTTATTTTATTAAAAATTCTAATCATATAACCTTTATTATCCCTGTATATATAAAATATTCTAAACAGAGTAAGATACAATAATGAATATATAATTAACTGTAATCTCAAAACGCCGTCAAAACACAAACACAAATCGACTATATTTTTAATATTATCATTCTTGGCATTTTGATTATAAATAAAGATTGTCGATATATAATCCCAAAAAGATTGATTCCACTGCTCATTAAAGTTTACATTTTTTAGAACATATTCTTTCATTTTCTTGTCTTTTATTATTTGTGCGGCCTTCATAAAACCTATATGCCAGAATATTCGTTCATAATCCGGGTGAATATTATTTTCATTTAGCCCCCGCACTAAGGTTTTGTCAGACTCTTCCGCTTGATTTCCGCGTATTACTATATCATTTTGCGGGATAAATATTTTATCCCTATGATAAAGTATTGTATCGTAAGAAGCCATAATTTGAGAGAACATCATAATTCCCGTATTATAAATATTCATCATTACATTGGAATCAATACATTTTGTATTATAAATGCAGCCCGGTACAAACGTTGCTTGATGTAAAAGCTGGGCAATATCATCGTTTTTCCGGATAAGTTCTCTTCTTGTAAATATCAAATCATAGTCTTTACTTAAAGCTTCTTCAATTTCACCCCAAGAATCCCAATTATAAGCATCATCGTCACATAAAATCCATACATGTTTTTTGGAAGCAAGTTCAAAAGCCCGTGCAATATTTGCATTGCCGCCGATATTTCTGGTATGAATTATATGTTTTATGTTCGGATAATGTTTTTTATATTCTTCAATCAGTTCTGTAGTACCGTCTGTAGATTTATTATTTAAAATAGTTATATCCAAATCTTTAACAGGCGAATTCTCTGCAAAGAGCCAGTTCAAAGTTTCTCTAAGATGAGATTTACGATTGTAGGTTATTAAGATTATTTCAAGAGTTGTCTTCATACATTTAAGTTCCGTCTATTTAATAACTTTTATGATATCAGTTTTATATAATTCCAAATCCAATATTGATTTATCTTTGGACACTACCCCCCCACCAATAGCAGCATCATTGGTATATTTTCCTGGTATAATAATCGGTTTTTTTGCATTACGCAAAAACCATTCATATTCAATATCTAAATGCCCAATATCTATAGCCTGAAATCCGGCTAAAGCTAAGTCATACGCAAGAACCGTTGCTGTCATTCCTAATGCGATTAATATTAGTGTATTTTGAGGTAAAGATAATGCATATTCTAATACTTGTTCATATCGTAACCAAGCATTCGTTGCCGGGCAAATAATACGTTTTACAGTTCTTGCATTTTTTAATAAATCATTATTTATTCCAAACTTAGTATACTCACCCTCAATAATGATAATATCTTTGTTATTAAAAAATTGATTAAAAATATCAAACACAAAAACCGCCATTTCACGGTTAGGATAGCTTATGTATGGTCGCGTAATATCCGAATTTCCATAATTCTTATTAAAATCAATATATTCATATATTTCCCTTCGAAATCTATTTAGATGTTCACGTGCTACCCTTTTACGATATTCATTATATTTTTCTAATGAGCCAAAATTATCCCATAAACAAACTAAATGATTGTTAATATTACTAGTTATTACTTCAATTAACTTATCTTGTAATTTTTTATCAAAATTTGTATCAAAATATAAATGTGCTTTATTCTTTTCTCCAATAATCTGCAGAAATTCTCCATCTCCAAACCGAGAAACAGATTTTTTATTATTTATAATATCACTCAATGTCTTTTCAATAGACATTATGCGAGGAATTTTTATATTTATCCCCTTTAATTCAAATTCACCAGCAAACTCATAAATTAAATTATTTAAAGTAATTTCATCATAATTTAACCTATTAGAAATATTTTGAGTTGTTGCCAACGAATACTTTTGTCTAAACTCAATACTACTTTTGGCAATATTTTTCAATTCATTTCGACGTTCAATAAATTTTTTTACATTTTTGATAAACCCCAATTTTACACCTCTTCTGTTATTTCAATTTTGTTTTGTATATTGAACTTATATTGGCAAATAGGTTTGACGATTTCATCTATTTGCGCATTATATTCTTTAAGTTTCGTTAAAAATAATTCCATGTTTTCTTTGGTATAGTATTCTTGCCGAAGTTCCTTCATCTCGCTTATCTCATCAAACTTTAAACCTCCTTCAACAAAACCGATATATAGTGCTACTGACTGTATAAACCAGTCATCAAATTTTATATATTTGAGCTTTGCCCTGAGTTCCGGATACATTAGGGTAAGATAAATTAAATATACAAACTGCTTTTTATAATAGTTTAGATTAGAAGCGTTACCCTCACCTGCATGTTTTTTACCGAGGATTTGATTTGTATAATAAATATTATTGTTCAACATATAATTAAGATTGGTTATTGTATCATTACATCCTTGATATAAATTAGTCCAATATCCAAGCTTTCGAAATTTTTCGGTATTATATACAACACAATTGGGCGCAACTGAAAAGTTTCTGGTATAGAAATTTTCTAAAATATATGGCTTCACAAAATATGTTCTTTTAGATGGCGGGAACAAGCCTTGTTCTCTTAAAAATGCTTTAAAATATTTTATTTTATCCTTTTTATATTTATGCAAAGGATTTACATTTATATCACTTCCAAAGAAATCATACCTTGAAGCTAATGCATCAATTTTAGGATAACAAGTAAGAATTTTATCCATAACTTGTAAAAAATCCGGCAATAAATAATCATCATCACAACACAATGTAAACCAAGGAGTTCTCGTAAGTCTTACTAGACGGATCCACCCGTGTAAATCTTCTTCGGCTTGATAAACAAATATTTTTTTATTATTTTTAAATTTTTTTAAATATTTTATTACATCACTCTTCGGATTTGAGTCTCTCTCCAAAATTATAATTTCGTAATCCGCAAAATTTCTTTGCCTTAATGCGTATTTTAAACTGCGCTTAATATTTTTCAGGTTATTGCACGTCGGAATAAGTATAGAATATTTTGCAGGCTTTAACGACAAATCCCCCTGTACCAAGATAGTCTTTATATCACTGTCAAGTTCACTAAAGTCCCATTTTTCTAACGGATTAAGCAGCCTGTATTCTTCTAATGTTTTTGGTTTAACAAAGTCTTTATTATGACGCATAAATAATATCCTTTCCTAAAATTGTTTCAGCCCATTTTTTGAGAATTTTATCTTCCGGAAAATACCTCAAAAAATGCATGGGAGAACTCTTAGATTCACATTTATATATTTCCCTGCAATTTTTGAGTTCTTCAATATCGTTTGTTTCAAATATTTCTCTGTCTTCGCCCAGACAATTTAAAAACCACTCGTGAGGCTCAACACCGATTATGGGCTTAAAATCAAAACAGCGCTTATCAAGTTCCAATACGCTCGCAAATGCATCCCGCATATTCAGTATATTTTTTTGCATAACAAATTTTTCCGATAACATTTTCTTTGCATTAGTCGTAATATAAATTCTCAGAGGAAGACTGTTTGCAAGCTTTTTCATAATTCTGCCGTAATGTTCTTTATTGTTAGCAAGAAATCCGGTTTCATTATGCTTAATCAAATATCTCTCCGAACATTGGTTCAAAGCTACAACTGGAATAGTTGCATTCATCGCCTCCAGTATTGCATTTTCTGTCGTGCCGAAATGCCAGTTATTAAGAGGATAGCCAAAAACATCAAATGTTTTAAGGATTTTATTTACATCATTTGTATAACCGACAAAATTAAACCTGTCCTGAATATTGTATTTTTTTGCCTGCTCAAGAATTGTATCCTTCTCATCAGGGTTTCCCACCATAACGAATTTTGTATTAGGTACACGTTTAACAACCTCGTAACAATAATCTGCAAAGTCGGGATTAAGCTTGCTAAAATTCAATGTACCGACATAACCGACCGTAAAATCGGAAGATTTGTTGAAAGAATATTCAAAGGGCAGATTATCTAAAACACCGAGTCCGAAAATCACACGGGCATGTTTTTGGGCGAAATTTTGCTGCGGCGATGTCCAATAAGGATTATACATCGTATAGTTTGACGTAAAAAACGCCTTATGAACTTTTTCCACAATCTTGAAAGGAAGCATCGGATACGTACAACCGTTTATGTGGCTCCAAAGAATAAGCCGGCATTCCGTTTGCGGGAAGTTTGCAAAAAGCCATGAATTTAGAGGATGATGCCACCAATGAACGATTACTATATCGGAATTTCGAACCTCAAATTCAATCGCTCTTAAATCTTTCGTGAAAATAATTTCTATTCCCGCATTTTGAAGTATATCTATAAATTGACGATTTGAAGGTTTATCAAGAACAATGACTTTATGATTATATTTCGGGTTATTTGTTTTTTCATAACACAATATACCGGAAAGCGCCTTTCCGATTCCCCCGCCTAAATGTGGTGTTATGTGTGTTATAGTCAGCATATCTTTAAATCCAGCAATATAAAATTGTTTCTATTAATGTAGGAGAATGATGCCTTAAAGCATAATTATAAGGAATATTCCATTCACGAATATGACCAATAATTCGGAACAAGTCATCCGGTCTATGATATACACTTAATGCCATTTTAGGTCTATCTCTTTTAACGATTTCCGCAGCCCCCTTGAGTACTAACCTCTCCGCACCCTCAATATCAGCTTTGATAAAAGTCGTGTTTATATTTTTAAAATAATCATTTAATGAAAATGTTTTTACTTTATTTTTGGTTTCCTTATGCGTAACATGTAACTCAAATAGCTGTAAGGCATCTTCAATAAACATAAATCCATTAGTATCACTTGCTGCCGCATTTTCAATCGTAATTTTATTATTTTCAATAGCCCATTCTTTTCTTAGTCTTTCTAGTCTGGAATTAAGCGCACTAATTTGCGCAGTTCCAATTTCAAATCCGTATATATGCTTAAAACTCCCATTCTGACTAAAAATAAATTTTTCTATAGTATCGCCTGTATATGCACCTAAATCTACATATACTTCATTTACGGTATTAAAAAACGGAGCAAGACAAAAATACTGATTGTTTTCTGCAATGTTGCGTAAATACGTTTCATTACCAGTTAACATTGTTTTTAAAATTGTATTTAAGACCTTTTTTGATTTTTCATCACTTAGCAATTTAAATATTTCAGCATATTTCTTTTTATTTTTTATTACAAACCAACTGTCAAAAGACATTTTTTGTTTATAATTTTTTAAAATTTCCTGAATTTGTAGCACATAGTGTTTTGAAGTTATTAAAATAACATTGTTTAAATTTTTTGCTTTATATTCTTCGTAAGATATTATAGGAATATTATTAATTTTTTTATTTTGTAATGCAGGAGAACTGTCTATAAAATAATCAACCTTATAATTATTTTCAAGTAAGTAATCGAGACACCACCTTCCATTACTTCCAGCACCCCAGCAACAAATACCATTTTGCATATTTTTATCAATTTCTTTATAAGATTTCATTAGTTTGGACATTAAATTCCTATTTTCCGCCGAAATTCCCATTAAATTTTCTCCTTTTTGGCATAGAATACAGCTGTATTTCCGCAGTAATCGTGCAAATTAAAATATAATTTATATCCAAATTGAGCAATAAATAACGGAATTTTATACAAACCATCCGGTGTATGATCAGCCGTAACCATTAAAATAGGATGA
The DNA here is from genome assembly GCA_944323325.1 of Candidatus Gastranaerophilales bacterium. Taxonomy (GTDB): domain Bacteria; phylum Cyanobacteriota; class Vampirovibrionia; order Gastranaerophilales; family Gastranaerophilaceae; genus CAG-196. The sequence continues at coordinate 26,587 of CALUSF010000009.1, forward strand.
CATCGTCTTATTGTCTCAACAGAACCTTCAAGCCCTTTTAATTCATCACCTTCTATATGAACCTTGATAATATCGGGATTAAGATTTAAACTGTCTATGGTAACTGTTTCAACATCCTGATTACCGTCTTTGTCCAGTTTTGATGCGAAGCCCAAACCATCGGAAAATTTCGCATTCATACATTTGTTATAAATCGCTCTATCAGAATATATTATTCTTTCATCATTAAAATTTTCTTTGCATATTTTCAGGTTTTCTAAATCAGGCTCAAATGCATAAATATTTTTGTATCTGTTATTCGTTATTTTAATAAATTTTTCTATCGTCTGCCCGTGATGACATCCTGCATCAATGAGAATTGTATTATCTCCCAAAGAGGGTATACAAGGACTTTCAAAATACTTTTTGCCGGAAAGAACAGGGTATTTGTCATAAATATGTTCAATTCCTCTTATTTTCCACCACAAAAATTGCAAATAATGACAGAGCGATAATTCATCGTGTGATAATAATTCACAAACTCTGCCAATTTGTTCTTTATCAAAATCGGAAGGATTATAACAGGTCCAGCCGTTAAGTAAAAGATGCGGGAATTTTAAATAAGCATAGGTATAAAAATGAATATAATTTTCAAATCCTAATGATTCAATGTACGTCGATATTTCGTTATAAGGAATTGTCGCAATACAAATCAAACAAAGCGCATCTTCACTATTCGGAACTTCATTTGGCGAAATTATTTTTATTCCGTTTATTTCGCCGTTAGCATATTTATCAATAATATATTTCGGTTTTATACCCGCCCTAAAAAGTAAATCACAAGCCATCTCCCCAAGCGAACCCGCACCATACAATACGACCTCGCCACAGGAACTGTGTATTGGAATCGAAGTGTCATAAATTTTATCAACTTCATTAAACCAATTTATCATAATACTCCTCTTTCAAAGGTAAATTAAAATAATTAGCATATTTTAACGAAGTTTCATCTTTATTTATAATATCAATGTATTGTTTATAATGTTTTTTGGCTAATTGAGGTTTATTTATAGCTTTAAAACATTTTGCCAAACAATAATTTGCAAAAGCATGAGAATATGAATTTGCAATGTGCTCAAAAATCGGAATAATATATTTATAATTTCCCTGCAACATATCATAATTATTTATAAAATTAATATCTAAATTCATTAAATATGCTTGATATTTTATATGCCCAGCACTATATTCGGGAGTTTCAATATATGCTTCGCCCATTTTAAACTTTTTTAATTCAAAGTTTTTAATATAATTATTTTCTTTACAAATTTTATATAAGCGGCTACCGAATAAAGGTACTGCAATATTTATAGAAGCCCAATTAATTCCGACTTGTTTAAGATATCTTACAGTTTCTGCCCTATCCTCATCAGTTTCTCCTGGTAAACCTGTTACTATAAAAACTCTTGTTTTAATATTATATTTTTTTAGCGCATTAATTGCGCGTTCAAAAGCTTTCTTTGTAACCGGTTTGTTAATAATTTCTCTTAGGACTCTTTCACTTCCGGATTCAAGTGCTAAAGATATTTCTTTAACTCCTGCTTTTGGCAAATACTGTGCGATATCCTCAGTTATATTTGCTACCATAACTCCAGATGGGAAATTAAGCAATATATCGTTATTTAAATTTAATTCAATTATTGTTTTTAAAATAGATTTTGCCCTATCTTTATCAAAGAAAAAGTTATCGTCAAAAATATTAAAATTCCTAAATCCCAGAGAATAATATCTTTTTAAATCTTCCGCAACTCTTGCCTGCGAATAGTATCTAATTTTTTTCCCGACCATCATATAAGCCGCACAAAAAACGCAATTGAACGGACATCCTCGTGATGTCATAAAATTAGCATATTGTGTTTTATACTCTTCAAATTTAATATATGAAAAATCAATTATAGGTATATCATCCAAATTTTGAATAAATTGTGGTTTTGGCTCTTGTCCTTGTAAAAGAGATTCACGAGAAATAATTGCACTATTATTTATATAACTAAATTTTGGATTTTCAGCCTCTAATAGTTTTAATGTAGGTATTTCGCCTTCGGCATAAGTAACTATATCAACAGACGAAAATTCATTTAATATATCCTTATATGATATGGTCGCAAAACCTCCACCAATAAAAACTACAGCATTGTTTTTATATGCTTGCAGAACTTTATCAACTATCGGCATATGGGCATAACACGTATCGAATAAAGCACTTAATCCTATAAAATCCGGTTTATAATCTTTTAAAAATGTCTCTATAAGCTTTGCTATTTTTTCTTGACCGCTTTTATTTGTTTTTTCTTGATAATATGCAGGCCTTAAATCCAAAATTTTAAAATCTATGGCTTTCTTAAAATATTTTTTAACATATGCGATTATAGATAATGGTCCAAATGGATATGCAATTTGATTCCATACAGAAGTTTGATCTGTATGAGAATAATCTTCCGTTAAAATAGATGGTAAAACAATGAACATTACGCGTTTCATCGCACAAACCTTTTTAATATTTCTTTTGCGAACATATCAATATTATCCGGGGCGCCTTGGCGCAGCTGGCCGCAATCCCCGCAAATACGATGAGACTTGCGTCCGCCCTCAAGGAATAATTTTTGATAATTCCTCAATTTTTCGCTTTCCCACAAAGATTTCACGGATTCGTTATGCACATCGCCTATCACAAGTTTTCTATGCCAATCCAAAAAGCACAAACTCGCGGTTCCGTTAGAATTTATTGCAAATGAATAAAAAACATAAGGACAAACATTCACTTCTTTTATTTCGTTCCCGTAAATTCCGCGCTCTTCGTTAACTTTTACCTTTTCCAGTTCGAAAGTCGGCCAGCAATCCATTATGCTTTCAATAAATATTCCGTCCGTTATATCCCCGAAAGTATCCAGAAAAAGTTGTTTTTCGTCTTCAGTCAGAATATCGCCGTTAATTTTCACAAGCATTTCGGTATTTGTTTTGTGCTCGTAAAAATATCTTATGTTCTCCACAAGCTTGTTATAATCTAATTTATACCTCGAAAAATCTTCATACTGCGCTGCGTTCACACCTTCTATGGAAATATTAATTTTATCCAAACCAGCATCAATTATCTTGTCACTTAATTGCGGAGTAAGAAGTGATGCATTTGTTGTCGTATCAACTCTTTGGCAGCAGCCGGATTGTTTAGCGTATTTCACCATATCCGGAAAGCGCGGATTTAAAAGGGGTTCGCCGTCTTTATATAATCTTATAACTTTAACTTTGTCTTCAAATTCACAAATATCATCAATGATTTTCTTATACAAATCAAAATCCATTAAGCCAAAATTCCGGCCTTCCGTGCGTTTCATAAGTTCTCTATCGCCCGTCGGGCAGAATTTGCATTGAAAATTACATCTGTCTGACGGATCGATATTAATAATAAACGGTGTTCTTAATGGGATTACGTCTTCTAAACGAGTTCTGTTTTGTAAATCTATCCTCGGTTTAATCGCAGATTTCAATATTACTCTCCAATCTAATACAACATTTTCTAAAGAATGTTGTATAAAAGGGGGCATGTTTCTTTGGCATCAAAGAAATATAGGAAAAAGAAACTGTAAATAAAATCTTTATTACTATGCACTATCCAACCCGCATTATTATTTAAATTGTAGGTTAAGCATTTCCCGACAAAACGTCGTTGTTTATTTACCCCTTTACCCCTTTACCCCGCCCCCTTCCCCCCTCCCACAAGGGGCGGGGGGAGGTTGTACCCCATCCCGGCCTTCCCCGTCTGGGGAAGGGAGTAATATTTTTTACTCTCCCCTTGTGTGAGCGGATTTGCGGACGGACGGGGTAAATATGACCCGTCCGGATAGCGAGAATATTGAGCGAATTTGAACCGAAGGTTCAATTGCGAAACTATTCGAGCCTGAAGCAAATCCAAGACAGAGTCGAAATCTTTGATTTCGGAGAGGGGTCTTTTATAGTTGTAGGTTGGGCAATGCCTGACAAAACATTATGTTCATTGTCTCCTTTACCTCTCCTCCATTTACCCCTGTCGACAAGAATGGGGTACAAAGAAACTCGCAATCCGAACTTCATTCGCTAATCAACTGTAATGCTCAACAATAAAACGGGCAAACTCGCTAACGCTCAGACAATGCCCGTTTTGCTGCTGTTTCGCAAACGTTGATTGCTCATACCGTTACAGTTGCAAAGAAATAACCCCTCTCCCGAATTTCTAAGTTTCGCATTAGCTCAACTTGAAATTCTGCCCTCTCCCACAGGGGGCGAGGGAACCGTCAGGTCCGGCGTGAAGCCTACCC
>CALUSF010000010.1 GCA_944323325.1 Candidatus Gastranaerophilales bacterium
AGTTCAGCATGACAATAAAATGTCATCCTGAAAGTAATGATGTTTCGGTAATCAAAGATTACCAAAACCTACAGGCTTCTTCTCCGGACGGAGTACAACATTCCCCCGCCCCCACAGGGGAGAGTAAAAAATATTACTCCTTTCCCAGATGGGTTACAACATTCCCCCGCCCCTTGTGGGAGCGGATTTGCGGACGGACGACACGAACATTTGTGAGTTAGTCCGGATGGCGAACAGATGGAGCCGGCTAAGCCGATTAGGCTTAAAGGCGTAACTCTGTGAGCGTGGAGCAAATCCAAGACGGGGGTTAGGGGGAGGGGTCAAATACAATAAATAAACTTGAAGAAATTTTTTCTGCAACCGTAACGGAATGAGCAATCAATGTTTGCGAAACAGCAGCAAAACGGGCATTGTCTGAGCGTTAGCGAGTTTGCCCGTTTTATTGTTGAGCATTACGATTGATTAGCGAATGAAGTTCGTGTTGCGAGTTTCTTTGTACCACTTTCTTGTCGATACAAGAAAGTGGTGAGGGGGTAAAGGGGTAAAAGAACAGCAAGGTTATTGTTGGGCGATGCCCAACCTACGACTGACGAAAGTGTAGTTTTTCAATCCGTTCAGGATCTTACCGGAAAGCAAATATAATGCCTAATTGGTAAGATGCTGAAACGAGTTCAGCATAACAAAATAAATTATCTCCGGCAGGTATAAAAAAGTTTAATAGACACATATTGTTGTTTGTTATAAAATTGTTTTGTTTTGATGTTCGGGGAGTTATTTGAATGAAATTACATAATTCTTATACTAATAAAACGGAAGAATTTAAACCAATAGAAGAAAACAAAGTCAAAATGTATGTCTGCGGGCCGACTGTTTATGATAATGCGCACTTGGGGCACGCAAGATGTTATATAACCTGGGATGTATTATACAGATATCTTAAATTTAAAGGATATGACGTAACTTATTGCAGAAATGTTACTGATGTTGATGACAAGATTTTGAAAAAAGCGGAAAAGGAAGGCAAGACTCCCGAAGAAGTTTCAAAATACTGGTATAAAAAATTCAGCGAAAGTATGAATGCGCTGAATACTTTAAAACCTGATATTGAACCCTTTGCAACAAAAACGCTGGGTGAAATGATATCAATAATAAAAGATTTGATTAATAAAGGATACGCCTATGAAGCAGGCGGCGACGTATACTTCAGAGTTAAAAAATTCCCCGCATACGGTTACTTATCAAAACAGCCTATTGACCAATTGGAAAGCGGTGCAAGAATAGAGGTCGGAGAGTTAAAAGAGGACCCTTTGGATTTTGCACTCTGGAAAAAGGATGAAAAATTCGGATACAATTCACCCTGGGGAGTCGGGCGCCCAGGCTGGCATATTGAATGCTCGGCTATGAGCAGAAAATATCTCGGTAAAACTATTGATATTCATGCGGGCGGTGCGGATTTAATATTTCCTCACCACGAAAACGAAATTGCGCAGTCCGAATGTGCAAACGGATGCAGATTTGTAAATTATTGGCTGCATAACGGTTTTGTTACCATTAATAAAGAAAAAATGTCAAAATCTTTGGGAAATTTTCTTACAATTGATGATTTATTAAAAAATTATGATTCCAATACAATAAGATTTTTTATTCTTACAAATCATTATCGAATGCCGGTTGAATTTTCTGATGAAGCCTTACAGGCAGCGGCAAACGGAGTTAAAAGAATGCTTAATGCCAAAAAGACGCTGCTTAATACCGAAATTGATTTAACCGAATTGGATGAATATAAAGAGTTTACTGAAGCTATGGACGACGACTTGAATACGTCAAAAGCGCTTGCGGTACTTTTTGATTTAACTAATAAAGCGAATAAAGACGTGCCGTACGCTTATACGCTTCTGCATAAACTTGCCGAAACTCTCGGTTTTAAATTTGAAAAGGCCGGTTTATCGGAAGATGAGCTTAGGTTAAAGCTTGAAGAGATAAATAAAGAGCTTGGTGAAACTTATGCTTCGATGGATGAGATTATTTCCGCACGTAAAACCGCCAGAGAAAATAAGGATTGGGACAGGGCGGATAAAATAAGAATAGCGCTTGATAAATCCGGTATTGTATTAAAAGATTCAAAGGAAGGTACTGTTTGGGAATTAAAATAAAAACGCTGCTCTGTCTGCTGTTTATCGGCTTAACCTTGTTAGGTACGGCTTGGGCGGCTGATTATAATATAATAAGAGTAGGGCTTACGGATAATAATTTTCAAAATGTTTTGAAACAAAACGTAACTGTTTACGGAACTTTTGAGTGTGAGATTTGTGATAAAGAAACCAGAAAATCACTTCTTCGTGTTCCTGCGGAAACCGAAATAACCGTAAAAAACGGAGTTATGGGATTGGATGTGTCCGTTAACGGGCGGGGCGCCACTTTTAGAGATTTTGTAATAGTTTGTCCTCAAGGATACCTCGGAGTTAAAGGTCTGACGAGAAAAGGCAAACCCGCTTTATATCACGGAGCATTTGAATTCGTGCAAAAACCGGACAGACAGGGGTTTTATTTAGTAAATCTTGTTGAGATTCAGGAATATTTAAAAGGGGTTGTTCCGAATGAAATGCCGGTAAGATTTGGTTTAGAAGCACTTAAAGCTCAGGCTGTCGCGGCAAGAAATTACGTACTTACGCCAAGAACACAGAGTTATGATGAATTTAACGTTGTAGACAGTGTTGCCAGCCAGGTATATTACGGAGTGAATACCGAACAGGATTTGTCGACAAGGGCTGTTATGGAAACTGACGGAATTGTGGCATTGTACAATAATGAACCTATCCTGGCACTATACAGTTCAACTGCCGGAGGGTATACGGAGAGTTATGCTTATGCGTTTTCCGATCCGCAGACAAAAATGTTTCCGTCAATAAGTAAGCCTTATTTGGTTGCGGTTCCGGATAAATCGGAGTTTAAACCTTTAAATGAAGAAGATAAAGCAAAAGAATTTTATTCAACAAAAATTCCGTCATTTGATATAGAATCACCGTATTACAGATGGAAAAAAGAATGGGCGGTGGGTGAGCTTGAAAATGTTCTCAAAACAACACTTGCAGCTCAGTCAAAAACAGGTTTTGTACATCCTGAATTCAAGCAGGGCGACGAACTTGGGAAAATCAAAGATATTAAAGTTATGAGAAGGGGTGAATCGGGCAAGGTTATTGAGCTTGAAATTCTGACTTCAAAAGGGTGTTACAGAATTGCAAAAGAGCTTGTAATAAGACGTGTTTTCCAAAAAGACGGCATTTCGCTTCCGAGTGCAAATATTGTGTTTGAAAATGTTAAAGACAGTTACGGGAATGTAACGGATGTTATTGTAAGCGGCGGCGGTTTCGGACACGGTGTCGGGATGAGCCAGTACGGCGCGGGTTATATGGCGCTTAAATTAGAACAGCCTTATTATAATATTTTAAGACATTACTATCAGGGAATTAATCTCGGAACATTCCCGATTACTGTTTGCGGGGATGAAGTTAAACAAACATTTTGGGCGCCTATAGGACGGGCACAGCTTGTTATAACAAATTCGACCGCTGCAAAAATAAATGTTATGATAAACGGAAAAGTGTTAGAATTCCCCGTTACAAAAACAATTTTCCAAAAAGATTTCAGAATAGATATTTCGAGATACATAGAAGACGGGGAAAATACGATTATATTTTATCCGCCGACACTCGGGCGTGCGGTAACTTTGTATGTGGAATTGGTTGAGAAGTATGGAACAACAGAAAGTTAAAGACGAGACTCCGAGCGTTTTAAAAGCGGCATGGCTTATTGCACTTGTAACTATTGCAAGTAAATTTATGGGATTTGTAAGAGATATGGCGGTTGCGAATTTTTACGGTGCGACAATGGTTTCGGACGCTTATTTTTACGCGCTTCAAATACCTTCGCTTGCAATAATTATATTGGGCGGAGTCGGAGGCCCTTTTCACAGCGCGGTTGTTGCGGTGTTTTCAAAGCTTATTCCGGATTTTGATTCCAAACCGGATGAATACGTTAATAAATTGTATAACACATTTTTAACGGTTTCTTTTTTATTCTTTGCACTTTGCGCGGTTTTGGGATTCTTTTTTGCGGACAAGATAATGGGAATAATAATTTCCGCGGGCTCTCCCGAACTTGTGTCGCTTGCTTCAATGCATTTTAAAATAATGTCGCCTATTATTTTAATCGGCGGAATAATAGGAATATACTACGGGCTTTTGATATGCCATAAACAATACATTCTTCCGAACCTTTCGCCTATGGTTTTAAGTCTCGTCGTTATTTTGATAATATCTTTTGTACATAACGATAAAACAGGAGTTATACTTGCGGGAGCAACGACATTGGGTGCCGTGTGCCAGCTTTTGATACAATTTCCTAAGGTGCGGCAGATAGGATACAGAATCAGGCCGAATTTTGATATTGTTAATAATCAGCATTTTAAAAGTATTTGCGAATTGTTGTTTCCGGCAATATTGAGTTCTACTATCGGACAAATAAGTATTTATATAGATATGTTTTTTGCCTCGACTCTTAAAGAGGGTGCGTGGACATCTGTCGTGTTTGCAAACAGAATATTTCAATTTCCGGTCGGAATTTTGGTTACGGCTTTTTTGGTGCCTTTATTTCCGATATTTTCGAGGCTTGCGGGTGAGGGAAATTTGAGCGGAATAAAAACTTATTTTAATAAAGGTGTCGGTGTGTTGTTTTTTGCGGGTATGCCGATGATTATTTTAATTTTGCTTCTTGCACAAGACGGTATTTCTTTGGTTTTTGAACGGGGTGCTTTTGACGCAAACGCTGTTATTATGGTATCCGAGGCACTTTGTTTTTTGTCTTTTTCAATTTTACCTTACGTTTTCAGAGATTCAATTACAAGAGTTTACTATGCGTTTAATGATTCAAAAACTCCGTTTATTATCGCAATGTCATCTATTGCATTAAAAGCGTTTCTTAATTGGCTTTTGATTCTTAAACTTGATATGGGAATTGCAGGAATTACACTTTCCACGTCATTTGTAACTCTCTTTAATGCGGTATTTTTGGGACTTTTTATTCACAGAAAAATTAGGTTGGATTACAAATCTCTTTTTAAAAATTTTGCCAAGATGCTTTTGGCCGGATGTATTACTTTTGTAATATGCGGGTTTATTTGTTTGTGGTTTGATAAATTAGTTCTTCCGAAATACGTTTTTGAAACAGTAAAAATAGTTGTTGTTATTGCCGTTTGTTTCGGAATATATGCGGGCTTGAATCTGCTTTTCAAAATGGATTACGCAAAAGAGCTTGCAAACAGAATAAGAAGGTAAATAACAGTTTTCAATTTTGCAGGTTAAAATTAACAGTCTGGTTAAAATTCTCTTTTAATGATAAGATATAGAAAAGAGGTTTTGAGATGAAAGCAGCTGAGTATTTTAATCAAGGTTATTCCTGTTCGGAAAGCGTTATTATGGAAGCGTTTGAGAAGGGTATTGTTCCCAAAGAGCTTTTAAGTGTTGCAACATCTTTTTCCGGCGGAATGGGGTCCGGGTGTCTTTGCGGAGCGGTAGCGGCTTCGCAAATAGTTCTGGGGTATCTTTTCGGAAGGGAAAATACTCAGGGAAATGAAGTTTGTGCAAGGGCTAAAGCGAAACAATTTATTGAAGAATTTACCAAAACGCACAAAGCAACCTGCTGCCGTGTACTTACGCGCGGTATGGATATGGCATCTCCCGAGAGAAAAGCGCATTGCACAAATATGGTTAACGATTGTTCAAAGATTTTAGAAAACTTGGTTAAGGTAAAAGTTTGATGTTCAACAGAACTCTGTTTCAAAAGCGAATATTGTTTGTTGGAATTCCCGATATGGCTTATATCGGGCTCGATGGGCTTTTAATGGCGGGAGTGAACATTGTCGGCGTTATGGGGCCTAAAAAAGACCATAATATGTATTTTGATTTCAAGAATTTTGTACTTTCAAGAAGGCTTAATTATGTTGATTATGATGAACTCGATGAACCGCAGCTTATAGAAAAAATCCGTTCTCTGGATATTGATGCGGCGGTTGTTTGTTCGTTTAACTACAAAATTCCTAGGATACTTTTAGAATCCGTGCGTGACGGATTTATTAACGTTCACCCTTCAATGCTTCCGAAATACAGAGGCGGCAACCCTTATTCAAGAGTTATAATGAACGGTGAGACGGAAACAGGAGTTACAATTCATTTCATGGATGAAAATTTTGATACGGGTGATATTATTGCTCAAAAGCCTTATCATATTCATTCAAAAGCAACAATGGGAACCATTTTTAACGAATTAAACGTTTTGGGTATAGAACTTTTGCTGCAGGTTTTAAGAGCTTATGAGAATCAGCCGCTTCCGAGAATTAAACAGCCTGCCGGGAGTTTTGTATCCGGCAAAGGTTTAAGCGAAAGAGAACTTTTTATAAATTATAATAAATCAGCGGAAGAAATAGAGCGGTTTGTACGGGCCCTGAATCCGTTTATTCTCGCAAGCACAACTTTCAGAGGCAATATGATGAAAATTATGAAAGTCGAAGTGGCCTCTGACGCGTTTTGTGTGCCTCACCCGGCGGGGACGGTTGCAAAAATTGAAGATGACAAATTTTTTATTGCAACGTCTAAAGGACTTGTTGTACCGACTGTTATGCAGTTTGGAAGTTTCTTTATGGGCGACAGCAAAGATTTTATCAGAATAGTTAATCCGAAAATCGGGGAAGAGTTTAAATAATGGACAAGTTAAATTTTTTAACAGCGGGAATTCCGCTGAGAGCCGGAAATAAGGGATATGAAGAAGGGTTTGCCGTGCTGGATGAAATGAATCTGGACGGGCTTGAACTTGAATTTGTGCGCGGAGTCAGAATAAGCGACAAAAGCAGGGAAGCGGTTGCCGCAACTGATAAGGTTATTACGGCGCACGCTCCTTTTTACGTAAACTTGAATTCACGCGAAGAAGATAAAACGGAAGCAAGTGTTCAAAGAATTATAGAAACCGCCGAAGTTACAAACTCTTTAGGAGGATTCAGCATAACTTTCCATGCGGGATTTTACCTCGGAATGGATAAGGAAATTGTTTATAATAATATAAAAAAACAGATTGAAATTATAACCGAAGCGCTTAATCAAGCGGGCAATAAAATTTGGATTCGTCCGGAGACGACCGGAAAAGCAACACAATGGGGCGATTTGGAGGAGATTATAAATCTTTCAAAAGAGTTTGAAACAGTTCTTCCGTGTGTTGATTTTTCTCACCTTCACGCAAGGTATAACGGAGAGGTGAATACTTATGACGAATTTTGCAATATTTTTGAAAAAATCGGCACCGAACTCGGGCGCACTGCATTGGAAAATTTCCATGCGCACATTGCGGGAATCGAATACGGAGCGAAAGGCGAGAAGAAACATTTAAACCTAGAAGAGTCCGATTTTAATTATAAAGACTTGCTCAAAGCTTTCAAAAAATTCGGCGTAAAGGGTGCGGTTGTTTGCGAAAGTCCGAATATTGAAGATGACGCAAAGCTTTTAAAAGAATATTATTTGAGTCTTTAGATAAATAAAATCGCGATTGCGGGATTTAGTAAGGAGAGAGGTTAATGGATTTAATTCAATCGATATTAATGGGGATAGTGCAGGGATTAAGCGAATTTTTGCCGATTTCAAGTTCTGCACATCTTGTTTTTACTTCTAATTTTTATAAAGTTTTTAAAGGGGTTGAAATTATTCAGCATTCTAATCAGGAGGTTTTTCTTGATATAATGCTGCATTTGGGAACTCTTGCTGCGGTTTTGATTTATTTCAGAAAAGAAATTTCGGCAATAATTAAAGCGCTTTATTTCGGCTTAAAAAACAAAGATTATTCTGACAAAGACTTTAAGGCCGGTATTTATATAATACTCGGAACGGTTATAACCGTTTTTATAGCGTATCCGCTTAACGAAGTTGCGGAATTTTTGGTATTTAAACCCGCTATTGTAGGTATTTTGCTAATCGGAACCGGGATTTTGCTTCTCTTCAGTGAGTGGTTTTCAAAAAAACTTGATACAAAAACGCCGGTTACGTTGAAAACATCTGTTTTGATTGCAATAGCACAAGGACTTGCGGCGCTTCCGGGGTTTTCGCGTTCAGGATTAACCATTGCGACCGGCCTGTTGTGCGGCTCTGACAGAACAAGTGCGGCAAGGTATTCTTTTTTGTTAAGTATTCCTATAATTCTCGGTGCTTCTATGGTTTATCCGCTCGTAAAACTTGATTTCCATGAAGTCATAAATTATAACTGGACTGCAATAATTGCCGGTACTGTCGTTTCCGGTATTGTAGGATATGTTTGTATTAAATATTTTTTGAAATTTGTTTCAAAATTTTCTTTGAGTATTTTCGGGTACTATTGTTTAATTGCAGGTATTATAACGGCGGTATTTTTTACGATTAATTAATGAGGAGACGGGCGAAAATGGAATTAAATAAATATATAGAGCATACTTTGTTAAAACAGAATGCAAAGCGCAGTGAAATAGAAAAATTGGCGGATGAAGCAAAGAAAAATAATTTTTTAGGCGTTTGTGTCAATCCCTGTAATGTCAGATTCGTGAAGCAGTATTTGAAAGATAGCGGTGCTGAAGATGTAAAAGTTGTGACTGTTATAGGGTTTCCTCTGGGGCAAAATACAACCGAAATTAAAATTCTTGAAACGATAGATGCGGTTAAAAACGGCGCGGATGAAATAGATATGGTAATTAACGGCGGAAAGCTCAAAGACGGTCTGGATGACTATATTGTTGATGAAATAAGAGGGGTAAAAGCTGCAGCGCAGGGACGCATTTTAAAAGTAATTATTGAAACGGATTTATTGGAACGTGATGAAATTAAAAGGGCTTGCGAATTGTGCATCAAAGGCGGCGCGGATTTTGTAAAAACTTCTACGGGTTTTGTTAAAAACGGAGTCGGTGCAAAAATTGAAGATGTACAACTCATGTACGAAATGGTAAAGGATGCCGGGCTTCAGGTAAAAGCGTCCGGTGGAATAAGAGATAAAGAAACCGCTTTAAAGATGATAGAAGCGGGGGCTTCGCGCTTAGGTACAAGTTCCGGTACGGTAATTTGTGCGGATTGAAGATTATAGCGGCCAAATTATTTTGGGCAAAATACGCGTATGTGAAATTATCCGGCAATGTATTCACTTAACCGCTTTTTATATTATAATGAAGTTGTATAAAAATAATAAGGAGTCTTGATATGGTTCAACAATTTAATACGCCGCAAAAAACAAGACAGGCCGTGATTCTTTTTCTGAAGGGTTCGGCAACACCTGTTGTAATGTATTTTGAAAATCCGCAGGCGGTTTATGCGGAATTAAAGCAGCTTATGAAAAGCCCTACTCCGGTTCTTGTGGAAAAAGAGCCGACAGGACCTATTAAAAAATTCTGTTTTGTATCAACTCAAATGGCGGGACTTGTATTGCAGGAAGAACCTTATGTGCAAAAATAGTGATTCTTCGGCGGCTAATCCGGATGTCAAAATACTTATTGAAGATATTGAAAAAGAGCCGGATAAAACGCTGAATTACAAATTTGACGGCGAAATTAAAGATTTGGACGGGTGCAGGTTGAAAGCGGATTTGACTCTGAAATCACTGGGCGACTTTATTGAGGTTAAAGGGCATGTTACCGGAACCGTCAATCTGGAATGCGACAGATGCTTAAACCTGTTTGAATACGATTTGGACTTTGATATTGACGAAACTTTTGCAAAACTCTCCCTCTATGATGAGTATGCTCAGGAGGTTGAATTGCACTCGGGACAGTTCATTACGGATTTGAACGGAGCAAAAGAAATAGATATTTATGACTTATTGTATCAATCTGTAATATTACAGTTACCAAATAAAAAAGTTTGTGGTATAAATTGTAATGAGGGAATATTTGTGTCTGATGATGAAATAAAACCTCATGACGAAAGGATGGATATTTTTAAAAATATCCGGATAGAAAAAACTTAAACCGATATATAAGTAGTACTCAAAAAACAGAAAGGTATAGGAAAATGGCAGTACCAAAGAAAAGAACAGGGCACAGCGCTCAAGGAAAAAGAAGATCTAATTGGAAGGCAACGAAGCCTGAATTAACCACTTGTCCGAACTGTGGAGCAAAAGTTTTAACACATACCGTTTGTACGGCTTGCGGACAATACAAAGGTAAAGTTGTTTCAAGAAAGGCAGAAGGTTTTGTTGAAGGCGGAAAAGAAACTGCAAAAGCAGAAGTAAAAGAAGCTAAAAAGACTAAAAAATCAACAAAAAAATCAGCTGAACCGGAAGTAAAAGCAGAAGAAAAAATTGAAGAAAAGGCTGAAGAAGTAAAAGCTGAAGTTGAAGAAAAAGTTGAGGAAGAAAAGGCCGAAGCGGAAACAATCGAAGCTGAAGAAGAAAAACCTGAAGCGTAAGCATAAAATATATAAAAGGGAAGAGGAAGATGACGAGAATAGCTATAGATGCAATGGGCGGAGACCATGCCCCGTTTGAGGTAATTGCCGGTGCGGTCTGGGCAGCAGCAGAATATGGTGTTGCACTGGAATTGGTCGGTAAGCAGGACAGAATTGAACATTGTCTTGACATAATTCAACAGGAAGGTTTTCTATCCGATTGCGGAAAAGCCGGCAGAAGACGCCGCGTCAGAGTTGATGTAAAATCGCTAGATATTAAAATCACGCATGCTTCCGAAATTATCGAAATGGGTGAAGCTCCCGGACAGGCTATTCGTAAGAAGAAAAATTCCTCTATAGTTTTATCGGTAAATTCAGTTGCAACAGGAAGCTCTGATGCTCTTGTTGCAGCAGGTTCTACCGGTGCGGCTATGGCTTCAAGTCTTTTTGGGCTCGGAAGAATTCCCGGAATTGACAGACCGGCTATTGCGGTTACGCTTCCGACAATGAAAAAGCCGATTGTTATTATTGATGCCGGTGCTAACAGCAACTGTACCCCGCAAATGCTCAGACAATTTGCAATTATGGGTATGACTTTTTCAAAAAATGTATTGGGAATTGAAAAGCCCCGTGTCGGTGTTTTGAATATAGGTGAAGAGGCCGGTAAGGGCAACGAGCTTGCACAAAACACATATAATCTTCTTGAAGAAGAAAAAGAAAAGTTTAATTTTATGGGCAATATTGAGGGAAGAGAATTATTCCTGAATCTTTGCGATGTTGTAATCTGTGACGGTTTTGTCGGCAATGTCGTTCTGAAAGTTACAGAAGGAACCTCTTCTTTATTGTTCAAAATGATAACCAGTGAGTTTAAGTCAGATTTTCTCGGTATGTTAATAGGTCTGCTTGCAAAGCCGTTTATGAAACGTATTTACGAGAAAATTAACTATGAAGAATTTGGCGGAGCGTTACTTTTAGGGGTTAAGGGAATTACCGTTATTTCTCATGGCAGAAGCCGCGCTTATGCGATTAAAAACGCCGTAAGGGTTGCAAAAGGAGCCGTAGAGACCGGTGTTAACAGCAAAATTGCCGAATCAATCGAAGGATAAAGCATTTACCGATTCGGATTATATCTGTTATATGATTGGCGGATAAACATTTTAGTAAATTTTTTTTAAGATGTGCAAGCATTTTTTCATTATTTACTATACAATGTTATAGTGAATTAAGGACAACAAATTTATGGCGGAAACTTTTGAACTCACAAATTATAATTTTTATTCAAGCCGTTTGGATATGGAACTTATATCCAATATTGTAGACACCTTAAAAGAAATTCTGGAAGAAGATAAACAGCAAGAGCAGCCTTTGTTTCTCAAAGTGGCTGACGATTTTATCATGAATATTGCAAGAAAAGTCGTACAAGAAAAGAAAAAAACGTTTTTAATCGGGATTACGGGTGAAAGTGCCTCCGGAAAAACAGTTTTTGTTGATAATACAATTGAAGCGGTTGTGAGGGATAAAAAAGAAGGAATTTATACGGTAATAAGACAGGACGATTATTATAAAGATACTTCCAGGGAACTCATAGAAGCCGGAAGCTATGATGCGTTATTTAAAACCGGTTTTAGCTTTGATACGCCGGATGTTATTGATTTGCAGCTTATGAGAAAACATCTTCTCGGGCTTAAGCAGGGTAAAACCGTAGTTTCACCAAGATACGATTTTGTAACCTGCGTTTCTGATCCGGACGGTGAGATTAAAAAACCCGCCAAAGTGATTTTAACGGAAGGGTTGTACGTTCTTAATCAGGAATTACGCGATATTATGGATGTAAGGGTTTATGTGTTTACTCCTATTGATGTGATTAAAGAAAGATGGTATAAACGCGCCGTATCCAGAGGCAAAACCGGTGAGGCGGCAGATTTGCAGTTTAAAAACGTAAATGAAACCGCACAGCAGTACATCAGACCTACATACCAGATTGCTGATTGCATAATTAACGGTATGGTTGATAAAAATTATATTAAAGTTATTACGGATAAAATTATGACACGTCTTGCCGAAGTGTGCTGCTGAGTTATCCGGCAGACCGGCAAACGTATGTCAACGGCAGAGGAGAATTTTGATGTTTGAATTAAAAGCACAGATGTATTTTTCGGCGGCGCATCATTTGCTTAATTATGACGGTGAGTGCGAAAACCAGCACGGTCACAACTGGCTGGTAGAAGCTTATGTGCGCGGTGAAAACCTGGATAAGAGCAATATTCTTGTTGATTATAAAGTTCTTAAAAGTGAGATGAAGGCTGTTTTGGATTTGTTAGATCATAAAGATATAAATGAACTTCCTGAATTTAAAGATGAAAGCCCGTCGAGCGAAATCATTGCAATGTTTATTTATAACAAACTGAAAGAAAAAATTGTTCAGGTGTCAAAGGTTTCGGTTTGGGAGACTGCGACATCCTGTGCAAGTTATTTTGAGAAAGAGTAAATATCCCATCCCTGCCTTTCCCACTACTGTCCGGTAAAAAAGCCAATAAAAAACAAGACATAGCTGCTAAGAGCATTTCCGCGTATAATAAAGTTGTCCGGACAATAAAACGGTTAGTTATCTTGCAAGAAAGTTGGTAGGATGCGGTAAATCTGTGATTTACCGCATCAAAAACATAAATATAAACCTTACCGTGTCATCCTGAAAGATTAGAAAAACTAACGAAAGGGTAGTTTTTCAATCTGTTCAGGAACTTACCGGAAAGCAAGTATAATACCAAGTTGGTAAGACCCTGAAACGAGTTCCACAACTGTCCTGAATAAATTTATAAACAAATGACGTATACTACCCTATATTTATATTTGCGTAATATTATTATATGAAGTCAGGACATAAAAATGCCCCCTCACTCGAATTTCTAAGTTTCGCAATTGCTCAACTTGAAATTCTTCCCTCTCTCACAAAGGGAGAGTAAAAAATATTACTCCTTCCCCTTATGGGGAAGGCCGAGCTGGGGTGCAACATACCCCCCCCTCTTGTGGGAGCAGATTTGCGGACGGACGGGGGGTAAATATGGTCCGTCCGGATAGCGAGCAGGCTGAACCTAACGGGATGTTAAAGCCTGAAGGCGAAGCTCCGGAAGCGTAGAGCAAATCCAAGACGGAGTCGAAATCTTTGATGAGGGGCTTTTTAGTAATAGTTCAGGCATTGCCTGACTTACAGACTTATATAAATTTTTATATAATGATCTTTATACCGCATCCCATTTCCTTGAGGTTCAATCGAGAATTCAGTTTGCATAAAGAGTTCAAACCTGTGCAATGACACGCATATATATTCTTAGGGTTTAAGGCTGCAAGTTCTTCTGTTGTTCTAATTACTACATCTTCCTGCGCGTTATGAAGATGAAGTCCGCCGATTATAGAGTTAATACTATGCAAACCAAGCATCTTTTGAGCATACTTGCATATATTTATTATTCCTGAATGTGAGCAGCCGGTTATTAAAACGATTTCACTTCCCAGATTTATTGCAAGAGCACTGTCATCTTTTACAAAATCCGGTTCTTCCGTACCTGCAATAAATCCAACCGGCTTTTTGGCTTCAAAATCAGTAACTCGGGGAATCCTTCCTAAAAAACAAATATTTTCCGTTAAATTTTGGGGAGTATCAATATATCTTACTTTAAAACACGATTCGATTTCTTCTTTTGTAAGAGGCGAACCGAATTCACCGTCTGAATCATATCTTTGTGTAAATACGCCCGAACAAGCAATAACTTCAGGTTTCCTATTTGCATTTTTATACCTTTCAATAAGATACTTTATCCCGCCTGTATGATCATTATGTCCATGTGACAATACAATGAAATCCAAATCTTCTAACGAAATTCCTAATTTTTCAGCATTATTTATAAAAACATCAGAGTACCCGGTGTCAAATAAAATTTTCTTATTGTTATATTCTATATAAAATGACAAAGCCGGTTCGCCGAGCAAATATTTATCTATAATCGTATTATTATCCGCTAAAACAGTTAGTTGAAACATCTGTTATATCTTTCTGATTTCCATTAAAAACGAATTTTCATTATCTATTGTTGTGTATCTATCATGCCTGTTTTTTGCTATTATAGCATCTAAATACGTTTGTTTTCCCCCCGGTATTAAATCTTTTAATAAAGGATGTTTTTCAATAAATTCATCAGATAAAATTTTCTTATTTATCTCTTGTACGTGTTTTGCTTTTATACCTGACGAAACTGGTAATGGATAAAGCATTTGTATAATTTTAGGCAATGCTTGTCTTTGCTGAATAGCATGCATCTCCATAGCTCTACGCTTTGCAATTTCTTCTGCTGGGGGTATTACTTTTGGAATTTTAGCCTTAAAAATTATAGAATTTTGTGCCCGTAAATTGCAATTTTCTTTTCATTACAAGTAACTCCTTTTTGTTTATTATAAGTAAAAGGTGTAAAATAAACAATTAATATTTTTTATTATTGTTTGCCTGTAGATAGTGTCTATAAAGTAAGTAAAACGCAATATTTATTATCGTTGGGCAAGTATGCCCAACCGACCTTTCTGTTACGATTGTGCTACAAAAAAGAGGGGGTAAAACACCCCCCTCTCTCTTTTATTATGCTAATCTAAGGATTATTCGTATATATAACCGTTAGTTAAGTCGATTTTCAAAGGTCCGAGTAATCTTATATTAACAATCTGGTTTGGCATTGTAAGAACTTTTGCTCCTTTGAATAACTTTCTCCAGAATCCGATTTTATCGGGGCTTATTGTTGCAACACCGTACAGCATAACTGCCTGGTCGTTTGGAGTTACAAGAAGCTCGTTTTTAATAATTACTTCACCGTTTTGTTTAAATAATTTACCTCTTTGAACGTATTTTACCTGACCTTTTAAGTCGCTGCCCTGTTCAATCAACAAATAATTTTCTTTTGTAACGATATTACTCGGAACTTTTGCAGTATAAATATCCGTTACGTTAGAAATTTGAGAACCTACAACAGTTTCCATTTGTATCGGGAAGATTGCACCGGCAGGTATAATACCGATTGAACCCTGAACTCTTACGTTATCAACAATATAACCTTCCGCGGTTCTTTTTTGCATACTTTCCGCAAGTTTTGCGTTCGGGTTAAGTTTGGCTTCCTGCATCATCTTATAGAGGATGGCCGCAACTTCCGCTCTGTTAGCCGGTCTTTCGGCTTCAAGGCGTCCTTCATTGCCCGGCATTACAACAATCAAATCCAATAATTGTGCTTTCCCTGCCGCAATAAGAAACCATGCCGGCATTTGAGTGTAATCATCATAGCTTTTTGAAATAATTTCATGAGCTTTTTGTTCGCTTATTTGCTGTGTTGTAAGCGCATTAACCGCAATTGTTATAGCTTCGGCCCTTGTTACCGAATCATACGGTCTGAAATTTTCATCCTTAGCATCAGGAATCAAATCAAAATAAACAGCTTTTTGAATTATATTATAAGCCCAAAAGTCTTTGTTTATGTCTGCAAAGTGGATGTCCTGAGTTACATTTGCATCTTCCTGCCCGAGAGCTTTAATTGCCATGGAAGCAAATTCCGCTCTTGTTACGGGAATATCAGGTTTATATGTACCGTCAGGATAGCCGACGACAACACCGACTTCGGTTAAAAATTTGATTGACTGGTATGCCCAATGATTTTCATCCATATCTGAATAAAAAGCATGCGCAGGGTTGCCGAGTATCAAAACGGTGCTTAATACAAACAGCCCCTTTAAAAATTTTTTGAACATCAGGTATCCTCCTTTTATATTTACCTTAATATTAAACCCCTTATTAACTCTCTTATCGTATATTAAATATGCCCTTATTGCAATTTTTTTTAACAAATCTACATAATAACGCAATTTTTATTCTTTTTTGTGTTTATAATCAGTGTAAAGGTGTGTGAAAATGCGTGTCACAAAAATTAACACAGCAGTTAATTTTCAAAAGCGTCCGTCTGACATGGCGGATTATACGGACACGCTTATGCAGGCTAAAGCAAAGGCTGGAAATTGCGGTAAATCTGTTCTTATTATTCCGGCTGATTGTCTGCCAAATTCTACCGGAGTCGGGAATTTAGGTACGGAAGAGAGTTTAAAATTTTTTGATTTTGCAAAACAGTATTGGGGAATTAATGAACTCCAGATATTACCTGCCGGAAGATTTCATAAACATAACGGGCATTATCCTATATATTCCGGCTCATCAATGGATTTGGGTGAACAAATGATAGATATAAAATCGTTTATTCCTGAATCTGATTATCAGAAAATCGTTAAAAACCATAAGCAGACAGGATTTGTAGATTATGAAAATATTATTTCCCACAACTCTGTACAAGAAGAGGTTTTGAAAAATTTATATGACAATATGAACTCAAATATGAAGGCCGAATTTGAGTTATATAAAACAAAGCGGGCAAATTTACTGGAGAAAAATGGGCTTTATCACGCACTTCGGGAAATAAACGGAACACACGAATACAAAAATTGGAACGCAACGGACAAAAACTTATTTAATCCGGATATTGTCGATTCAGCAAAACGCCAAAAAAGGATTGAAGAAATTCATAAACTCAAAGGCAAAAAAATTGATTTTTACAAATTTAAACAGTATCTTGCCGAAAAAAGTCTTGAAAAAGCAAAACGAAATATTAATTCTAAAGGGCTAAAACTCAATGGTGACATGATTTGCGGATTTTCTTACGATGAGGTTTGGTCGCATCCCAAGGCTTTTATTGAAAATGCTACAATCGGCTGGGGCTTGCCAGCATTGAATTTTGACACTCCGGAAGCTGAAAAATTGTTACGGGAAAAGGTTAGACTTTACGCGGAACGTTATGACGGATTCAGAGTTGACGCTTCATGGACTTATGTCAACCAGCCGGTTAACAGTACATACAAAGACCACGGCGACAGGATTTTGAATATTATAGATGATGAAGTTAAAAAGGTTAAGGGTGTAAACTATGACCTTAAAAATATTATGCATGAATTTGCCGCTTCGTCCGAACAGTTCAGCCTCTACAGCGGAGACCAAATGAAACCGTATCTGAAAGACAGAGTTAAAATATATACATCCGAAGGACTTTCGAGTGATTGGGGCAGCAACAAGAGTTTTTTAAAACGCGGCTGGAATCCAAAAAGCTTTATTATAGGAGCTTCAAACCATGATTCGGATAAGATTAAGCTAACAGACCGGCAGGCGGAAATATTGAGCGATATATTAAAAATTCCGAGAAAAAAACTTGAAAAATATTCCGAAATTTTTAAGGCTAAACTTGCAGAGCCTCTGTGTGCTTATAATAACATGATTTATTTTACGGAAGCTCTGGGGCTGAACGGGCCGAGACTTACAACCGTTGTTCCGGATAATTATGAAAAAACATATTTGGAAGCCGTAAAAAAGGGCGAAGCCTATAATCCTATGGACGCTCTGGAGAAAATATTTAAGGCTAACGGTTTAGATAAAGAAAACCCGAAACTTTACGGAAAAATTGTTAAATACAGAAAAATTCTGGAAGATAAAACCGTTTTTCCGTTTAAAAAAGCCGGTATTGCAGTTTTATGCCTTATTTTAGCCGGATACGGAATATATAAATACACACAAAAAACAAAACCGGAATAATTTAGCGCGTTTAATCATGCCCTATTCGAAACCAGTTAACAAATCTGTTAAACAGTGTAGTGTCCGGAATATCTTCTTCTTTTAATTCCGGCTCAAATTCAATTTCGTTTGGATCTTTTTCTTCATTGCGTTCAAACATATCGTCTTCAGGCTCATCGCGGCGTTTTTTATTTTGGCGCATGTACATACCGCCGCCGCCTAATCCGCCTCCGTCCTTGTATGCAGGCTGCGCTTTGTTTATTGGGTTGATATTATTGAAATCGAAAGACATTTTTCTGTCCGTAATTTATAAATTGCATGTATATTATAAACTATTTTTGAAAAATTTTCTACCTATATACATTATTTTGTGCAACTTAGGGATTTTTATAATAACGATTCTAAAATTTTAAATTTATATACTTGTTGTAAAAACAACAGAAATGTTGTTAAACATGGTCTATAATAAAAATGTAAGAAAAAGCAGCAAAGAATAAGGAGATATAAAATGACAACTCAACAAGAAGAAAACTTAATCAATTTATTAGACGGTTATGTAGAAAAAGGCGGTCATCACCTTAACGTAAACGTATTTAACAGAGAAACTTTGCTTGATGCGCAAAAACATCCTGAAAAATACCCGCAGCTGACTGTTCGTGTATCCGGTTATGCCGTAAACTTCATTAAGCTTACGAAAGAACAACAGGATGATGTAATTTCAAGAACTTTCCATGGTTCTTTAGCCGGTTAATTCCGGAACGATGAAGGATTCATAAAAATTTAACTCTCTGATTATTAATCAACTTAAATAACATGTCATACGGGCTTTAATATATTAAAGCCCTTTTATATTATCTGACAACATTATTCTGCAGCTTGCCGGATACAAATTCGTTAATATTGTTCATTGTTGTATTTAATATTCTTTGTATGGCTTCTTTTGAGTTGTAAGCTGTATGCGGTGTAATTATTACATTATCAAGCTGAAACAGGCGTGAATTTATGATAGTTTGTTCTAATATACTCTTATCCAGTCTGTTAAGTCCTATCATATAATCAAAATCTGTCATTGTTTGTTCATTTTCAAGAACATCAAGTCCTGCACCGGCAATCTTTTTGTTTACAAGTGCGTTAAAAAGCGCCTGTGTATCAATAAGTTCGCCTCTTCCGGTATTAATAATAATCGCACTTTCTTTCATTTTGTTAAAACTTTCTTCATTAAACATGTGATAGTTTTCTTTGGTTAAAGGTGCGTGAATCGAGATGAAATCCGATTTTCTTAACAAGGTGTCAAAATCGGTATAAACAACACCGAGTGATTGTTTGAGTTCTTCTTTTTCGAATTTGTCGTAAGCAAGAATTTTCATTCCGAGTCCGTTTGCGATTTTGGCAAACGCTGCGCCTATCGCTCCCAGACCGACGATTCCGACGGTTTTTCCGCAAAGCTCTGTTCCGATAAGATTTGACGGTGAAACTCTTGCATTTTTGTATTCGGAATAAGAAACCGTAACTTTTCTGCAAACATCGAGTAAAAGCGCGAGCGCAAATTCCGCAACGGTTATGTTTCCGTAGCCGGGAGTATTTTCTACTGCAATATTATTTTCTTTGCAATAATCCAAATCAATATGATTAAATCCGACCGAGCGCAGTGCGATAAGTTTAAGGTTTTTAAACTGTTCAAGAACTTTTCTGTTCACTCTTGATGTCGTGAAAACCGAAATTATATCCGCATCTGCGTATTCACTCTTAATCGGCGCCAAATCATTCAGGGGGTTAGTATCAAGAAAATACGTATATTTCCCGTCGTTATTTTTGTCTAAAAATTCCCGTTCATAACTTTCTACATCAAAATATACAATTTTCATAACTTTATCCTCCGAAAATTATTATAAAATAAAATTTCAATGATTTAAATATAAACTTAGGTATATTATTTGTTTCCTAATAATTCAAACGAATTGTAGGCTTCCGGGGTATTAGCCACACAGCCGATAAAAAAATTTCCGGTTTCATTTATTGTTTTATTGCAGAAAATTTCTGCAGAAAGGCGGAAAAATGAGTTTTAATCCATTACAAGAAAAGGGGCTTCCTTTGGAGAAGCAGCTCAGAAACTGGCATCAAATAGCCGGAAAACCATATAACAAAACGGACGTAGACTGTTATACAAGAACAAGACAAATTTTAATGAACGGTATAGAAGTTGAAGCCTGGGGATTTAAGCATCAATTTAACAGATTTGTACCCGATAATAACGATAAAGCGGTAATTGCGATGATAAGCAGAATTGAGGATTCACAGCAGGCAACGGCAAACTGGATGGGACCTGCCGACCAGTCTGTATTGGAAACAACTTTAGGTTATGAACAAGTTGCTGTCGATTTAACTGCCTGGATGGCACAAAATGAACCGGACGAATACGTTAAAGAAACTTTTGATTTCGGTTTGCTGGAGGATTTTGACCACTTGTACAGATACAGCCAATTTGCGTATATGGCTGAAGGAATTAAGCCGTCGGCGATAGTGCAGGGTCAAACCGATGTAATTGCAGGACGTCCGACGCAGCATCATCACAATTGCAACGGTATCAGAATAAGAAAACATTACGATAAAGCGGCGGCGCACCCGCAGACAAAGGTTAATATTTTAACTCTTCTTTCCGGCGAGCAGCAAACGCATAATTATTATGCAGAACACGGATTTATGTACGCTGATCCTCTATTGAGAGAAACTTATGCCGAAATTAAGGATGTAGAAGAGGAACACGTTACAATGTATGAATCGTTGATTGATCCGGCGGAGAGTATGTACGAAAAATTCCTGCTCCACGAGTTTACGGAAGTTTGTAACTACTACACGTGTATGGAAGATGAGTCGGACGACAGAATTAAAAAAACTTGGGAATTATTCCTTGATATAGAACTCGGACATTTGCAAATTGCTGCGGATATGTTTAAAAAATATGAAAAACGCGACCCCGAAGAAGTTATCGGAAATGAAATAGTTATCCCTTGCAGATTTATGAGCCAGAAAGATTACGTCCGGAGTGTTCTGGAGCGCGAAGCCGATAAGCGCCTGCTTGCGGAGGGTAAATATACAACTATAGATAAACTTCCCGAGGATTGGGCAAGTTACGGAATCCAGAAAAAACAAAATGAACTTGGAGCTCCGACAGAAAGCGCTGTTTGGCTTGCGGAAATTTATCATAACAGAGATATTGTCGAAGCGGACAAGGAGCTTAAGGATAAAGAGACGGAAATCCTTAAAAAGGGACTGCAAAAAGAGGCGCTTGCACCGAATACGGTAATGCCGGACGATTTAGAAAAAATGATTAAAAAAGCCGAGAAAATAAAAGAAAAGAAAAAAGAACTTATATAAAGTTTGGCGGTCAATGAATTTTCATTGACCGCTTTAGTTTTTGTTATACAATGGAGGTAGGTTTATTGCTGAAAATTATATAAGTTTTGTGTCGATATGGCGAAATTGGTAGACGCGCATGATTCAGGTTCATGTGGAGAGATCCTTGGGGGTTCAAATCCCCCTATCGACATTTTTTGTTGCCTATAATTGTTTTTTTCCGTTGAAATTGAAGACTTATGCTTTTTAATTTTAGCCGGTAATTATACCAAAAGTTTTAGAAAATGTTTTCTTTTCTTTTTTGTTTACTTTTTTCTTTTTAGTAAAGAAAAAAGTAAGTGCGCCTGGAGACTCTGCCGAGCAAAAGGTGACTAAATGTCACGTTTTGCGAGAGGTAAGAACCCCTTTTTTGAGAAGCAAAAAAGCGGTTCGACTCCCGTTTTCCCAACTATATTGAAAAAATAAACTGTCCAGTAGTATATTGGACATTGCTCAATGATAAGTGAGTAATTATACTAAAAGTTTTAGAAAATGTTTTCTTTTCTTTTTAGTAAAGAAAAAAGTAAGTGCGCCTGGAGGGAGTCGAACCCACGGCAGACAAGGTTTAGGAAACCTCCGCTCTATCCTACTGAGCTACAAGCGCTTACTTTTTTTATTAAAAATAAAATTTTCTAAACTTTTATGATTAGATTTTCAATGAGGCAGACGCGTATATCCTGCTCTTCTTTTTTTAGTATACATTAAATCTTGTACCCTTGTAAAGCTTTGGTAAAAATGATAGAATGTAGTAAGTATGAAAAAAATTCTTGCGATACTACCTGTAAGCATTGGAGGGCGGCTTACAACATCAAGTATTATAGACGGGTTCAGACAGAATAATTGTGATGTTACCGTTTATGATGAAATTTTTGATGAGATGACGGATGAGTTATTGGATTCCGATTACGATTATATTGCGGGGTATGATTTTTCGGGGCTCAAGATTAAAATAGATAACAAGCTTAAAATGCCTTCTATAAATTATTTTTCTGATGATATCAGAAGCAAGACTTCCGGCCCCGAGTGGGAAAAATATCTGGAGTATCTCAATGAGGACGACAATTATACGTTTTATTGGGACAAAGTTTTAACGGGTTATGAAACTTTTAAAAATATTCATTATCTTCCGCATTTTGTTAATTTTGAGATATATAAGGATTTGGGTATTGAGCCTGAGTTTGATATTATGTTTGCGGGAAGACTTGATACTGATTATCGTTTAAGCTTTTTTGAGGAATTAATAACAAAGCTTCCGCATCTTAAAGTTGCCTGGTATGCTATTGAAAGGCATTATGATGATGCGAGGAAACGTGCGCAGTATCCGGAATTAATTGATTTATGTTATCAGGGTTTTATTGATTGTGAAGAGGATATGGCCCGGGCAATAAATAATGCAAAAATTGTTTTTAATATGAATTCTCAGGGAATTTCGTCTTTAAATTACAGGACGTTTCAGACTGTTGCCTGCAAGCGGCTTATGCTTAGCGATTACAGAGAAGAACTTGCGCTGTTTGAGGGTGAGATGCCGTATTATGAAGATTTTTCCGATTTGATATTTAAGATTGAAAATTATCTTGAGGATAAAGAGGCCTATAATAAAGTTGTTGAAAATTGTTACAACATAGCAAAATACAGTCATAATTCCAAAGATTGTACGCGGTATATGCTTAAAGTTGTTTCAAAAAATTAGTGCAATATTTCATAAATTCTTCTTTATTATCCGTAAATAAGTCTTCGGCGTGCAGCCCTTTTTTGAATAATTTAAAATCTTTCGGGGCGGTAGTTTTTTCATAAAGCTTTCTTGTATGCCGCGGAAAGACTATCGGGTCATTTTCACCGGCGGCGAAAGCTATCGGGCATTTAATATTTTCAATAATATCCGCGGGTTTAACTTTTTTTCCCCATAAATTCCCCATCCGTATTGAAATCCATCTGGCGGGTTCAAATTTTTTAAACAGTGTCGGGTACCAGGCATTAAAATTCCAGATACGGTTTTCAATTTTATCGAAATCGGAAGGCGGAGAGACGGCAATAATTCCGTTTATTTTCCCGAATTCGGCCGTATACAGAAGGCTTAGCGCAGCGCCGAGGGAGAATCCCAAAAGAAAAATTTTGTTATAATTTGTGTTTAAATATTCAATTACACACTTTAAATCAAGAATTTCTTTTGAAGTAAAAGTGTATCGTCCTCCGCTTTTTCCGTGCCCTCTGAAATCCATTGATGCCGTATCAATAAAGCGGGAAAACTCTGACGCGATTTCCTTAAAAATCTTGCTGTCTTTTGTCATAAACCAGCCTGGACAGATTAACAGAACATTCTCATGGTTATTTTGTTTTGTTAAATTGAATGCGATTTCGATATTGTCATCTGTTCTGACGCGGATTTCTTCCATTTTTATTTACTCAATGTTTTAGCGGTTATAATATAAAGATTAACCATTATAAAGCCGAGGAACATTCCTGCAATAACGTCTACTGGATAATGTACACCGAGCCAGAGTCTGGATATTCCTACAAGCAAAATCCACAGGCTGAAAAGTGTTACGAGGAAATATCTCCAAAAATCGGATTTGACATAGTGAAGTACTAAGTATATTAAAATTCCGTAAAAACACATTGTCGTTGAAGAGTGCCCGGACGGGAAACTGAATTCCGGATAAACACAAGGTCTTTCACGGCAGACAAAGTTCTTAATAAAAATTGTCAGTGCGTACGTTGCTTGAGTAAAAAATATTAGTAAAAATGCTTTTACATATTTTTTATGAGAAATTAAAACGCTTCCTGCGGCGATTTGCGGCCATACCATTTGATATGAACGTCCGAATTCCGTTACAAATTGGGCAAACCAGATAGGATAAGGCGAAAGCGCAAGGCGTATTGAGTGAAGAATTTTACCGTCAAATGCGGTGAGCCCTGGCATGTACAGAACAAGAACCGTAAGTATTACGAATACTACGATTGATACTATTATATAATTTAAATTTAATCCGATTCCTGATTCGCTGCGTTTTGCCATTAATTTATCTTTCTTTTCTCTTTTAAATAATTGCTGCAGCACAAACAGGCTACAAGCATTTATTATAATACTTTAATTCTTTTTCTGTATCAAGAGCTTTGCCGCCTTTATTAAACAGCTTTATTTTAAATCCAGATTTTGCAAGTCTGTATTTAATACTTACCAGAAGTACTTCAAGTCCGTATTTGCATGAGCGCGCAAAGTTAATAGATGAAGCTTCTGCAAAGTATTTTGTCGGACAGGAAATCTCACCGATTTTGAATCCGTTAAACAATATAAGAGCGAGCATTTGGTTATCAAAAATAAAATCGTCGCTGCAGTCTTCCAGAGGCAGATTTTCAAGTATTTTGCGCGTAAATCCCCTGAATCCCGTATGGTATTCGGATAATTTTTCTCCGGTCACAAAGTTTTCAAATTCGGTTAAAAACCTGTTTGCGATGAATTTATAAAGCGGCATCCCGCCTTTGAGAGCCGAATTTCCGAGCATTCTTGATGCTATAACGGCATCATATTCATCAAAAGCCATCATTGAGGCAATAGCCGGGATTAACTTGGGAGTGTATTGATAATCCGGATGGAGCATAATTACAATATCCGCACCGGCTTTCAGTGCAGCTCTGTAGCAGGATTTCTGGTTAGCGCCGTAACCTTTGTTTTTTTCGTGAACAATTGTTGTTATATTGAGCCTTTTGGCAATTTCTTTTGTCTCATCCGAAGAGAAATCGTCGACGAGAATAATCTCATCGACGAATTTTTGATAAATCTCATTATATGTTTTTTCTAAAGTCTTTTCTGCATTGTATGCAGGCATAATTACTACTACTTTTTTGTCATTAATCATTTTTTCCGGTTTTACCTTTCGGAGTATTAATGCCCTTCAACTATTCTAACTTTCCAAGACTTCTTCGTTTTCTTTAACTTCTGTATTCCTGATTGTTTCTTTTCCGCCGGAAGAAAGCGCTTTGTCTTTAAACTTTTTCACTTGTCTGGACAATTTGTCAGCTAGCAAATCAATACTTGCATACATAGATTCTGCGGCTTCTTCGCAGTGGACAACACCCGTGTTCATTTTGCATGAAACTTCTGCCACGTGTTTACCTGTTGCAGCCGGATTTTTGATAACGGAAAGGATTACGTCTATTCCGGTAATTTGGTCGTAATGATTTGCAACCTTGCCGATTTTTTCTTTGACATAAGCCTTAATTGCATCTGTAATCTCAATGTTTTTACCGTTTACGTGTATATGCATTTACACCTCCTAATGTACTACCCTATTATTGTACAACATGTCGGAGTATTTTTAAAGGGGGTTATTCCATAATCTGCGGAAGCTCTACGTTTGGAGCGCCTATTGTTCTGACTAATTCCAAAACTGCAGCCTTCATCTGGCATTTTTGTGCTGTAGCGCTGAAAAAATCACTATAAAAACATCCTTCGCACACACAACCTCTTTTATAACATTCTAATGCCGTAGGCGTCCACCTTTTCACGGCAATAGCTCTCCCCATATCACGACTCTTAAACACTTATTCCTCCCAAAAATTATTTGTGATTTCGTTTCTATATTTACTATTATATGGCTTAAGAAAGCTTTTACAACCCATAAACCGGGTATTGTTAAGTTTTTTTAAAAATTTGCAATCCCGTGTAAATATTGGTATTTGGCGTTTGCGGGCATGGTAATTGCCCGAGGGCGCATGATTCGGGGGGTATTAAGACATGGAAACCCATGCCGCAACCATGTTTGCATGGAATTAATAAGGGGTTAAGTTTTGTAACGATGTTGGCATGTCATGCCAGATATGTAATAAGATTTTCGAATTTCATGCTTCTGGAAGCTTTCAAAAACAATGTTTCGTTTTTGTTAATATTTATCTTAATATATTCTGCCGCATCTTTTAGAGTTTCAAAATGTCTTACCGGATAATTTGTTATCATATCAGTTATATATTTTGACAAATTTCCGGCAGAAAGTATTGTAACTTTTGAATTCGGGGATTTTTTGGAATTTATGTAAAGCCCCAGTTCTTTGTGGTATCCAATCTCGTTTTCGCCGAGTTCTCCCATATCTCCGAGTATGATTACAAAATCTTTGTAGAGTTCAAACACTGTATCGACAAATGCTTTCATTGATTCGGGGTTAGCGTTATAGCTGTCATTAATTATTTTGTATCCTCCCGCCGTTTCAGTTTCCCAGCGTTTCTCTATCGGAGTGTAGCTTTTTAAACCTTCCTGAATTTGTTTTACGCTTAAATCCAAAACCAAACCTGCATTAATTGCCGCAAGCGAGTTTTCTATATTATAATCTCCGCCGGTATTAAGTTCATAAATATTTCCCTGATATTCGAATTTTGAACCCTGTGCATTTTTGTCCAAAATTTTTACATCATTTATTGAATAATAAATTTGCCGCCCGTTAAATTCCACCGTTTTTTTAATAAGTTCGTCGTTATGCGCAATAAAAACATTGCCGCGCTGATATTTAACAATTTCGCATTTGGCTTTTGCAATATTTTCTCTGGAGCCGAGCCTTCCTATGTGTGCGGTTCCGACATTTGAAATAATCGTAATATCAGGTTCGGCGTACTTTGATATGAGTTCAATTTCGCCCAAACCTCTCATTCCCATCTCCAGAACAAGTACTTCCGTATCATCTGGCGCTTCAAATATTGTCTGGCAGAATCCTATTTCGTTGTTGTGGTTCAGAGGTGTCTTAAAAGTTCTGTATTTTTGACTCAAAACCGAAGCCGTAAGTTCTTTTGTGGTTGTTTTACCCGAACTTCCCGTAATTCCTACTACGGTAAAATTCAATTGATTTCTTCTGTAATTTGCAAGTTTAAGGTACGCTTGAAGAGTATCCTGAACTTGCAGGGTTCCGTCCTCTCCGGTGCAGAAGGAACCTGCCGCCCCTTTTTTTAAAGCATCCGCAATAAACTTTTCACCGTCGAAATTTGCACCCTTAAGCGGAAGATAAAAATCACCTTCCTTAATGGTTCTGGTATCCGTGGAAATTTTTACGTCCAGATTCTCATCGACTTCTTTTAAAACTTTTGCACCGGTTGCGGCAATTAACTCTCTGATTTTCATAAAATTATTATATGCCGAATTTTTTTAGGTTACAATTTATTTATGAATATTTTGGAAGAATTTGATACAATAGCTGCAATATCAACACCGCTGGGTGCCGGAGGTGTCGGGGTTATAAGAATTTCCGGCCCTAAGGCTTTTGAAATTATTGAAAAAATCTTTTCGAATCCGAAGTTTGAACCGAGAAAATTTAATCACGGATGGATTAAAGATGATGAAAAATTGATTGATGAGGTTATTGTTCTTCCATTCTTTGCGCCGAACAGTTATACCGGAGAAGATGTGATTGAAATCCAGTGTCACGGCGGAGTTAATGTTGTTAAAAATATCCTGAATCTGGTTCTTAAAAACGGCGCAAGAGTTGCGGAAAAAGGTGAATTTACGAAACGCGCGTTTTTGAATAAGCGTATGGATTTATCACAGGCGGAATCTGTTGCGGATATAATTCACTCTAAAACTTCCGATTTTGCAAAAGCGTCTATGAAAAATCTATCGGGTGTTTTGAGGGAAAAAATAAATGAAATAAGAAACGATATTTTCGAAATTTTATCTAAAATAACGGCGGGCATTGATTTTCCGGAAGATGTAAAAGAGCCGGAGTATGAGTATTTGGAAGAAGAATTTAAAAAAATTATCGAAAAAATTGATAATGTTCTATCGGGCGCAAAAACATCAAATATTTTCAGACAAGGAGCTGCAGTTGCAATAATAGGAAAGCCTAACGTCGGCAAGTCATCTCTTTTTAATGCTCTGTTGAGTCTGGATAGAGCAATTGTAACCGATATTGCAGGGACGACGAGAGATGTTTTAAGAGAAACTCTTGATTTGGGAATTCCCGTTACGCTGGTTGATACTGCCGGAATAAGAGACGATAAGGAAATTTCGGAAGTTGAAAAAATCGGAATAGAATACTCAAAAACTTCTCTTGATGAAGCTGATTTGGTATTGTTTGTGTATGATGCTTCCAAAGGACTTGATGAAGAAGATAAAAGGGTTCTGGAGCTTATTAAAGATAAAAATTATCTTCTGATTGCAAACAAAGCAGACTTGACCGAACAAAAAGAAGAGCCGGCAATATGTATTTCCGCGCTTACAGGGTACGGAATTAATGATTTAAAAACTCTGCTTAAAAACAAAGTTTGCGATATTGAACCCGAAAATTTGGAATTTATTACAAATACCCGGCAGCAAACCTGTCTTGAAAAGGCAAGGAATTCAATTGGACAAGCTCTGCTTGCCGCAAATGTAAGAGAATTGCAGGATTTAATAAGTATTGACGTAAAATCCGCAGTTTTGGCATTGGACGAGATTACCGGAGAATTAATTACGGACGATATCCTGAATAACATTTTTGAAAATTTCTGTATCGGAAAGTAGTTTGGTTTATATTTGCAATAATATCCGCTTAAGATAAATTACCGGCATGGTTTTCTTATGATAAAATTAATGAAAAGGAGAGGTTATTGTGGATATTAAATTCGGAACTGACGGCTGGAGAGCCGTTCTCGGCAAAGATTTTACGGAAGCAAACGTTCAAAGAGTTACACTTGCAATAGGAAAGTATATTGCGGATAATTTCGGCTTTTCAAAACCGGTTCTTATCGGGTATGATCCGAGAAACAAAGCGGCGGAATTTTCTTTGTTATGTGCGGAAATCCTTAAAAATAAAGGTTTTAACGTTTTTTATTCTTCCCGCGTAGTTCCGACCCCGGTGCTTGCGTATAATGCGCTTGTACAAAACGCCTGTGCTGTAATGTTTACGGCTTCACACAATCCTCCGGAGTATCTGGGCATGAAGTTTATTCCTGATTATGCCGGCCCTGCGACAAGTGATATTACGGATGAAATTGTAAGTAATATTGATAAACCCTTTGAAGGGAAATTAAACAATGAAAATAAAAATATTTTAGGAAGCATTCATAAAATTGATTTTGCGCCAAAATATTATGAACATTTAAATAAAATCATTGATTTTGACACCATTAAAAATTTTAAAGAAAATATAATTTTTGACGGGCTGTACTCCGCATCAATCGGGTATTTCGATGATATTCTAACACAACATAAAATTCCCTTTACATCGCTGCATTTGTACCATGATATTGAATTTGGAGGCGGAATGCCGGATCCGAAGCCGAGATTCTTAAAAGAATTGATAGAAGAAGTAAAAAAGACGCCGGCTTCAATAGGTTTGGCTAATGACGGCGACGCGGACAGATTCGGTGTTATTAACGAAAAAGGCGAATACGTATCTCCTAATGAAATTATCGCAATTCTTTTGCGTTATCTGAAATTTAAAGGGTACAAGGGAGCTGTCGTTAAGACTGTCGGCTCAAGCCTTCTGATTGATATTGTTGCGGAAAAACTCGGTGTTAACGTAATAGAAACGGCTGTCGGATTTAAGCATGTCGGTGAGGCAATGCGTAAGAATAAGGTAATTATAGGAGGAGAAGAATCCGGCGGGTTGAGTATATCGGGTCATATTCCGGAAAAAGACGGGATTTTAGCGAATCTTCTTATATTAGAAGCAGTTTCTTACTGCCAAAAACCGCTTTATCAACTCCAGAAAGAGTTGTATAACTTTGCGGGAGTAAAATTCTATACGGATAGAGTGGATATAAAGCTTGATTCCAAGGACGAGATTGACCGAATACTCGACGGTATAAAGAATCTCAACTCTGTCGGAGAGTATGAAATTACGAATACGGATACAAAAGATGGTATAAAGTTTATGCTTGGCGATAAAACCAAAATTCTTGTACGCCCGAGCGGAACCGAGCCGCTTTTGAGAATTTATTACGAAACAGACAGCATGGATAAATTGGAATACTTAAAACAAGTACAAATTGTGTAAGGAGAATGCGGAAAAATTTTTCTGCAAGCTCTAACGATTAGAATATATAAAAAGGGAATGGCTTTAAAACCATTCCCTTTAAAATTATTGTTAAATAAAATTATTCAATAATTTTATCTACAACACCGGCACCAACTGTTCTGCCGCCTTCACGGATAGCGAATCTCATACCTTCTTCGATAGCTACGGGAGCGATAAGTTCAACTTCCATAACAACGTTATCACCAGGCATTACCATTTCGCCGTCGAATTTGATAGAACCGGTAACGTCAGTTGTTCTGAT
>CALUSF010000011.1 GCA_944323325.1 Candidatus Gastranaerophilales bacterium
GATTTCTTCCATTACACATTCAAAAAGGATGAAGCAAAGACTCCGCATGTCGGTGTAATTGCGCAGGATTTGCAGAAAGTATTTCCGGATGCGGTTACAAAAGGCGACGACGGATTTTTACGCATAAGATGGGAAGATATGTTCTATGCCGCAATCAATGCTATAAAAGAGTTAAATACAAAAATTATTGAGATTGCAAACAATCTTACAAACACAAATACTAAGGTTGAAGAGCAGGATAAAATAATTAAAGAACAGCAAAAAATTATTGATAATCAACAAAAAACAATCGAAAAGCAACAAAAAAGCATAGACGATTTAATACGCAGAATGGAAAAAGTTGAAAAAACAGGTAAAATTTAAAATCGGCGGAAAATTTATCATAAAATAATAGCCAAAAGCCCGGAAATTATTCTGTATTTCCGGGCTTTTGGGTTTGATATATTAAGATTGTAAAGGAAATTATTTACATAATCGAATAAAAATGCTATATTAGACAGTTAATAAGGGGTTGTATATTATGAAAATTGTATCAATCAATAGTTCCCAGAGTTTTAAGGGACTGTGGGGCAAGAACCAAGAAGATTATTATTATGATGAATAATGCAGTCTGCCAACAGTTGAAAAATATTATAAAAGGACGCAACTCCGGAACCGTTAAAAACAGATAAAAATATAATTATCAGATAAAGGAGGATTTATGAGAATATTACCGATTAACAGCAACATGCAAAATTTTAAGGGTATTACAATTGACAGAGGCGTCGAGTTTGTATATGCAGAAGATTGCGCTCTATTGACTTGTTATCATTATGACTATTATCCGTTTAAAGGTGAGAATAGGGTGATGAAAGGCTACCGAACAGAAGATTTAAGGCCGGGCGAATTTGTTATAAGTGATGAGCATAGTTATAATAACAAAGAACCGTTAAATTTTACCGAGGAAGAGTATTATGAATATAAAAAGAGTAAAATCGGGGCAAAAAGTCCGGACGAAGTCACTCACCCCGTTGAAAAATGTCTTATAGAAAGAAAATTATACTGCGAGCTAAATAACTCAGAGGAATTTATAATAGCTCTCAAACAGCAGAAGCAGCTAGCAAGAAAACTAAAATGGGCAAAACGTATGGACAATATAAAAATGTTTTTCCCGAGAATGTTTACAAAGATTACAGGAAATCTTAAAAAGACATTAAAGCTGTAGTTACTGTTCAATCCAGCTTCTTATTCTTTCACCGGCTTCGGCCTCGTCGACTCCGTCAAATTCGCGTTTGAGTTCTCTTAGAGCTTCTCTGATTTCGGCGCCGGAAGTAGGAATTGCAACAGTTCTGTTTTGCTGTTCCAATAATCCTTGTTGAAGCTGTGATTGCTTTTGTATTAAATCTGCCGCATTAACGCTCAAATCCTTGATTTGTTTTTCCTGAGCTTCGTTCATTTCTCTCAAGCGCGCAATTTCTTCCTGCTGCGCGGCTTTTGCAGCATTAATTTTCTGTGACAATGCTTTATGCCCGAAGAACAAACCGAATGCCAGAAGTGCAATTGCAAGCCACCACGGATTGCCGTGTTCAGCCTTAATCGGCGCTTTAACATTCTTGTCACCCGCCATAAACGGATCCAGTGTATCTGCAAAAGCAATTGTTACATTTTCAGGATCGGCCTTTGGACTTGCCGCGTGTGCAACAAGCTCTTTTAACTCTTCAAGCGTAAGTTCAACAGGAAGTGCGTCCTTTTCCAAAGTTACCGCAATAGAGATTTCTTCCAAAACTCCGGGTGACATATATTCGTTAGTTTGAACTTTAGTTACGCCGTATTGAGTTTCTCTTGCAGTTCTTGAATAGCTTCTGTTCTGGGTGGAATCTGAACTTCCGGCAGGCAAACCGTTAGGAAGATAAACGCTTACCGCATTTGTATTTTTATTAACATCCTGTGTTTGATCTCCCAAACCTTCCGAAAAAGTTTGCTCCGTAACCGAAGCTTTTCTGTTTGGATCATACTCTATTGTAAATTTTTCAACAGGAGCTTGTTTCAGGAATGTACTTACGGTCGCAACATATTTACCCTGCCCTATTAAGCGGTTTAATTGCGCCTGAACCTTCTCCTGCATGTATTTATCATTCTCCTGTATTCTTGCAAGCATCTCCGACTGTGCATCAATCAGGCTGTTGTATACATGGCCGTTAGTATCCGTAATTGAAATATTTTCGGACTTAAGTCCTGAAACACTTCCGAGAAGCAAATTTGAAACAGCCTTTATCGTGCCCATATTAAGAGTTTGTCCTACTGCAACCTGCAATTGTACAGTTGCCGTAACAGGTTTTTGCATGGAAGTAAACATTGTTTGTTCAGGAATTGAAATAAACACAGACGCGTTTTCAATTCCGTCAATTCTTTTTATTAAACGGGCAAGCTCGCCATTCATAGCACGAACAAGCCTTATTCTTTTATCTTCTTTTGTTGAAGTAAAATCACCTTTATCAAAGATTTCCAACCCTACATTCTGATCATACAACCCGCTTTCTACTATAACCATAATTGCGCGGTCTCTTTGTTCGGTCGTACATTTCTTCATGCCGGGCGTGCAATCACCTTTTTTAAGTCTTAAAACAGATTTTGTACCGTCTACTGCACGTGCCGCAACAATATTATTGCGGGCAAGCAAAGCCTGGATTTCAAGAGCCTTTCCCATATTATCAGTAGTAAGCAGATCAACATCTTCCTTTAAAGGCTCTTTACTTACATCAATTCCTGTACTGTCGGATTTTTTTGCAGCCGCTACAGAACCGACTATAATAAATACTACAAGCAAGAGAACTACGCCCCCGACGATTGAGGCTAAAAGAACCTTATTTTCCAGTAACTTTTTAAAATCCATATATCCTGCCCTATACAATTATTATACACATATATATAAATTATGAGAAGCCTAAATCTGTATTTGCATTATTTTATCATACGCTTGGATGACCTTTCCGGTAACGGTTGTTGCAACGTTAACCGCAATTTCCGCTTTCGACATTGCAACCATAACATCGTGAATATCAACATTTTCAGAACCCATCATAACATCTTTTAACAGATTATCCGGAGCTTCCATTGATGTATTAAGATTCTCCACAAGTCCGGACATGACACTTTGAAAATCTGTAGTTGCAGGCTCTTCAACTCTGTTCATACGAGCTGACGGAATGCTTCCCCAGCTGTCCAGTTTAGTATGTTGAATTCTTGCTTCTAAGTCATAACGCGGATAAAAACCGTTAAACATATTAATTCACCTCTTTTTATTAAATTTATCGGAAGTTTTGGGAAATAATTTAAACAATTAATTCTAAAATACTCCATTTGTAGTATCGTTTTAATAAAAATTAAAGATTTGTCAATATTTACCGTTAGTTATAATGTAATACAGTTGAAATTATTACCCCGTCACAGCTATTGCAAAAAGGAAAGACAATGAATTTACATGAAGAATGTTTACTAAAGTACTTATTAAATCCTCTGGATTTACTGCATTCAACCGAACTTTTGAAAACTAATAACAGTTTAATAGAGAAAGGTTTTTTGAATCGAAAGTTTCTTGCAAAAAAGACCAAGATTAACTATACTGGATTATAGTTAATATATCTTGGGAGAGACTATTTTGAAAAATTTAATTAAAACAAAGTGGTTTATATACGCAACATACTTGCTTCTTGTACTTGCTGCTTTGTTAATAGGATTTGTATTATTACAAAACAATAATACACTTAAAAATGTTATAGTATCGTTTTTTGAGGTAGCGGAAAACAGAACCTTTGATTACAGACAAGCTTTACAGGTAATCCATAAACGGCCGCTTCCAAATAAAGATATTGTTGTACTTGCTATTGATGACGCAAGTCTGGAAACTTTATGGGAAAAATACGGCGAATGGCCTATTCCCAGAAATATATACGGAGATTTGATTAACTATTTGGAAAAACAAAAGCCGCAGGCAATAATCTTTGATTTAATGTTTATAAAATCTATTCGTTCCGCGCAGCAGGGCGACAAGTATCTTTCTGATACCATGAATAAATACCCGAATGTATATACCTCAATGAATTTTGATAACCAGCCGAGCGACGTGAGAATTCCGATAAAACTGCCGGAAAGACTAGCTGTGAATCTTGATAATCAGGGAAATGTAAATATCGCAAAGAAATATAAATTCACAAACTGCCGCCCGATACTTTCAGAAATTATGGAAGGCAAAACAAGCATCGGGATGACAAACATACTAAGAAGTAATGACGGGATTATAAGAAATGTCGCCCCTCTTATGTTATACCAGGATAAATATTATCCGTATTTGACATTCAAAGCCGGGGCGGATTATTTACTTCAAAAACCGGACAATAATTTTAAGATAGATAAAAACTCTAATCTTTTGGTTATCGGTACGAAAATTCCACTGACTACAGACGGCGAAGCTATTTTAAATTGGTACGGTCCCAGCGGTACACATACAATTGTGCCTATGTATAAAGTAATTAAAGATATGGAAAATAATACAGCAGGAAGTTTTGACTTTAAAGATAAAATTATAATAATCGGAACAACTGCAATGAGCCTTCATGATACAAAAAGCGTACCAATTCAGGAGGGTGTATATCCGGGAGTTGAAGTCCACGCAACATTCTTTAATAACATGCTTGATAACAACTTTATCCATAAAACAGGAATCATTGCCAATATGCTTATTATAGCGGGCGTAATTATTCTGGTCGGCGGAATTGTTATGCTTTCAACTTCCACCTTGTTTGCGTTTTTGTCAACAACGCTTTTCGGAATTGCATACCTGTTTATATCGTATTACATAATGGAAATATACAATCTATGGATACCGGTTGTCCTGCCCGTAATCTCAATTTTAGCAGCGTTTGCACTTTCATTCCTTGCTAAGTACCTTCTTAAAGCAAGAGATTTTGAATACCAATACAAACTCGCAACAATAGACGGGCTTACTGAACTTTACAACCACAGATACTTCCAAGATACTTTAAGAAAACAAATTGACCTTTCAAGAAGATACAATCAGCCGTTTTCACTTATAATAATAGATATTGACTTTTTCAAAAAATTTAATGATACTTACGGGCACCAGGCCGGCGATGCCGTACTGAGACAGGTTGCCAAAATTCTTAAAAATAATTCAAGAACTACAGATTACGTTTGCAGATACGGCGGCGAAGAAATGACAATAATTCTTCCGAATACCTCCGCAGAAGACGCTTTATTTAACGCAAACAGAATTTGCAAAGCC
Source organism: Candidatus Gastranaerophilales bacterium (assembly GCA_944323325.1). GTDB lineage: Bacteria > Cyanobacteriota > Vampirovibrionia > Gastranaerophilales > Gastranaerophilaceae > CAG-196. The sequence continues at coordinate 5,282 of CALUSF010000011.1, forward strand.
GTCGCGGAAAATCCGTTCCACCTTACTCCGGTAGATAAAGTTAATGTAACCATAAGTCTCGGAGTCGCAACATTCCCGGATAATGCTCAATCTCCCCAAGACCTTATTGAATGGGCGGATAAAGGTTTATATTATGCAAAAGAACACGGCAGAAATCAGGTAGGAAGATACTAAATTGACATTTCTTATAACATATTGCATTTATTCTTTGTTTTATGTACAGTTATTTTGTATATAAAATAGGAGTTATGATTATGAGAATAAGTGCAATTAACACGATTAATCAAACAAAGTATCAGAGAAAAAATAGCTTAGTAAAAAATAGTATTTCACAAAATACCAAATCAAATTCAATTGCTATGAATCAGCCTGCTTTTAAGGGATTTGGAGGAAAAACCGTAGGTGGTCTTTTAGGTGCCAGCATTGCGGGCATCGGACTTTTAACAACTATCGCTACAGGAGGTTTAGCTGCAGCGGCTCTTCTTATAGCTGCTGAAACAGGCGGAGCTGTTATTGGAGGAGCGGTTGGTGATGCAATAACAGGTAAAGATGAAGATGATTAAATAAGGATAGATGAATTATATAAAAGAATGCTTTAGAGCATTCTTTTATGTTATTATAGACCTAATAAGGAGTATGTATCGTGATTCAACCAATATATCAACAAACAACATCTCAAGACCGTTTAATCCCTAAAAATCATCCTTCTTGCAAAGGTCTTTCGGATCTGCAAATCGTAAAAGGTGACAAAGAGGGTGATATAAAAAAAATGAGACGTAATTATAATATTTTATTATTTATGTTTGCATCTTTTACGGCACTGGCTACATGGTTAATTTTGAGAGGTAAAAATTTTTCACTCAAAAATTTCAAAACCACAGCTGCGAATTTTGAGTCACTCAAAAATAACTCAAATATACCGACAGTAGATACCTGCAAAAGCCTCAACAAAAATTTAAAAGCCGGTTTGGAACGGTATATTAACATTGATAAAGCCGGAGACAATGTAATTTCTGAAATTGGGGAAAAAGAAATAAATAATAACAGATTCTTATTATTTGGTCCTCCAGGCACCGGAAAATCTTTTTTTGCAAAAGTTTTTGCAAAATCGACAGATGCAGAATATATGGAAATCACGTTTTCTGATTGGAATTCCAGATGGAGTGGTGAAACCGGAGAAAAAATGAGTGCAAGCTTTAAGTCAATATTAAAAACTGCAAAACAAAATACTGATAAAAAATATGTTGTTACTTTCAACGAAATAGATTCTCTTATTGTCCCGCCGGAAAACCTTATTAATTCAAGCGGTTCTGCCGCTGCAGGTAAACTTGAAGAACGTTCTATATTTCTCAATTATATAGAAATTTTAAAAGAAAAGGCTCCTAATGTCACAGTTATAGGTACTACAAATATTTCTCCCAAGAACAATACATTAGACCGGGCCGCACTGAGCCGTTTCCAAAATCTCATAGAAGTTACATATCCAGATAAAGATTGTTTGTATGAAGCTTTAAAAATGAGTATCAGCAAAATCAAAAATAATGAAACGTTTTTAGTAAATCAGGATAATGCTTTAAAAGAACTTGCTGAAAAAATGGGAAAAAGGCACTTTTCGTTCCGGAATTTAGAATATATTACTAAAGAAGCAAAAAATATGTATTTAAATGATATAATAAAAGGGAGTAAAAAAGAGTTTAAAATGGAGTATTTGCAAGAAGCTGAAAAAGCTCTTAAGTTAGCTGACGGAGAATTAGAAAAAGTTGCTTAGAAGTTTTTAATTGCAAGAAAATATGGATAATGTTTAAAGAAGTCAAAATTATAGGTGCAGGACTTGCAGGCTCAGAGGCGGCATTACAGCTCGCAAAAAGAAGAATAAAGGTTAAATTATATGAAATGCGCCCGGCAAAGACGACCGGTGCACACGTTACAGGTGATTGCGCGGAGTTTGTATGTTCTAACAGTTTAGGCTCAGCGGATATCATAAACGCCAGCGGGCTTTTAAAAAAAGAAATGGAAATACTCGGCGGAGAACTTATCAAAATTGCTCACGAAAATGCGGTTCCTGCGGGGAATGCTCTGGCTATTGCAAGAGAAGATTTTGCCAAGGCTGTTACAAAAAGAATTGAAGAAAACGAAAATATTGAACTTATAAGAGAAGAAGTAACGGAAATTCCTGACGGATACGTAATTATAGCCTCAGGGCCGCTTACGAGCGATAAATTTGCCGATTCAATAAAAAGGTTCACCCAAAGTGAAAATCTCTCATTCTTTGACGCAATTGCGCCCATTGTAGAGGTTGACTCCATTAATTTTGATAAAGCATTTTGGGCTTCAAGATACGATAAGGGTGAGGCATCATACATTAATTGCCCCATGAACAAAGAAGAATATGAGAAATTTTATAATATTCTTATAAATGCTCCACGAATTGAGCAGCATCAGGTTGATAAAAATTCAAAGTTTTTTGAATCCTGCCTCCCTATTGAAGTTTTGGCGTCCAGAGGAATTGATACACTGCGTTTCGGTCCTATGAAACCAGTAGGACTTGTAGACAAAAGGACAGGAATCGAAAACTATGCTGTCGTTCAACTTAGACAAGATAATTCCGCGAAAACACTTTTTAACCTTGTGGGATTTCAAACTAATCTTAAGTGGGGTGCACAAAAAGAGCTGCTGCAGTCGATTCCGGGCTTAGAAAATGTTAATATCGTAAGATACGGGGTTATGCACCGAAACACCTTTATAAACAGTTCACAAATTCTTAATCCGACATTAGAAACCGCAGAAAGGAATGGATTATTTTTCGCAGGACAAATAACAGGGACAGAAGGATACACTGAATCCATTGCTACCGGAATGCTGGCGGGAATCAATATGGCTGCAAGAATTTCAGGTAAAGAACCCGTAGTATTACCCCAAGAAACCATGCTTGGAGCATTAACATTCTATATTACGGATAAAGCACACCTTGAACACATATCATCACGGGATAATTCCCTAAGGTACCTGCCCCCGCAGCCAATAAATTCAAACTGGGGAATACTTCCCAATATTGATTTACCTAAAAAAGACAGAAAAAATAAAAAACTCAAAAACGAACTCCTGGCCAAGCGTGCCATTGAAACTATGGAGAAATATTGTAACGCACACCTAAATGCCCGGGAATAAACCAAAACCCGTAAAACATAGATTACTCAAAATTAATTTTAAGGCTTTTCACACGAAAATAAAATCAAACACCCTTCGAAAAAAAATTTCTGGGGGTTTTATAATTATAGCCAAATGGTTAGTTTTTAAAAATTTTTAAAAAATTTATTTGCATTTTATTTTTTTTTGATTAAAATAATAGAACACCCGGTTGAGCGGGAGGACGGTACATTACCCGAAAGGAAATACAGAAAATGATTAGTGATAGCCTTGCTTTGCTGTCTCAAAATGTGAGTACGGCATACGATTTAACCTCAAAAACTTACAAATACTCCTCTAATCCTCAAAGAAAAGTATTAAAATTTCAATTTCAAGCAAAGATTCAACAGTCACATGATAATTTATTCAATTTCATCAATGATACTGTTATTTAGCTGAATTAAATTTTAGAATTATGAGGCTTGGATGTTGTAATTGAATTATAATAATTCAAGCCTTGCTTTTGCCAATAAGCAGCAAAGTTATTTCGGACAACAGGAACCACAAGACCCGTTGTAACAAGCCCGGCAGCAGTTGTTGTAATTGCAGAAGCAGAATCCGCACAAGCCTCATACTGACCGAGAGTTTTTTGGTGAACACTCAGCAAGGACTCTTTATTATTTGAATTTATGAATTCATCGGAGGATTGAACCTTTTTTATTATATTTTTAATTTCATTGCCCAAATTAAAATCAGCTTTCCCCCTTTTTGAGATAATATTATTATCCTCCATATACTTAACAAGCTCTTTAGGCGCAATTTTACCGGTTTTAACCATCTTTGCGGTAATTTTTTGCATCGGTTTTGTTATAACAAATATTGCAGTTGCCGCCATAACGAGCTCTCCGATTTCCTGAGGAACCATAAAAACCTTTTGAGAAAACGAATAACGTTTATTCATAACTATCGCACCGATTTGAGCACCTGCAGAAAGTGTAAACCCAAGTATACTTGTAGCCAACAACATGTTACCGGAATCTTTACCGAAAAATTTATAAATCCGCTCGGAGGTATTTTTTGCTGCTTTAGATAAAATTCCAGACATTACGATACCGCCTTATCTTTATTCTGACGCGCTTTTTGAGCAGATATGAGTTTATTAGACAGTATTGTCGTAAGCGGTGCATCAACAAAAACATTCGTAAACAGCATTACTCCGAGAGCAAAAACGGTTGAAAAAGTATTTCTGTGAAGTTTCAGCATATTCTTCTGAATTTCGGGATTTTTTTCATTCAAAATCACAGCGGGAGTAAGGGCAATTGAACCTTCCTTTGCAGAGGCGTGCATAAACTTGTTTGTCAATTTATAGCAGCTCCCTCTTACGGCAAACCCGACACTTGTGCAAACAATAATTTTAGAAATAGTTCTGAGCGCTGAAGCCTTTGCGGTATCTTTATCCACACGCGGATTAAAATAATCAAGAAATGGCTGGGTTGTAATCGCCGCAAGGCCTATTGCAAGGCGATTCCAATGCGGGCTTGCAAGCCGCTGCCCCATTTTATTAAATGCGGCAGGATTCTTTATGTCTTTGTTCGGCAAAGACTCAAAAAATCTGTTATAAAATGAAGATTGGAAATTGACACCCGAAGATGCTGCAATATTCATCGGCTAATTCACTCCACATTGAAACCCGTGTCAGGGAATATGACATATCCTATATATCATCATACACTATATAGACAGGATTTGCAACAATGGCCGTAAATCAGACAATACAAAGAAGGCAGCCACATATTCATTTACCCCGCCCACTAAATATAGGATTTTTGTTCCGGAAAATTGGCAAACCGGAATAATTTTGCTAAAATTAAGTTATAAATGGCTTTGGAGAGATTTATATGAAAAAATATTTTATAATTACTGTTGTACTTATACTTACAACGCTTATTGTTTTAGCTGATGATACAAAATTTATCAATGCATTGAAAAATTGTTCTTCCTATGCAGAAAGCGGAACCGTTAACACCGAGGGAATGAATGTAACTTCCAACAAAAAAATTGTCGGATGGGACGGTGACAGATGCGTGTATAAGGAGAAAGTTTTGTTTTCCGGAATAGAGTCAACCGTGACTTGCAAGCTTTCAAAACCGCAGATAGATGAGCTTACATCAGTAATGCAGGCATACAGCCTTGTTCAGCAGTATTCTAATGAAGATGTTGACACTTCTAGTCTTTCTGCCGTACAAAACAATCCGGTAATAAAAGTATGGAACAAATTTTTGCAGGATAGTTCTACTTGTACTATGACTGCAAATCAACCTTTAGGACCGCAATGAAAAAAGATTATGACATTACAAAAGCAAAACTTATAATCTGGGACTTAGATGATACTTTATGGCAGGGAATACTTAGCGAGCCTGAAAGCCTTAAAGTAAACGACGTTTCGGATAATAAAACTCCGAAAAGCGGCTGTCGGGTGAATTTTAATTTGCAAAATCTAAAATTTATTCAAGAGTTAACTACTAAAGGTATAATGAATTCTATTTGCTCAAAAAACAATTTTGAAAACGTAAAAGAAGAATTTATTAACGGCGGGTTTCAGAATTTCTGGGAATTTTTTGTTTTTCCGTCGATTGACTGGACTCCTAAGGGTATAAGGGTTAAAAATATCATTCGAAATATGAATCTCAGAGAAGAAAATGTCATATTTATTGATGATAATATTTCAAATATTAATGAGGTTAAATTCTATTGTCCGCAAATCATGACAGCATTGCCCGAGCAGATAAAGAAGATGTCGGAAGAGTTGTATTTGGTTAACGATTACGATTTTGAACACACAAGGCTCAAGCAATATAAGCTTCTTGAACAAAAGGCGGAAGCTCGTGAAAACAGCTCAAACGAAGACTTTTTAAGGTCAAGCGGCATTAAAATTTCTATAAAAAAAGATTGTTTAGAAAATATTGAACGTATAAAAAAATTAATAAGCCGCACAAACCAGCTTAATTTTACGAAATTCCGCGATGAGAATATTGAAAATACTATCAAAAATACGGAATCAGCTTATATTATAGCGGAAGATAAATTCGGGAATTACGGTATTTGCGGGTTTTATTCTCTGGATAAAAAAGAAAACAAATTGGTTCATTTTCTGTTTTCCTGCAGGATTATGAATATGGGTATAGAGCAATTTGTATATTCGTATTTGAATAAACCGGAGTTGGAAATCAGAGGGGAAGTCGCTTCCGATATTAACATTCCCGCAGACTGGATAACACTTGTCGATAATTTGGAAGTCCGTCAGGTTCTGCCCAAACCGGAGAATAATATAAATATTCTATTTAAAGGACCCTGTGATTTGTATTCGGCACTAAGTTATATTGATGCGGAGTGTAATATTGATACGGAATTTCCGTACTGGAATAAACAGCTTGTATACATTCTTGCGCATACGCATACAGCTTTTATTGAACAGACTCATAAGCTTCCGCACCAAAAAATTCTTGAACTCACACAGCGTTTTCCGTTTCCGAATCCGGATGAATTTAAAACAAGTTTCTTTGATAAAAAATATAATCTTATTTTCTTAAGTTTACTTACGGTGACACACAGCGGACTTTATATCAATAATAATGACGGATGTTATGCGTTCTTCGGCTATGCAGATTGTGATATAACGGATAAGGATAATTGGGAAAAAATTCTTGCTCCGCTTCCGGAGAATGCAAGGGCGCAAAATTTAATTATGCTTGAGGATTTTCGTAAAAATTACACATTTGCCGGAAACCCTCCGGTTGAAACAGTCATAAAAAATTTAGAATATATAAAAGAGAATATAAACGGAGAACTTGTATTAATTCTCGGAAGTGAAATTCCTACCGATAAAGTTCTTGCGGGTTATGAGAATATGGCATCAAGACATCAAATATTAAATAATGCCGTTAGAGATGTAATGCAAGGAAAAGCCAAGTTCATTGAACTTTCAGATTTCATAAAAAGTGATGATGATTATACAACCTGTATAAATCATTTTTCCAGAAGAGTATACGCGAAGCTTGCTGAAAAAATTGTTGAAACTGCTAATGAAATCCTCGGCAAAGAATATTTAAGCCTGAAAAAGCATAATCTGTCAGAAATTGCAATATAAAAATAAAAGGGAGGTAAACTCTCCCTTTTATTTATTTTTAAAAACGCATAAAGTTCATTTTATGTTTTTCAAGATAAGCCTTTAAATCACGCTTAATTTCGGGACATAAAATGTAAAGTACAATTATATTCGGAACACAAAGCGCAATCATCATCGCATCCGTAATATCTATAACTGATTTAACATTCATTGCCGAGCCGACAATAATAAATAAGCAATAAATCAAATTGAACGCAAGTACACGTTTTTTACCTTCTCCGAATAAGAAAGTCCAAGCTTTTTGTCCGTAATAAGCCCAGGAAATTAAAGTGGAGAGTGCAAACATTATTGCAATTGCCGAAAGTATAATCGGGAAGAACGGAATTACGGATTGGAATGCATTTGAAGCAAGTTCAATACCTGAAATTTCTTTTGTAGCCTGTGTGCAAGCTCCTGAAAATATAATAGCAAACGATGTGAACAAACATAAAACACCGGTTAAAAAAGTTTCAATAAGAGCCACGAAACCTTGTGATACAGGTTCTTTTGTCTGCGCAGTAGCATAAACGATTGCAGCAGCACCGGTTCCAGCTTCATTACATTGGACTGAACGTCTTAAGCCTATAATAATTGTTCCGAAAATACCGCCTGCAACTGCTGTCGGATGAAACGCTTCGCGCAGAATAAGCATAATAGCATGCGGAATGTTTACAAAATTAGCAAAAATAACAATTAAACCGGATACAATGTACATAATACACATTGTCGGAGTTAATATTGTTGTAACTTTTGCTATGCTCTTAATACCGCCTACAATTACCATACCTATGAGTATTGCAACAATAAGTCCTACAACCCAGGTAAAACCTTGAAGGAAGCTGTGTTCTCCTCCTGTTATAAATACCATCTGGTGCGCTGTCTGGTTAATTTGAATCATATTCCCGCCGGTGATACCGCCGCCAATACAAAGAATCGCGTATATAACAGATAAAGGCTGCCCTAACCAGCGCATTTTCTTTCTTGTAAGTCCGTGTGCAATATAGTGCATAGGGCCGCCAGATACAGAGCCGTCAAGATTAAACCGTCTGTATTTTACGGCAAGCGTAGCTTCCACAAACTTAATAGACATTCCTAAAAGAGCACCTGCAAAAATCCAGAATGCAGCTCCAGGCCCACCAATAGAAATTGAAATCGCAACACCGGCAATACTTCCGATTCCGATTGTTCCGGATAAAGCCGTTGCAAGAGCCTGAAAAGAAGAAACTTCACCAAACCCGTCGTGGCTTTTTTCGGCAGGCTTTCTGATTACATCTATCGCGTGTTTAAAGCCCCATACAGAAACACCCTTAAAATAGATAGTAAAAAAGAAACCTGCAATTAATATCCAGAATATAATTATCGGAACATCATATCCGCACAGTTTAATCGGGAAAAATATAAAACTTGCAACCGCATCTGAAACAGGCGCTATATATTTGTCCATAAACGCGTCCACGCTCATTGCCCGCGCAGGCTGCAATGTCATAAGAAGTGTGAATAATGCTAATAAAAATCTTGTCATAATCTCTTTCCCTTAACTCGGCTAATAATCCAACTTTTCTAATCATACCAAAAACATGCAATTCGCTTACAAAATCTTTACATTTAGCTCTAAATGTAAAGATTTGTGGTAAACTTTTAATGTGGTTAAATAAGATTACAAACGGATAAGGGGTTTTTATATGAAAAAATTTTTTAAGTACTTTGGATTTACAATTCTTGGTATATTGCTGGTTCTATATATAAGTTTTCTTTTTATATTACCAAATGCCGTAGACTTAAATAAATACAAAGCAGATATTCAGAAAATTATTAGAGACCAGGCAAAATTGAATATCAATTTTGAAAACCCTAAAATTATAACAACTCCGCTTTTGGGTGCGGGCATTAAGGCCGATAATATTTCCGTTAAACTTCCTGATGAATCCGTATTATTTTCAGCCGATAATCTAAAAACAAGAATCTCCATTCCAAGCTTGTTTTTACTCACGGTAAAAGTTTCTTGTCTTGAAATAAATAATCCATTTATAAATCTTGAAATAGTAAACAATGATAATTTCAAACTGTCCAAATTAATAGAGAACCTTCTTAACGCAGGAAAAGAACAAAAACTTGAAGAAGTTCAACAAACCGTTGAAACAACAGGGTTTAAATTTAATCCCACCTGGATAAGAATAAAAGTTCCGAATGTTAAACTTAATAATTATAGAGTTCTGGTCAACGATTTAGAATCAAAACACTATCTTGAACTTAAGGGAGAAGAATTATCACTCGGATATTTTAACGGTAAGAGTGCAAAAATTAAAACTTATGCTGAGTTTTACAGTGATGAAAACAAAAATATTACCGCAAATATTGATATTAATACTTTCCTTCCGGAGTTTGGCACAAAACTGGACAAAGAAGACGATCCTGCGGAAAGAATTGATATTCCGTTTGTAAATCCCGTTACTATGTACAGAAATTACGACTTAAAAGCTAATTTGGATACTAAATTAAGAATAAGAAATCATAAAAATAATCCAACATCATACGGACACTTTAATGTAGAAAATATTACGTTAAGAGTCGGCAATATAAAATTACCGGAGAGTTATATAAAAGCTGATACTTTCGGTACAAGAGTTAACCTTGATACGAATATTTATGCAGCGGAAAATCAAAATATACAGCTTTTGGGTAAAGTTAAGTACGGTAAACATCCGCGTACCGATATTAGTATTAAAACGGGAACAATAAATTTTAACGATATGCTTATTTTAACAAAAGCATTTTTGGATTCCCTGCATATAAAAAACGAACTTGCGCAAATAAAAGCGGACGGTACACTTAATGCTGATTGTTATATAAAAACAAACTTTAGAAAACTCAAATCTGACGGCTCCGTTACTGTTAAAAACGGCGGCGTCAAAGTAAGAAACTTGGGTAACGTAATATCAAATGCCAATATTAATATAGTCCTTGATAATAATATTTTAGATATACAAGATTCAAGCTTACTGGCTGGTAAATCACCCATATATATTAACGGAAAAATAGATGAAAAGTCCGTTGCTGATATTGATATTAAAGCTGATAAAATACCTCTGCCGATATTATTCAATGCTTTTGCTCCGGAGAATATCAGAAACCAATACAAATTTTCTTCCGGTGATGCAACTTTTAATCTCGGACTAAAAGGAAAGTTAAAAGATGCCGTTGCAGGTTTACAATTCGGTTTGGATAACCTTAATATATCCGATAAGAATATGAAAATTGTTGATAAAAAATTATCCGGTGAATTCTTTGCGGATAAAAAAGATATAAGAGGGAAAATTGATAACACTAATTTTGGAATTATTTTAACCGGCACAAATTCTTCATTAAGAATTCCGGCTTTAAATGTGGAAGTTGCTGAGAATAATATTACGATAAAAGAAAACTCAGTTCTTTTAAATGACAGGACAAATATAAAATATTCAGGTGAAGTTATTGACTACACCAAACTTGATTCAATAAACTTTATTGCGCAAGGTGATGTAAATACGGATGATTTAATAAAACTTATCGGTCAGGAATTCAAACCGTTTATACATTCTAAGGGTGTAATTCCGGTTAAACTGACAGTGGAAGGAGACAAGAAAAAACAAACTCTGTTTGCACAAGCTCTTGCAGATAAAGAAAACTTTATAACCCCTGTTGATTTTTCAAATCTTGCGGGACTTAATACCTCACTTCAATCCGTAATAGATTTCAAAGAAAACAGAATAAAGATTAAAAAGACAGGTTTGTTTACAAGAATTGTAAGCGTCGATGAAAAAGGAAATGAAGTTGTTCACCTAAATGAAGTTTTTGGTGTTGACGGAACGATAGCCGGTCAAACAATAAATCTTATTAAGATAACAATGCCGCAGGCGCTTCAAGGCAAAATACACGTATTTCCTGAATCCGATTTTACTCTTAAGGGAAGGGCGTTTGTTTTGGGTGAAGCGAAAGCTCCAAGAATGCGCGGAGGTTTTACGGTTAACAATATTTCAATACCGGAACTATTGTTGACCCTACGAGAAGCCGGCATTCAGTTTAAAGGGCATAACGCCGAATTTGAAGTAAAAGATTTAATTCTTAACGGTTCTGATATTCAAACCAAAGGCGTTATCAGTCTTATGCCTTCATCTGTTTTAAATATCCGGAATTTGGATGTATCTTCAAGATATATAAATTTGGATAAATTAATGCAGGTTTCGGAAAAAGCTTTGAAATATGTTCCGCAGAAATCTTCTTCAAAACAGACTTCTGCTGCGGAAGCAAATATTCCGGTAGAAATTAAGGACGGTTCCATTGATATGGAAAGAATAATTACCGGAAAAATTGATATAAGAAATACAACATCTGATATTTCTATGGCGAGAAACGTATTTTTCTTGCGTAACTTAAATACGAATATATTTAAAGGAAATGTTAACGGCAATATTTCGATAAACCTTATTTCTATGCTTATGAATATAAGAGTAAGGGGGAGAAATGTTGATGTAGCTCAAGCTCTTGCAGATGCTGCCGGAATGAAAGATACTCTGTCAGGAACGGCCGCATTTGATACTGATATATCTCTTAAAGGTACAACTTATGAAGAGCAAATGAAAAGCCTCAGAGGGAAAGTTAACTTTACTGTTACAAACGGGCAGTTCGGACCGTTCGGAAAACTTGAAAACCTTATTATTGCAGAAAACATAAGAGAATCACAGTTCTTCCAAACAGCACTCGGAGGAATTATAAGCGGTCTTACGACAATTGATACCACTCACTTCGCGGAATTAAAAGGCTCTTTGAGTTTTCTCGACGGAATTTGTTATATAGATCCGATTACATCTTTAGGCGACATCTTGAGTCTGCATATCTTCGGAGAATTTGATTTACTCAGAAATTATGCCGATATGAAGGTTCGCGCGCGTATGGCATCTCTAATATCTAATCTTTTGGGGCCTTTAGGTGCAATTAACCCGGCAAATCTAATTAACAGTGCTGCAAGCTTAAATATTATAACCGCAAAAGCGTTCTCTATATTCTGCGAAATGATTCCGGAAGAAGAGATGAGTACAATTCCCAGTTTTGCAAACAGTTATGTAGATAATGCGGCAACCAAGTTCCAGCTTGTTGTAAGGGGCGATGCTGCAAAACCGCTGACTTTGATTAAATCATTTAAGTGGCTTGCAACTGCAACTGAATACGAAAACGCCGTTGAATATGTTAATTCAATTCCCGAGCCGGTAGAAGGCAGTGAAGCGACTACTATAGAAGAAGTTGTACAGGAAGTTGAAGCGGAAAAGAAAACACTTAAATATAAACTGAAAAATTTATTTAAGAATGAAGAAGAAGCAGTTAACCCTGAACCGGTTGACGCTGATTCCGCAGAAACTACTCAGGAAGAACAAAAAGGAGAATAATTCTGTTTAAGAAACTTACGGGAAAAGCATTAATACATACAGCGCTTATATTAACATCACTGGTTTCAATATTCCCTTTTGTCTGGTTAACTTCAACTTCACTAAAAGGGTTGAATGAAGATATTTTTGCCTATCCTCCAAAACTCATACCGTCGGATTTTACATGGGCAAATTATATTGATGTTTGGGGAAAAGTCGATTTTATGGGCTATTTCTGGAACAGCGTAATCGTTGCGGCGCTTACGGTTCTTTTAAACCTGATTTTATCTTCGCTTGCTGCATATCCTCTTGCAAGAATGAATTTCCGCGGTAAAAAAGTTGTATTTTTTGCAATTCTTGCAACAATTATGATACCGTTTCAGGCAATAATGCTTCCTGTTTATATTATTACGCTTAAACTTCGCTTGATAGATAGTGTAAATAATATTATGGGATATATAGGACTTGTAATGCCTTTTGCAGTAAGCGCATTCGGCATATTTTTAATGCGTCAGGCATTTATTAAGGTCCCGAAAGAGGTTGAGGAAGCCGCAATTGTGGACGGTTGCAACGTATTTCAGATGTTTTGGCGTGTTGTAATTCCTATGGTTAAACCGACACTTGCGGTTCTTGCGGTATTTACGTTTATCGGTTCCTGGGGTGAGTTTCTTTGGCCGAGTATTATGCTTACAAAAGATTCTATGTACACACTGCCGGTCGGGATTAATAACTTGCAGGGAATGTTTTCTTCAAACTGGCGCTTCATTGCAGCAGGCTCTATAATATCAACAATTCCGATAATTATATTTTTCCTTGCAATGCAAAGATATTTTATATCGGGTGAAAACGACGGGGCCGTAAAAGGCTGATTATAGATTCATCGCATGACAGAACAGTTCGCCTGCTTTAGAATTGTAATTTCTGCCGTCTTCTTTTGTGAAAAGATTTTCCCAGTGACTTTGGGGTGTACCGTCCGTAGAATACGAAGGATTTGTCATCATTAAGTGGTGCGTATTTGTATCATATCTGAGCGGAAATAAATCTTCCATCTGCATAAAACTCGGCAGTTTATCACTCGGATATTCATAAGCAAACAGAGAAGAATTTATTCTGTTCAACCGTTCTTCATAACTTCTTCCGCCTTCATCGTTATCGTTTGAAACTTCAACTCCGGGCGCATAATCTTTATTGTATTTCAGTTTTTCCGACCAGCATTTTACTTTGTCATAATTATCCGGAGGTATAAATGCCGTACCTGTTGTAAGGCCGAGATTTCTGTACCTTTCAAAATCGCCGGTACTTTTTTCGCCTGCAAAACTTATTGTCTGACATCCGGAGCGGCGTCTTATTTCATACAAAATATACTGCATTTGTTCGTATCCGGGTAATGCTCCGACTCCCGTATAATTCTCCATATCATACCCGCCGATGTGTTTTGCGGAATCAATAAATACGGCTTCAAATCCGAGGTTTATAAGTTTAACGTGTTCGTCAATAAATAATTCCTGATGCTCCGGATTATTCCAATTGAAGGTTATATCCTCTTCATAAGGTTTTGCAATTTTTATTTGATCGGCAGAGATTACCGTGCGGAATCCCGTTTTTAATCCGTGAATATGCGCAAGGTCATTAAATGCTCTGAATTGTTCTTCAGGTGTTAGAGTAATTTCAAAATCAATAATATTTGTACTGTATCCGGAATTGAGCTTTATTCCGTAAATTGAATTTTCTTCCCAGGGTGCTTTATTGTATCCGTCGCCGTAAATGTTAGGAAAAATTTGCGAGAGTATAATACAGTTTGCCCAGCTTTTCGCTGACGGAGGAATTGCGGGAAGAATTTTTATAGAACTCAATATACCGTTTTTTGTCCGTCCTCCGTACATTTCCGCAATTGCCCGGTTATTTATTTCAATGTAGTTAGCACTTCTGCCCCACTTATCGCCATAATTTGGTGTCTGTATATTGTCGGGAAAAATATTATAGAATTCTCCGCTCTCGTTTATTGTAACTAAAGTTTCTACTGCCTGTTTTACACTTCTTATTAAAAGCTCGGACGGTAAAATATTACAAATCCACTTTTTAAAACCCGACACGCAGAGATAATTACTACTCCAAGTATCGGGTTTTAAATTTATGTTTTCGCCTAATGATTCTAATAATTTATTTACCGCATTTGTCATATTTTCATTTTAAATTCGTGGTAAATAAAATAAATCAGACGGTTTTACTATTATTCCGGAACAATCTGGTTAAGATATTTTAATGCATTAAGAGTTCTCGGAAAACCTATATAAGGCAGACACTGATTAATTGCGGCTACCAAGATTTCTTTGTCATTACCCATATTTAAATTTCCCTGAATATGTCCTTTTATTTGACCTTCAGTATCCCCCAAGGCTACAAGCATACATAATGTCAACAGTTCTCTTGTTTTTAAGTCAACTCCCTTTCTTGTATAGAAATCACCAAAACAATATTTTGCCAAGAATTGCGGAATATGCTGCTGGCTTTTGGGATACAGTGACGGCATTTCCTTAATTTTTTCTCCGAAAATTTCTACCTGCGTATTTAAACCTTCTTCATAACGTGTTTCCGGGGAAACAGTACCGGTTGATTTTAGCGGTAATTTTATACCGTTTGCTTCAAACACTTTGTTTGCAGCTTTTTCCGCAATTAACGCTTTCGGAATTCCTGCATAAGGTGCGCATTGATAAATTGCTTCTCTTATTTCAATTGCATCAGCGCCTGATTTCAAAGCCTTTTGTATATGAGGTTCCAGAAATTCCGGCTGCTGATTAACCGTAAGAACAACAATTGTAATCAATTCTCTCATTTTAGTATCAAGATTTCCTACTGTCGGAATATCTTTATTTATAAAGTTTTCCGTAATTTCATATAACTCAGTCATATTTGAATTCTCCTTATTATTTGCCGCGGCCGCAAAGGGTATAACAGATAGTACCAGAAGCAGCACTAAACATTTTTTTAACATAAATTTTCTCCTATATAGATTTACCCATATTGTAGGCTTCCTGCAGTAATGTCGTAGAGTCTACATCCCCCTTTTTCCATACTCCGGTACCGTAAAGAATGCCTTTTTCTTTCGGATTTTCAAGACAGTCTAAAAAGCCGCGAAATTCTTCAACGGTACGAGAAAGAGCTTTTTTATTATCGTCTGCCGCTGTTAGTATAAAATAAAAATTTTTATTTATAATATGCGTATATCTTGAACAACAGCGATCTATAAATGTTTTCATCTGACCGCACATAGCGTAAAAATAAACCGGCGTTGCCATAACAATTACATCAGTATTGACCATCTGTTCAAGAATTTCTTCCATATCATCTTTTTGCGAGCAGGCCGTATAATCATTAGTATTACAAAATCCGCAACCTGTGCAATAATTTATTTTCTTATCTTTTAAAAATACTTTTGTAACTGAATGTCCGCTCTCCTGAGCTCCTTTAATAAAACTGTCGCACAGACTGTCCGAGTTTCCGCCCTTTCTTGGAGATGATGATATAACAAGAACCTTCATTATTTATTACCTCCGAAATACTCTTCATCAGTTACCGGTTCAAGCCATGTTGCGCCGTTATTCGGAATATTCGGTTCTATTGATATATGCGCAAACATTCCGTCAGGTCCGGCGCCGTGCCAGTGTTCAACATCCGGGGCAATTTTTACTACATCACCCGGTTTCAGAATCTGAATATCTTTTCCTCTTTCCTGATAACGGCCTTCACCAGCCGTAACAAGCAATATTTGTCCGCCTGAGTGCTTGTGCCAATTTGTTCTTGCTTTAGGCTCAAATGTAACATTTCCGATAGACGAATTATAAACATTGTCTCTTGTGCAGAGCATATTTAAATATGTCTGACCGGTAAAATATTTGCCGAAAGGATTGACTTCACCCCGGGCAAAAGGTTGTTCAAAATCTGCTGCCATAACTAAATTACCTCCGATAATTAATGCTGATAAACATAATAAAAATTTTTTCATAACTCACCTCTTCTTATAAAACCCTTATATTTTATTTTTATTTTACTCCTTGACAGCGGCTCTCAGTCAAGAAAAATTTTCCATAATATATGTAGCAAATTATATTTTTAGAAGTTTTATGTAAATAAAAGGAAAAATTTTAGTATGTCAATGTTCGGAGATTACAAAATATACAAGAAATATGAACCCGTTTATGATGTGTGGAAATATCAAAGGGATTATGATGAAGCAAAAAGGCAAAAGTATTTGGAGCTTCATCCCGAAAGTATTAACTCTATTGACATTCAGAAGGGAAAAACTTTAATCCGCGCAATAGATGTTATGGATGAATATTCCCAGAAAAAAGCCGAAAATATGGAAGTTGCAACAGAGAGTATTGTCAGTAATGTTTTAAGCCTAGCAGTTACTGCCGGCGGTATATTAGGCGGGCTTATAGGCTCAACAAGTCCGGTACGAAAATTTTTAGGCAGATTTGGAAAGAACAGTAAATACGCAAAATATATGCCTCAAATTATTACAGCATCTTTTGGTGTTCTTGTAGCCCTTATCTCTGCATTTCCGCTATATGCCTGGGCTGCAAAAGTTGAAGTCGGTGCTTCCAGAAAAGGCCGGTTTGAAGCTATGAGAAAAGAGCTTGCCAATCCAAAAGGCTTTGCCATACTCACGGAAGAACAGCAAAAAGAAGCCGCCCAAAAAGCGCAGCATATTAACCTTAAAGACGATAATACAAAGCTTAACACCAATATATTAAATGGTTTGCACTCTTTAAAAGATATGGCAATCGACAGTAAAGAATACAAACAGCAAAGAAGAATGTTTGAATTGCAGCAGCAAGAAGAATTAAATCATATTGATGATTATATGACCCCGGAAGAAGAGTTAAAAGCAAAGCAGGATCAACAATTACTTACAA
The DNA here is from genome assembly GCA_944323325.1 of Candidatus Gastranaerophilales bacterium. Classification (GTDB taxonomy): domain Bacteria; phylum Cyanobacteriota; class Vampirovibrionia; order Gastranaerophilales; family Gastranaerophilaceae; genus CAG-196. Next base: position 22,888 of record CALUSF010000011.1, read on the forward strand.
AACTTGTTGAAAAGATTGATATTGCATCCCAAGATTACGCAGAGAATGCGGAACTTGCAACATCTACGGCTGTTACTATTGTAACAGCGCTAGGCGCCTTATATAACATTGGACTTCAGAAAATTCTTAACTTTTTTAAGATTCGCTCAACAAATAAGTTAGCCGCTGCATCTCAGGGTATAGCGTTAGCGGCACCGATAATTTTAAGTATTTTTGCCGCACAAATCCAAAAACAAGCTTCCAGAGTCGGCAGATTTAAAGTAAAACAAGAGTTGATGAATAATCCGTCCCAGCTTGTATATGTAAGCGACAGCCAAACCGGTGACATTAAAGACGTACAAATTGAACCGTATAAAAAGCAAGGCATTTTTTCTTTCTTAACACATGCCTGGAAAAATAATCAAGAATACAATAACTATAAAAAAACACAAGCATTGGAGGAGAAAAAATTCTATCAGGCCGTAGAAACTCTTGATATGTCTCCGGAACAAATAAAAGACGCAAAGAGACTCCAAAAAAATACATTTAAAACATTTAATAAAGTAGACGAAAATTCTCAAAAATATTCTGAAAACATTGAAGCACTTGGACAGGCTATAGGCACCCCCATTTTAACTTTATTCTCAATGGCAGGTATAGCCTGGGGATTACGTTATCTGAATAAATCCATTACTGCAAAGACTGCAGCTGAAAAATTGTCAGGTTTTAGCAAGTATCTTAGTGCTGTTATATTAAGCAGTTTACCCGGAATACTAATTAACGCTTATATCACTAAAGAACAGAAAAAAGCTTCAAGAATTGCTAATATGATGGCAATCAATGAAATGTCAGATTACAGACAATTTAAATAGGGTAAAAAGTACGAAAAAGGCGAATTACTGATATAATTCGCCTTATAAAATTGCTACTCTTGTACTCTATGACAAGAAAGAGCTGTAATTTTGCTGCATTTGAGCAATAGCCATTTCCATCTGATAGAATTGGTTTTCAAGTTTTGTTCTGTATGCTTCAATACTTGAATTTTCTTTTGTGATTTTTTCTTCCATTCTTGAGATTTGTGAATCAAGAGTAGAAGTCTTAACATCAAAGAATCCGGTTGTCGCACTCAGACTTTGTTCCACTGCACTTTCCATCATGCTAAAGATTCCATTGTCACCTGCAAGAAGAGATTTTACGGAATCCGGATTTTCTTGTAAAGCTTCCAAAAACTTATCTTCATCCAAACTTAATGTATAAGTGTCGGTAGAAAGATTATTTCCGTCCGCTGCACTTGTTGATATACCTATATCGGATAAAAGTCTGTATATTCCGCCATTAGTTGTATTTGAACCATTTGCATAAGTTCTTAATGTATTCTTTAAACTTGTTAAGGTAGTTTCTCCGTGTAAATCTGCGCCGGAAGCAGTAACTTCTTCAACCTTTGCAATTGCATCGTTGTATGCTGTAATAAATTCGTTTACAGCTTCAACGAGCTGAGTTGTATCCTGCGTAATATTTAAGGTTGTTTTTCCGTCTTCTTCCGTATTAGCTCTGTTTAATGTAAGAGTTACACCTTCTATTCTTGAAATATCGGATGTTACGGTATTAGAAGTCGAAGTCATTGTTGTACCGTTTATAGTAAAGATTGCATTTTGGCCAAGTTGTTGCGCATCAGTATACATTCTTGATGAAACCAGGTTGCCTTCATCATCCCATTCTGAAGTCGTAAGCCCCATTACATCGGTAAAATTACTTGTTCCGGCCTCGATATTTATATACGAAGCTCCTTCTGCTGTAGAAGTAATCGTTAGTCTACCGGTTGTATCATCCCAGGACGCATAGGCTTGAGCGTCTTCATTACTATTAATTTCTGAAATCAATGAAGATAATGTAGTATTTTCATCAATCGTGAATGTCGCATCACCGATTGTAAAAGTTCCGGCAGTAATTTGTTGATTAAAACCGGAATCTTCCGATGTTAATACCGAAGCTACAGTTGCCTTGTAAAGTGAATTACTTGAAGCATAGCTGCCGTCTTCCTGCTGTGTAAGACCGATTAATGATGAAAAATTAGAGCTATCGGTTGTAGCACCTACGTTAATTGTATCGCCTTCATTTTGTGCAGAGAGGTGTAGTACACCTGTATCATCCACTTCGGCCTTTATACCGAAACCGGCTAACTGCGATTTTAAATCACCTAATGTATCATCACTTTCAATATTAATTGTACGTTTCTCACCATTAACATAGGTCGTAAGCGTACCGTTTGTAATTCCTAAATTGGAAAGAAGTGTTTCATCATCTGCAACCGCACTTGCAGCTTCTTTAGAAGCTGCCGTTGTATATGTTGCAAGCTGTTGAACATTAATCTCATAGTTCTGCCTTGATGCACTGCTCGTTACTGTTGCAGTAAATACATCTTCGTTAGAAGATGTTGCCGTATTTTGTGCAAAAAGGTCAAATGAACCGCCAAATTTGGCATCGGTAAGTTTTTCAAGAGCACTTCTGAGTGTCGAGAAAACACTTCTTGTATCATTCAATGTTGTTTTAGTTGTTTGCAATGCCTTTAAATCTGATTCATATCCGGTTACTTTTTCTTGCCTTACAGAAAGCATTGCCTCAACCCATGACGATGTGTCTAAGCCTGAAACCAGACCGCTAAACGAAATAGTCATAATAAAAAATCCTTTTTTGTTAATTGAGTATATACTATATATATAGTATAGAACATTTTCTTGCTTTTTTCAACCCACTAAGTAGATGAAATTGTTACAAAATTTAATAGTAAATACCCGTTATATTACATCTTATATGTATTATTACGGCAGATTTTCCAAAAACTTTAGGGTTTTTATAAATATTGTTACAAATATTAATAATTTTGTTGTATTACATTGAACCGGTTGCAAAACTTGCAGCTTCTTCATAAGGATTTGCAAGTCCGGCATCTTGTGCAGCCATAAATGCAGTTTCAAAAGCTTTGTCTGAATTCTCGACAATTTGCGGGTTATCAATAATAGCCCTTAAGTCGTGATTAATATCATCAACCCCTTTAAAAAGCATTGAACGGCCAAGAACTTCCGCCTTTGGATCCGAAAAATCATTGAGCTTTGGAGTTTCTTCCTGAACTTCATTATTTTCAGGCGTAATTTCCTGAGACGATTTTTGAACTCCGTTGAAGTTAATTTGATTAACACTAAATTTTGGACCATTTACTTCACTCATGTAACACCTCGCTTTGCTTTATTAAATTATATCATATTCTTTCGTCAATCAACTATCCATTTGTTCTAAACCCTCTAATTAATTTTTTTTGCTAGTTAAACTGAAAAATTTTACAAAAATTTACTATTCGTAATGATTTTGATATAATCAATATATGGATAATGATATTGAAGCGCTTCAAAACATACTTAGAGAGGACCCTTCAAACTTTCAGGCAAGAAGGGAATTGTCTATTTTGCTGGTTAATAACGGTTTTAATGAAGAAGCTGAAAGGAAGTTGCGGTATTTGATTAAGTACTTTCCTGATGATGCCGAACTAAGGTATAACTTGGGAATTGTATACGAAAAGTTAAAAAAATTTCCGGAAGCTAAGATGTGTTATAAAAAAGCAATTGAGCTTTCGCCTCAGGAAGATTTTTATTACAATCTTGGAGAAGTCTTAGTAGAACTCAAAGAGTGGGATGATGCAATTCTTGCATTTAAAAAAGTGCTGGAAACCGACCCTGAGGACGGAAACTGTTATTTTAATCTGGGAGTCTGCTATTTTAATAAAGATGAAAAAAATCTGGCTCTGGATAATTTCCAAAAAGCTGTTAATATAAATCCCAAAGATATATTTGCATATTTCTATCTCGGCTACATTTATCAAAACGACGGACTTACAAATTTTGCCGTAGAAAGTTATCAAAAAGTCTTGGAAATTTCTCCCGATTACAGCTGGGCATATTTTAATTTAGGTTCTATTGCATATAAAAACGGAAATATTGACGAGGCTAAACAATACCTTCTAAAAACTATTGAATTTAATGATTCGGATATAGAAGCCTATAAACTTCTTACTAAAATTTGTCTCAGGCAAAATGAAACAGATGAAATTCTTGAAATTTTACATACCAAGTTAGAAAAAGAAGAAAACGGAGATTTATTCTATTGCCTTGCAAGAGTTTATAAATATATAGGAGATTTGGAAAAATATTATGATAACCTTCAAGCTGCAATTCAAAACCCTTATACACTGACTTTTCAGCAGGATATAGTCAAAAAAGAATTTGAATACGCAAAGGCTAAATTGAATAAAAATGAAGAAATAAAAGCCGAAACAGAGATTGAAGAGTACGAATCAGATACCGAAGCAGAATCGAGTTCCGAACCGGCAGATGAAGATCCCTCTGAAGAATCTGAAGAAACGGAACTTGAAGAGGCGGAAGAAGAATTTGAAGACGAGGAGAATACGGAAGAGGATATTGATTATTCCGCGCAAGACAGTTATACTGAAAACGAATAGGTTATGTTATCGAAAATATTTATAAAAAATTATATTCTTATTGATGAATTGGAACTTGAATTTGCCGAAGGTTTAAATATTATAACCGGAGAAACCGGCGCGGGAAAAAGTATATTAATTAATGCAATTGATATAGCTTTTGGTGCAAAAGCCGGAAGGGAAGTTATAAAAACCGGCAAAGACAAGGCCGTTATTGAGCTTACTTTAATTAATAAAAAACAGAATCTGACGGAACTTTTTAGTGAACACGGAATTGACGATAGCGGTGAAGAAATTATTATATCACGGGAAATTACACCGTCGGGGTCGCGTTCAAGGGTTAACGGATGTCTGGTTAATCAGGAATTTATGAAAAACTTCCGGGAATTGTTTTTGGATATTCATTCCCAACATCAGACTTATTCGTTTTTACAGCCCAAGTATCACATAACACTCTTGGATTCTTATGCAAAACATACCTGCGGCGAACTCTTGGAAGCATACAGAAATGAGTATGCGAAATATAAAGATTTAACCGCTAAATTGGAAGAATTAAAGAATTCGGCAGACAAAACCGAAGAACAAATCGAATTTTTGAAATTTCAAGTAAATGAAATTGACGAAGCACAAATAAAGAGTGATAAAGAGGATGAAGAATTAAACAATGAACTTTCGGTTTTAGAAAACGTCGAAAAGCTTAAAGATTTAACCGGCTCGTCTTATTGGACGATTTCGGGAGATGACGGGGCGGTAATGGATGCGCTTTTGCAGATAAAAATGAATCTTTCTAAAGCTTGTATGATGGACAGCAGTCTTGAAGAGACAGAAAAAGAATTAATTGACTCTATAGAAACTCTGAAAAATGTTTCGCACTCCCTTAGAGAATATTCAAATTCCCTTGATAATGATGAGGAAAAAATTAATTCAATACAAGAACGCTTATTCTTGCTGGATAAACTTAAACGCAAATACGGCGGCAGTTTGGAAAAAGTCATTCAGCAGGGTGAAGTTTTGAGAAAAGAACTTGAAGGGATAGAATTTTCGACCCAAAATATTGAAGAGCTGGAAGAAGAAATTTCATTACTTTATAAAAAACTTCAAGTTATAGCGGAAGAAATTTCTAAAGAAAGAAAGAATTATGCGGCGGTTCTATCTTCTTTGATAGTTGAAAAGCTTGAAAAATTAGAGCTGCCGAAAGTAAGATTTGAAATAGATTTCAAGCCTTGCGAACTTGGCATAAACGGATGTGACAAGGTTGAATTCTTGATTTCAACAAATATTTCAGAAGGACTCAAACCTCTTGCCAAAGTTGCATCAGGCGGAGAAATTTCAAGAGTTATGCTTGCAATCAAAACAATATTTGCCCAGAGCGACAATATCGATACGGTAATTTTTGACGAAATTGATACCGGAATTTCAGGAAAAACTTCGCAGTCGGTAGCGGATGAAGTGAAGGAATTATCGCAGTTTATGCAGGTAATAATGATTACACATCAGGCAATTATTGCTTCAAAATCAGACAGACATTTCTATGTAAGAAAAACACAGGATGACAAAACAAGCGTCGATATATCAATCCTTACGGGAGATGCTAAGCTTAAAGCGATTGCAGAGCTGGCCGGCGGTGAAATTACCGATGAGTCACTTAAGTTTGCCCAAACGTTAATGGGATAGTAAATAAATGGCAGAGTTTTTGTCAGGCAATGCCCGACATACGACTACCATGTCATCCTGAAAGATTAGAAAAACTAACGAAAGTGCAGTTTTTCAATCTGTTCAGGATCTTACCGGAAAGTAAGTATAATGCCCAATTGGTAAGATGCTGAAACGAGTTCAGCATGACAATAAAATCTCATCCTTGTATATGTTACGCAATTCTAAAGTTAATAAAAAGCCGGATT
>CALUSF010000012.1 GCA_944323325.1 Candidatus Gastranaerophilales bacterium
CAGCAGTGTTGAAAGATTTATAAAAAAAATATCAGGAGAAGCAAAACAAGAATATATAAATTCTTCCAAAAAACAAAATTATATTGATGAATCTATTCAAAAACTAGCTGTTAATAGTATAATAGAAGGGTACTTTCCTAAAGAGAATTTGGTAAAAGATATGGCTATTAAACGGGTAAATAAAACATTATGCGTTATATTGAGTCTGCTTATCGGCGTTGTTGTTATAAGCTATTATTTTGTCATATCTTGCGAAATGAAACTAAACGATTTAAGCAGACAAACAATTATTCTTAATAATGAAAATGAAGAGCTACAAAATAAACTCGATAGCTTGAAATCATTTAATAATGTTGATAAAACCATGCAGCAAAACAATATTCTGCAAAGGGCAGGACAGGTTATTGAAACACCGGAAATTACGGTTGATACGGTACAAACTGCCAAAAATCCGGTAAAGAAAAATATTTTTAAATACGCAATAGGGTTTTAAGATGTTTAAATTAGTCTGCGGCGCGGGAAATGAAGATTGTGAAACAGTAAAAAGGCTTGTTTATATTTATGCCAAAGCAGGCTGCGAATATTTTGATATTTCTGCATGCAAAGAAATTTTTGAAGCAGCAAAAGAAGCTGCCGAACTTGCCGGACTAAAAACTCCACACTTTTGCGTAAGTATCGGTATAAAAGGTGACAGACATATAACAAAAGCAAAAATACGCGAAAGTGTATGTATAAAATGCGGCAATTGCTTAAGAAATTGTCCTAACGATGCCGTATACCCTTCAATAATGATTAATGAAAAACGCTGTATCGGCTGCGGAACCTGTGCAAAAAAATGCCCGACAGGCGCAATTACAATGTTTGAAAAAGATATTGACGTAAGAGAAATACTCCCTTATATGGTACAAAACGGGGTGGAAATATTAGAGCTGCATATAATGGGGCATGATAAAAAAGACTTAGAATATAAATGGAATATTATAAATGAATGCAATCCGAAATTTGCTTCAATTTGTATAGACAGAGAATTCTTCGGAAACAAAGAAGTTTTAGACCGTATAAGAGGTATGATTGCACACAGAAAACCATACACAACAATCGTACAGGCGGACGGAATTCCTATGAGCGGCTCTGATGACACGTATAAAACAACGTTACAAGCAGTTGCAATGGCTGAAATTATACAAAACGCAAATTTGCCTGTCCATATAGTTTTATCCGGAGGTACTAATTCCAAAACGGCAGAGCTTGCAAAGCTTTGCGGAATAAATTATTGGGGAATTGCAGTCGGCTCCTGGGCACGAAAAATAGTAAAAGAATATTTAAACAAGCCCGACTTTTGGGAGAATTCCAAAGCGCTGTCGCTTGCAGTCGAAGCTGCTTCAGAGCTTGTTAAATCTTCTGTTTAGCAATTCGTTCGACAGCCTTTAGTAAATCATCTTTATTAATTATAATTTCTTTTAAATCATTATAACAGAATGTTTTGGCATCCATTTTTTTGTTCATCCCCATACGTTCAAGGGCGTTAAAGTAGCTGTCCGTAACAGCTTCTGCGACATCAGAACCGCTAAATTTATTATCAAACATTTTTTTGATAATTTCTGGAATTGGTACGGATTCTTCTATCGGCTGATTTTTGGAATGAATTTTAAAAATTTGTTTTATGCCCTCAAAGTTTGGCATTGGTATTTCAAGATGAAGTCCGAATCTTCCCGTTGCAAGTAGAGCCTTATCAATTAAAGACTTCATATTTGTTGCGGCTACTATAAAAGCAGGAACCCTGATTTTTTCCAAATCACTCATACATCCCAGCAGCTGATTAACCATTGCATCATCAAACCTGGCATTAGAAGAACCGTCTCTCTTTTTTGCAATTGAGTCTAATTCATCTATAAAGGTTATTGACGGGGCGTTTGCAATCGCTTGTTTGAAAAGCTTCCTGATTCTGGTTTCGGAGCCTCCGACTTCTCCCGTTTTAAGCTCATTGGCGTTGCATTCAATGTATTTCGCATTGCATTCATTTGCAAGAGCCTTTCCTAAAAGAGTTTTACCGCATCTCGGCGGCCCATAAAGCAGTATTCCCTTGTTTAACCGAATATTACTATATACCTGAGGGTAATTTATCGGTCGTACAACATATTGCTTCAGTTTTTCAATAACGTCATCCAGACCGCCTATATCGCTAAATCGAAATTCCTGCTTTGTTGTAATTTTAGGTCTTGATTCTGTCATAGCTGCTATGGTACGTTTGTTGAAATCGTGAATTTGGGTTGGAGTTTCTACCGAGGATTTTACTTCAAGATATTTTTCTGCACGCTCTGGGTTATAGCAGGGGTTTTTGAATATAAATTTATCTTTTTCACCTTTGTACGAATAAATCGATTCCCCAGTTTCTATTATGCAACCGTCCTTTAATTTTGTTATTTCACCCGGCTTAAACATGTCTTTTTGCGGATTAAATTCCCCGTTTCTGACAATCAGAAGGTCAAAAGTGTTACCGATATTGAGAACATAGTAACCGTCATTTTTTTTGAATATTGCAAAATTGGCTTTAAGTTCGTTTTGGTCTTTCAGGTCAGACGGAGTGACTTTGAGTGTATATTTCTTAAGTATCGGGATGTCTATTTTGTCAGAGTATAGTTCCAACATCATATCGGAACTTTCAGCATTACTTGTTACCGTTAAAATCGAGTTATTATCCAATGCCTCCAGCCCAAAACGAAATTTGTCGGATATGTTCGGCGTATTTTGGAATAGTCCTTGAAAAGCTGTTCTATTATATATAGAACGATTTATTGCTGCGACTCTCATTATATCCTCGTGTCTTATTATTTAGAAATTATGTATAAATTTTTGCCTGTTTCTGCGTTTTGCTTCTGCATATAAGGATTTGAAACCACACTATACTGTTTATTACTATACGGACTGCCGCCTTTGAATATGATGTTTTTAAGTTTTCGAAGAACCATAACGCCGTTCTTGGAAGTCAAACCATCCATTATAATTTTGCCGCCGCCTTCTTTTACTATACCGATTTTATTATTAATTTCTTTAACAACGTATCTTGCCTTGTCTCTGGCATTTTCGTTAACGAATATTGTTCCTATAGGAATAGCAACTCCGCCTGCAATAATTATGGCATCCATTTCAGTCTTAGGCTGAATCGGAATATATTTATTATGCGGATTGATGGACTCAATATTGTTATCTTTGAAGAACTTTTGACGTTTTTCTTCCGTATCTAAGCCGTATTTTGCGAAGTAATCAACCCGGCTGTCATGGTCAACATCACCTGCATAGAAAACAGATACCGTTACGTCGCCGTTTGCGCTCTGCATCATATACGCGTATTTAGCAAGATCTTTAGTTAACATACTGCGCTCTGCTTTGAGAGCTTCTATTTTCTTTTCATCTTTAGGTTCTTGCTTATCTAACTCTTTAAGCTCACGGTTAATGTTCATAATCCTTGCTTGAGTTCCACTTCTGTCTTTAGAATTCGCCATTACATCAAGAGCGTAAGGAGTACCGTCATTAAGTGCATGTAACTCAGGATTGCTGCGTTTAAGCAACGTACCGTTCATAAGCTTCATTGCATTTTTACGGTAATTGCCGATTATGCTGTCTTCTTCAACTTCTGTCCAAGGAAGAGCAGCCCTGTTTTGAAGATATATATTTTTAGCTTTTTCCTCATATCCGGTTTCTACAAGTTCATCTCCGCCGTACATGCCGGGAATACCAAATAAAGCACTCAAATGTTCCATTAGCATGGAAGCTTTTACCAACGCCGGCTCTGTTGCGGATTTAAATACCGTATCAACGATTGCGTCTTTATTTTCTATCGGTTTTCCGGATTTGTATTCGGCCTCTTTTATTGCCATTTTCATTGCAACTCTTATATTTCTTGTTGCAAACCCGATTTTTTTCATTGTTGTATTAGTATCTTCATACATCGGTAACTCTATAGAGTTCTGATCTACCGTTTTCTTATCATAGAGCTCTGCAAAATCCTTTATTGCGCTTGTTATTGCGGGATTGCTGCCGTATTCTTTATATGAATCTCTGAGCAATCGTGCAAGCTGTATGGTATAGAGGCTGTATCTGCTGTAGTCATTTCTCGCACCTAAGATTTCCGAAGCGTAAGCATTATTTCGTTCTTTTTCTTTATCATCTATACCTTCTGTATAATCCAAATCTTTGTTTACCAAATAATTTGATAAATCTTTTTGTTTTGCTGTTTTTACAACATTATCAAGCAATTTTTTACGTTCGGATTCAGATAGTTTCAGACCGTGGTTTTCTGCAAGCTGCAAAATTTTATCAAACGCCCCGTTTAAAGATGACAATTCTTTAATATTAATTCTTTGATAATTAATATTCTTACCTTCGCCTAAATAATTTCCGTTTACCAAATCGACAAATGCAGCGTTAAGGTTTTTTATGTCGTCTTCTGTTGCAATACCTTTTAAATCTTCGTTCACAATATCTCTCAGAAGTTTTGCCATTGCAGCGGCTTTCATATTAATAGTCCTCATATAAACAGGATTATTAATACATAGTCTCAATTCTATAGGAATATCTTCTTCACTGTCGGAATTAGTCAATATTTTAAAAGCCTCTGTAATGTGGCGTTGTTTTACCGACTTATCTTGCCCGTTATTGTGATGGAACATCTCCATATCAAGAGCAAGACCGTGAATCATTCTGGGTTTATCATGGTTACCGATAAAGGTAAATAAATTTCTCAAATAATCAAGTCCCCTTGTTTTGAGAAGTATGTCTATTCTGTCTCTAAAAGTGTCATGCTTAGCATACTTATAATCATCAATCCAAGCATTTACAGCGCCTCCCTGCTCAAAATCACGGGAAACCGTGTTCAAAACATTGGTATAGAAATAAGAGTATGCAGCTTCTGATGTAATTCCCGATTCATTAAAAAGTTTTGTCTGTGCATCAGGATCCCCGTTAAATATCTGCCCGATATTAGTATTATTCGCATTCGGATAAACATCATAACCGGTAGTATCCCTTATCAAATCCGGAATATCAGTAACTTCAGCTACAATATATGAATTAGAATCTACGGATTTTATTGTTTTTACGGCTTTTGACGTAAGTTTGATTAAATCATTGAAATTGTCACAGAAATCATCATCCTCATTTCTTACAGAGTCCATATCCATAAGATCCTTAACAGCATCAAGTCTCCAATCAAGTCCCAAACTTGCTTTAGCAACCATAGCTTCCGCAATTCTGAAAGAAGTTGTATCGACTCCGGCAATCCTTTTAGCTATAGAGTCCGCAACATAAGATATATCACTTTCGCCGAGTTTTTTCAGTCCTTTTTCAATTTTCTTTTCCAGTTGAAGTGCTTCATCTTCCGGAGTATACGCTTTGATATTCAGAGCTTTAAGAGTAGTGTTCGCTTTTATATCTTTATAATCATAAGTAATTTCTCCGTCCGGAAGAATTTTTGTTTTCAAGCCGTCACCGCGTAAAGCCTTAAACATTGCGTATTTTGTAATATCTTTACCTATAAGATCCATAACATATTCACCGTATTCGGTATAATCACCGTTTGAATCAAGAAGTTTTTCATTAGACTGCTCGTCGACCTTCTTTATTATATTTTCGGCAAATTGTTTAATTTCATTTTGGAATAATGAATCTACGCGTTCGTAAACTTTAGTATACGGTTCTACAAGATGCGGATTTTTTTGTTTTAACAACTCAAACCTTGTAAGTCCTACGGTATCATCCGTTGTGGCTCTGTTGGAGAAGAACGAGGTTGACAAAACACCTACGGTATTTTCCCCGAATTCCAAACCGTCAAGAGGCATTTTCATAAGAGCTTTTACGGTGACATCCTGTTTAACTAAAACCCCCTTCGGCTCAAGCTTATAATGACCGTTAAGAATATTATTCAAAGCTGCGGCGGAAAGATTGGCTTCTTGAGGGAGCTTTTCATCGGCAATGAGTTTGTCAAGTGCTTCTTTGGTTTTTGCACTGCCAACGGTTTTTGCCGTATACAGCGTTTGTACATCTTTTGAGATTTGAGTCCAATACCTCATAGATTGGAGCATTAAGTCTTGAACCTCTTTATTACCTCTTACAATTCGTTCTTGTTCGTAATATCTTTGCCCATCATCAACAATTTCCTGCAAGTTCTTTTCATCATAACCCGATATTACATAGTTCATTTTAACCATATCCTTATTTGCATCCCAGGTTACGTGGTGAGAAGATTCTTTTGTAAATTTAAAATTAGAGAATTGGCAAGCCATTAGCGTACCATCCGGGGTATCTAATCTGATGTTTTTATTAAACTTTTTATTCAATTCATTTATTACGTCAATACGTTTTTGATACTCTTTCGGGTCTATTTGACATACATAACTTATTAATGAATCGTCATAAGTAATTTTACTTATTTCGTTGCCGGAAGTAAGGTTTTCGTATACTCTTATCGGAGTATCCAATTTATCTAACTGCCCGTCACTTACCTGTGATACATCGTAAACTTGTACATAAGTTTCTTTTTTAGGATTGTACTCTTTATTAGCGACAGCCTTATATGTACCGTCGGATTGCAATTCGTATTTGTACGGAGCATTTACAAGCCTGTGTCTTAAGACTTCTTTGTTTTCCGGAACTACACCAAGACCTATGTTTGAGTTTTTGATTCCGCTCATTCTGAACCAATAGTAAGACTGCGGTTTTTGATCAGCCCATCTTAATGCATATTGGAAATGAATACCTTCCAGACCTTCCGAAGTATAAGTACCGTCATAAACGTATTTCAAACCGTTTTTGTAAAGTTCTCTTACTAAGTCCGTGTAATTCTCCATATTTCCCATAGTTAATGCAAGCTGCATATTGTTTTTATTCCAGTAACCATGTGCAGAGACATCATCACCGTTTGCAATAGGATTCAAAAACATTATTTTGTATTTATTTTGTTTTAAATAAGGAATTTGAGCTTTTACACCCGCAAGATTACCACCGTAACGGTTAGAGAAGTTTTTAATAACTCCTTCCATTTTCTTTTGGTATTCCTTATCATAATATGTTTCACCGGTATTGGAAGCATCAAAATCGTAATACTTCATGCCCGGTCTTAAAGAATCCGGCATTGCAAGGTAAGCCGCGCCTTGTACCATCGGAGTTGTTCCCTTGCGTGTAACAAGAGAATATCTGTATTCTTCATCAGGATCGCCCCCGTATACAAATTTTCCAGAAACAACTTTTTCGTCCTTTTCTACCGGCGCAAATCCTTTATCCTGGTGGACTTTAAAGACGTACTCGTCACCGCTTTTGCGCATGTGCACACCCGTATCCGGACCTTCCCATACAACTTTTCCGGTATCTTTGTCTTTTCTCACAACTTTATATGCAAAAGGTTCTTCCGGTGCCAAATTAGTAATATTTTGTAAATTTACTTCTACTCCCTCAGGTTTTAAAGGAATTGTGGCAATAGATTTTTCATCAATTATATAGTTGTACTTTTCCGTAGGTGTTACTTTAAAAATCTGAATCTCACAAGTCTCTTTGTTGCTGTCATACGGATAATTAAATTTCATAACCGTTTCACCGACATCATTTTTTACATGTTGATAACCCTTAAAACCTACATTTGATACACCGCTAATTTTATTAATAAACACCTTTCGAGTACTCCTTCTGTATATATAAAGATTGGAAAATATTTTTTTTTGCCATAAAAACGGCATGTTTAGTAAAAAAATTTACAAAATTTAATATTGTATATAATACACATTATCACTTATTTTTGCTTAAATTATAATACATCAAAATAAAATATCAATCTCAATTAGTATAATAATTTAACAGGTTTTTATATATCCACACCGGACATCATATTAATCAGTGTATCTATCGTATTTTGCATATTAACGCTGTCTGTCGTTCTTTGCTGCAAAAATGCATTTATCTTGGGCATCATCTCAATTGCAATATCCAATTTGGGGTTCGTTCCGGGCTGATACATACCGACATCAATTAAATCTTTATTTTCCCTGTACATTGCCATAATTTTCCGAAGTTTTGCAGCTGCTTCTTTATGCGGCTGTGATGCAATTGCCGACATAAGCCTTGATATACTTCCCAAAATATCAATAGCCGGATAATGGTTTGCTTCCGCAACTTTTCTCGATAAGAAAATGTGCCCGTCCGTAATACCTCTTACGGTATCAACAATAGGGTCGTTTATATCATCGCCTTCCATCAACACGGTATAGAAAGCCGTAATAGAACCTTTGGGGCTATTTCCGGCCCTTTCCAGAGCTTTTTGAAGCCATGAAAATATTGAAGGCGGATATCCCTTCATTGTCGGAGGTTCCCCAATAGACAACCCGACCTCACGTCCTGCCATTGCACACCTTGTAATTGTATCGGTCATTAAAAAAACTTTTTTACCCTGATCCCTAAAATACTCACAGACCGAAGTCGCAGTAAGAAGACATTTTTGCCTGATTAGAGGCGGCTGGTCTCCTGTGGAGCAAACCAGCACGGATTTTTTCATACCCTCAGGCCCAAGAGCGTCTTCTACAAACTCTTTAACTTCTCTTCCGCGTTCTCCGATTAGGGCAACTACGTTGACATCGGCATCCGAATTCCTCGCTATCATACCAAGAAGAGTACTTTTCCCGACTCCGGAGCCTGCAAATAAACCCATACGCTGACCGCACCCGAAAGTTAAGCATGAATCTATCGCCCGTACACCGGTTGAAAACATCTCGGTAATAATAGGTCTTTCAAACGGTCCCGGCGGCGGACCTTCTACCGGACGCCAAATTGCGCCTTCAGTGTTAAGAGGTTTTCCGTCAATCGGCTCTCCCATAGGATTTATTAACCTGCCAAGAAGGAAATCTCCGACGGGAATTATAATTGGCCGGCCTGTTGTTTGAACAAGGCTTCCCTGACCGATACCGGCTCCGTCATAAAGCAAAAGCAATTGAGCCGCATCGCCTTTAAATGCTACAACCTCCGCAGGTTTTTTCTCTCCGGTCGCAGCCTCTATATAGCATAAGTCGCCTATTTTCAGTCCCGGCAGCTTAACTTCTACCGTAAGTCCGACTAGTTTGGAAACGCTACCTTTAAACTGATACAAATCAAGATTCTCAATCTTGTTATGAACTTTTGTTTTAAGACTATTTAAATATTCCTGATTTACACCGTCCATATGAATTATTTTATCATATTACGGATTGGCGGTAAATACAGCACAAAAACTATCTTGCGCAAATTGTTCTTGCTACGTAAACACCTGATGCGGAAGCTTGAATTAGGCCTCTTGTTACACCGGCCCCGTCGCCTATCGTAAACAGGTTTTTTACGCCCTCTGTTTCAAGTTCATTTGTAAGCTTTACTCTGGCAGAATAGAATTTAACCTCTATACCATATAGAAGTGTATATCTGGAAGCAGTTCCGGGTGCTATTTTATCAAGCGCAAAAAGCATCTCTATAATACTTTTCATTTGTCTGTACGGTATTACAAGGCTTAAATCGCCCGGCGTTGCACAAGCCAAAGTCGGTGTAATTATACTGGAATTAATTCTGTCCGGAGTTGAACGTCTCCCCTCCAGCAAATCCCCGAATCTTTGTACCAGAATACCGCCTGCAAGCATATTAGCGAGACTTGCAATATGCTGACCATACGCAATAGGCTCTTTAAACGGCTCCGTAAACTTTTTGCTTACAAGAAGTGCAAAGTTCGTATTATTTGTTTTTATGTTTGCATAACTGTGCCCGTTTACTGTTGCGATTCCGTTATAATTTTCCTGCACAACTTCACCGTTAGGATTCATACAAAACGTTCTAACCTCGTCTCCGAAAGTAGGAGAGTAATATACAAGTTTTGATTCGTATAACTTATCCGTCAACGGTGCAAATACAGGTGCAGGAAGCTCTACTCTTACGCCGACATCTACCGCATTATTTACCATACCGATTTTATTTTCCGCAAATTCGTGTGTAAGCCAATCAGCACCTTCTCTTCCCGGTGCAATGATTGTATATTCAGCTCTTATTGTCTCACCGTTATCCAGCACAATCCCCTTAACCTGTTCACATTCAACAATAAGACTCTTTGCGGATACGTTGTTCAGAATTGTTACTTTATCCGCCAAATAATCCTGCATGTGCTTTAATACGTGCAAACTTCTTTCCGTTCCCAAATGTCTTACAGGAGAATGAACCAATTTAAGTTCCGCAAGAACAGCCTTACGCTCTATTTCACGAAAAACTTCCATATCGGTACCAAAAACTTCATCAGTTGCACCGTGTTCCAAATACATATCGTCAGCGTATTTGATAAGTTCTTCAACTTTTTCTCTGCTCATATAGTCAACCAAATGACCGCCAACGTCAGGAGTTAATGTTAATTTCCCGTCAGAAAACGCACCTGCACCGCCCCAGCCGCACAATAAACCGCATTTTTTGCAGTTAACACACTTTGGAGAACCTTCTCTTATAGGGCACTTTCTGTTCTCAATCTTTTGCCCTTTCTCTATTAAAACAATTTTCCATTCGGGACGCAGCTTAACTATCTCCAGAGCTGTAAATATCCCCGCTGGTCCGGCACCTATTATTGCAACATTATACATTCCCTATACTCCTAACTGGCTTATTACTTATACAAGATAACTTAAACAAAGCTCTAAATCAATTATGTGTAAATATATTGAAACATTCTTTGTAATTATATACTCCTAATTCTTTTGGATAATTTTTTGAAAAACAGCTTACAATTCGTAACAATTGCGTTGCAGAGCATGGCTTTTTATGTTAAAATAAACTCATATAGAAAATGTGTAGAAATTTAACTGATTATCTAAACCAGCTTGAAATTTTATATATGTGTGTTACTAATATAGGAGACTTTGATATGAAAATAATCTCTAAAGAAACAAAAACAGTTAAATCTGCATTCAACGATGAATTTGAAAACTACTTAAAAAGACAACAAATTAAAACAACTTTCAACGGTACTGAATTGGAATCATTTTCTTGGTACAGAAAAGCTCTCGGGCTTGCTTAATTTAATTTGAAACTTTGGGAGTATGAGAAATTTCGGGGCGATAAAGTTGTCGTATATACTTTACCGCCTTTTTTCACGGGGATGTTCATGAAGGGTTTTGTTCCCGACTTCATTACCGGCAACCATTAATGCAAGCGGAATACACATTGTAACCTTATGAATTAACGGGTTCGTTTCGTCAATTTGTCTCGCCGCCATACAAAAATCATCCAAGTGGGCTGAAAAATCACTTAGTTGAACCGGACGCCCTTTACCCTTTTTAAATATTAATTCGTTAATTTTATTCGCTATTACATTACTTACAAAAACACCGGCAAAAATTCCGGCAATAGCACCGGTTGCTTTATAAACTTTTGTACGTGCATTTTCCACATTTTTATTTTTTTCAAAAAATTTCTGTCCAAGATATTTCGCCCCTTTTGCAAATCTTACAACAAAAATAATCGGTATCGAAATATTTGCAATCTGCATCAATGTTTCCCGAAGCTTAGCTTTTCTATTCTCAGGATTCTTATCAACAATATAGCCGCCAGCAAGCCCTCCAAGACAAGATCCTGCACCTATTGTTATAATTTCTTTTTCATCATAAGGAGCCTTATGGATATAACTGCCTTTGAAATTTTTAAACATTTTGGCGGGATTTAAAGAATACTTTGCGCTTTTAGCGAGAATAGCCAAACTGCCTACAACACCTAAGGCGGTAGTACCTGCAATTATTGTCCGCTCTTTTACCGAATATGGACTGTCTGACCAAGGATTACCATGCCCGAAACTGGTTTTATTTGTACTTACATCATTAAATTTTACAGGACTTATATTCATGCTACAACCTTCCGGTTATAACAAAACACGTAAAAAATAAAATTGCTATTAACTAATCGGAGAATAAAATTTAGAAATCTCTTCAAAATATTTTTCTAATGCTTTATAACCGTTATATATTTCGTTAGTAACAGTCGCATATCTGCTTGCAACGATATATTTTAACTCTTTACATCTTATCTGAAGTAAATTGTCTGCATCTTTTCTCAAGAGTTCATTACCTGATGTTGACCACTTTTTAAGATAAGAAAGTTCTTCATTAATTTGTTTTATCGTCGAAAATTCTAAAGTATTAAAATCATATTTTTTAAGCAGCTGCAGTTCAGCATTTGTAATCCTGCTCTGAACTGCCTGAAAACGGTACACGCGTTTAATTATAACGTAATTATCCGCAATTCTGCGGTGAGAATAAGGAACTGAACTTTTAGCGAGCAATGCCGAAGTTGAAAGTGCCGTAAAAGCGTCATTATCTCTTGAAAATGTACTCTCTATAGGATTAACCGTTTCAATCTTCTTATCAACCACGAGCCCAAACTCCTTTTTTCCCTCTATACATTTACAATAATATATGAATCATGCCTTCTTGTCACTACAAAGATAAAAATTTTTACATAATTAAACAAAACACAAACAAAAAATCGGTTAAATTACCTTAATACTACCATGGACTACATGACTATGTGCTTGAGGCTAGAAATTTAGTCAATTTTACAAACTACTGCATAATTTTAAAATTCATAGCTTAAAATTGCATTTATGCTCCAGTTTTTCCCTGAATTATCCTTTATATCCTGCAAATTATAACGCTGCGCCTCAAGAGATAAAGAAGTATTAGCGAATTTTTTGGTTACTCCTGCAAAAACTCCGGCACTATGCGTCCAAGAGGAATTTTTATAATCGTATTTTCCAGAATAATGCGGGTTTGCATAAAAACTAAGCCCATCATCGTTTATAGGAACATTAACGCTTACGGGAGAATATCTGATTTGAGTTGTTGCAGTTCCGCCGCCAAAAGTATTTCTTACACGTAAATTTTGATTTAAATTGTCACAATAATTTAAAGAGCCTTTAAAATCAAAAATAAGTTTAGGGTTTCCGTCAAATTCAGTGCCAAATCCAAAAAATGTTCCGACAGAAACATTTTTAAAAACGGCCTTTTCTTCCAGTCCGCCAATAGTTAAATTACTGCCATCCAAATTCTGGAAAGAATTCAATGAAATATTATATTTTATATTTTCGCCCGGCATAAATTCTCCTTATAAATTCCCTTATTTATATAAAGTATTTTTATAGGAAAAAATTGCCTTAAAAATAAATGGTGGGCGTTACAAGACTCGAACTTGTGACCCTCTGAATGTCGTTCAGATGCGCTACCAACTGCGCCAAACGCCCATTTTATTGTCAAACGTAACAAAAAAGTAAATCGACAAAAAATATTATTACATAAACATAACTTTATTCAAAACTTATATTTTCACCTTTTGTAATAATATTTTTTATACCGTCTAAAATTTCCATAAGCAAAGCCTCTTTTCCTTCTAAGTACACAGACATTTGCTCAAAATTCTCCTCTATCTTATCACATATAAAATTATATATTTTTGTGCCGGAAGGTGTAAGAACCGTATACCTGACATGACGCGAATTTTTAATACTTTGGGTTCGCTCAACAAAACCTTTAGATTCTAAAGAACTGAGCATTTGCGTAATATGAGCCCTGCCTTTGCATAATAGCCTTGCTAACTCAATCTGAGTAATTTCTGGACTTCTTACAATTGTATCCATAATACAGAACTCACCTTCTGTCAAATCAAATTCAGAAAACTTCTCCTTAAAGAATAAACTAAAATATCTTTTACATATCCTTGCAGTACACTCTATTTTATAAAGCGGACTATCAACATAATAATATTTCTTTCCCACAAAATAATTGTAATAAAAACAGACTTTTGGTGCAACCCAAAAGTCTGTTATAAAATTTTAGATATATTCTATAATGAATTTCTGTATATTTCCTCTACAGCTTCCTTTGTTGCTTTAGTAGGCGCTATTGCTAGCAAACCGTCCAGAGAAGGTGTTGTAAAAGCAAGATTTACAAGATTTGGTACATCAGCTTCCGAAAAACCCTCATCTTTTAACTTTGAAGAAACTCCTACAGATTTTAACCACTCATATACCTTTGAAGAAGCTTCGTCCGCAGAATTTATACAACCTGTAATCGGCTCCAATATATATTTCAGAGTTTCTTCCTTGACAGAATAAATATTTTTAACTACAGCCGGTAAAAGCATTGCAAGCCCCAACCCGTGAGACAATTCCGGTTTTACTGCGCTCAAAGGATGTTCCAGAGCATGTGTATAATGAAGCAGTCCGTTATCGAAACATACGCCGCCCAGCATTGCAGCATAAGCTAAATAATACCTTGCTTCCAAATCCTCAGGGTTTTCAATAGCTTTAGGCAAATATTCACCGACAAGAGTTATAACTTCTCTTGCCAAAGTAACTGCATACGGTGATGTCACAGTTGACGTTGCAGCCTCTACAACATGGTTTACGGCATCAATTGATACGTATCTCGTCTGTTTTGGAGATAATTTAACCATTAAAGACGGGTCATCAATTGCATAAACAGGATAAATACAATCATAAGCTATAGCCGGCTTGTATTCCTTTTCGGGAATTGTTACAACCGCAAAACGATTTGTCTCAGTACCGGTTCCGTGAGTTAAATTAATAGCAACAATCGGTGCCGCTTCTGACGGAGCAAAAGTAAATTCGTAAATATCGTTTGCCGTTTTTTCCGGATACTTAAGCAAAATCGCTACAGATTTTCCTGCATCGGTAGGAGAGCCGCCTCCTATTGCAATAACAGCTTTTGCACCAAAATCTTTTGCTATTTTAGCAGCCTCATTGACGGCTGTTGTTGTAGGATTAGGTGTAACACCGTCATAATTTACGTACCCGATTCCGTTCTCTTTAAGAGCTTTTTCTACTACATCCCAAGCACCGGTTGCTTTATAAGCGTTCCGCCCGCTCATTACAATTACTTTATCCAAATTCCTTTGCTTAAAATCTTTTGCAATATCATTAATCTTATTTATTGCACCACAGCCAAAATAAACGCATGTTCTTGTTCGTATTTCACGAACTTCATGGATATTAATATCTTTTTCCCACATAAGCATTCTCCTTTCTTAAACACTACAACATAATTATAGCCCATTAAGTTTAAATGTAAAGTTTTATGAAGTTTCGTAACGAAAAGCTGAATATTCTAATATTATTGTAAATTTTAGAAAAAATACTTGCAAAAATTTGAACAATGTGTATAATGGGATGTATAATATGTGGTCAAGTCAGTAATGACGCACATAAGAGAGTAAGAGTGTATAGGAGATTTATCATGAACAAAGAAGAATTGGTCAAAGAAATTTCAAAGAAGACAAAACTTTCTCAAAAAGTATCTTCTGATGTATTGTCTGCAACTTTAGAAATTATCCAAAAAACAGTTGCTAAAGGCAAAAAAGTTACTTTAGTAGGTTTTGGTACTTGGGAAGCTCGTAAGAGAGCTGCAAGAATCGGCAGAAATCCGCAAACAGGAAAAGAATTAAAAATCGCTGCTAAAACAGTTCCCGCATTTTCTGCAGGTAAAAACTTTAAAGAACTTGTAAAATAAGCTTTTTTAAAAAGTTTGAAAATCAGGGTAACTTCGGTTATCCTGATTTTTTTAATTATTTATACTGCCTGTTTGTAGAATAGATAAAATTTTATTACTCTTCATACTTAAAATAAAAAGGAGAATTTTAAGCTATGAAGATGTTAATGTTTGATTTTAGAGATTCAGAGAAAGAATTTTTCGAAAAAAATAAACTTACGGATTTTAATATAACATTTTTTAACGAACCATTGAACGACAACACTATATTAAATAACGAACAAAAGGAAGATACGGTCGTTATCAGTATTTTCAGGACATCAAACTTAACAGAACATGTCCTGTCGCAGTTTAAAAATTTAAGAGTTATTGCAACCAGATCATACGGATACAACCATATTGATTTAAACTATTGTGTTAATCATAATATTGCCGTATTAAATGTAGAACAATACGGAGAATCTGCTGTTGCCCAATATGCATTCGGTCTAATTATAGCCTTAATAAGAAACCTTATGCCTACAATGTTAGCAATGAAAGAGCACAATATTAACTACGAGCAAAGCGAAGGCAGATTATTAAACAACCTGAAAATCGGGATTATCGGATGCGGCGAAATAGGCAGTGCAGTAGCTAAAATCGCCAATTTCTTCGGTATGAATGTTATGATTCATTCTTACATGCAAAATCCGCAACTAAACGGATTTTGCAATTTTGTTACTCTCGAGGAACTCTTGCGGGAGTCCGACATTATTTCGCTTCACCTTATTTATACGGGCGATAATTATCATATAATAGGAGCAGAAGAGTTTAAGCAGATGAAGGACGGTGTATATATAGTAAACACGGCAAGGGGAGAGCTTTTAGACATAAAAGCTCTGTACGAAAATATTTTATCAGGAAAGGTTCGCGGTGCTGCATTAGACGTTTTGGAGTGCGAAATTCTTAACAAAGATAATCCTGAAGAAGCGTATAGCAATCCTGACTCTCATTGTGCGGAAGCCGCCGCTGTTACACGCGAACTATTTAATATGGAAAATGTTATTATAACCCCACATCTGGCTTATAATACAAAAGAATCCGTCAATTACCTTTTAAAAGTAACTTTCAATAACATAAGAGATTATTTAAAAGGCATGTATACAAATAGAGTTTGCTGATGTTTTATGCTAGTATTTAAGTATGGCTATATTTTCTGACGATGAGGGATTTATTAAAAAAGAAAAAAAGAATCCTATAATCAAATCCGAAACAATTGAATACGATAATACGTTTGAAAACAGCATAAGACCAAAGGATTTTGAGAGTTATATCGGGCAAAGCGCCTTAAAAGAAACTCTTAAAATCACGCTGGAAGCTGCAAAACGCAGAGACAAAACGCTGGATCACATGTTATTCTACGGGCCTCCGGGGTTAGGCAAAACCACAATCGCCGGAGTTATTGCGGCACAAATGGGAGTTGAAATCCGCATAACTTCAGCTCCGGCTCTTGAGCGGCCCAGAGATATTATAGGAATTTTAATGTCTTTAAAGGGCGGTGAGATTTTATTTATTGATGAAATTCACCGGCTCAATAAAGTTGCTGAGGAAATTTTGTATCCGGCAATGGAAGATTTTACACTTGATATGACAACAGGAAAGAGCCAGACCGCAAAAACTCTGAGAATTCCTCTGCCTAAATTTACCCTGATAGGCGCAACAACAAAGGCCGGAGAATTATCAAGTCCT
This sequence comes from Candidatus Gastranaerophilales bacterium, assembly GCA_944323325.1. Taxonomy (GTDB): domain Bacteria; phylum Cyanobacteriota; class Vampirovibrionia; order Gastranaerophilales; family Gastranaerophilaceae; genus CAG-196. The sequence continues at coordinate 17,262 of CALUSF010000012.1, forward strand.
TTAAGAGACAGGTTTGGTATTATTCACAGGCTGGAATTTTATACGGTTGAAGAATTAGCAAGTGTTGTAAAAAGAACAGCAAAAATACTTGAAATTGATATAACTCCTGACGGAGCGGAAGCTATCGCGCTGCGTTCACGCGGGACACCGAGAATCGCAAACAGACTGATAAAACGTGTATCAGATTTTGCGCTCGTAAAGTATGACGGAAAAATCGATAAAAATGTAGCCAATGAATCTTTAGATGCATTGAAGATTGATGAATTCGGACTTGATACAACTGACAGGGCCCTTTTGAATCTGATAATCGAAAAATACGACGGCGGCCCGGTCGGGGTTGAAACTATTGCCGCAGCATTAAGCGAAGATGTCCGTACAATTGAAGACGTTTGCGAGCCGTATTTACTTCAGGCCGGCTTATTGCAGAGAACTCCCAGAGGCAGAAAAGTCTCTCCCGAGGGTTACAGGCACCTTGGAAAAAGAATACCTTCCGAGCAAACAAAATTATTTGAGGAAATTTTATGAAAAAATTTTTTCTTTTCTTAGTCTCTATTTTTCTTATGCTGCCTGCTTTAGCAGATGAAACACGAATATTACCTTCACAAACCGGAGTTATTCAAAATGTCGAATACATTGATATTGACGACAATTCAATAACCCAAACAAAACAAACAGCACTGGTTAAAATCCTTACCGGAGAATTTAAAGGCGAAACGGTAGAACTGGACAATATGTTAACCGGAAACCCTTATTATGATATAAATTTAAAGAAAAATATGCGGGTTATACTGCATGCGGAAGATAACGGTAACGGGATAGAATATTCTATCGAGGATATAAAGCGCTCCGGTACACTTGCCTGGCTTTCCGTAATCTTTTGCGGGCTTTTGATTTGGATAGGTAAAAAGAAGGGCCTGTACAGCCTTGTGTCGATTGTTTTTACAGTACTTTTAATAACACATGTGCTTTCCCCGCTGATTCTTATGGGACTAAACCCCTTAATACTAACAATTGCGGTATGTATAATTTCAACAGCTGTTACAATGTATCTGGTGGGAGGATTTAACCCCAAAAGCACATCCGCAACAATAGGCGCAGTTTTAAGTCTTGCATTTGCGGCATTACTATCCTATATAATTATGTTTACGGCACATCTCACCGGATTCACGGGAGAAAATTCAATGTTTCTTTATACGGCACATCCTGAGTTAGATTTTATACACATCACTATATCCACAATCGTTTTAGCGACTTTAGGCGCCGTAATGGATGTAGCAATGTCAATTGCAAGCACAATAAACGAGATATTCGTCCTTGATAATACAAAAACTATTAAAGAGCTTTTTGTTTCAGGAATGAATGTAGGGCGGGACATTATTGGCACAATGGCAAATACTTTAATTTTAGTATATCTCGGCGGCTCATTACCCCTGCTTCTGCTTGCCGGAAATATTGATTTACAAAAATTTATTAACTTAAATCAGGTCGTGACAGAAACCGCTTCGGCATTAATCGGAAGTATTGCAATAGTTATATGCGTTCCGTTTACAGCATTTGCAGCATCTAATATGATAAAAAGATGCAAACCGCAAAATACCCAAGAAATAAATTTATTATCGTCAGAAAAAAACGATATTTTATAAGAAAATATTATCAACTCTTTAACCGAAGAGTATATTACCTCTTGTATTAACTATAATTTCTATGGTACAATCTACAAGAAATAATCGGAGGAGAGAACGATGAAAAAAATTTTTGCATTGATTATTACACTATTATTTATAACAAATACCGGTTTTGCAGCATCATTTAAAGCTGATGCGCGAACTAAAAGAATACCTGCCGGCACAGTTTTTCAGTTAGAATTCTTGCAGCAGGTAAGTACTTTTTCCGGGAGCGAAGGAGATTCTTTCACAGCAACCTTAAGGAACGAATTATCTACGGATGCAAATGTTATTCTTCCGACAGGCTCCGTTGTCCGTGGCAGTGTTTCCAAAGTTAATACGGCAAAAAGATTCTCAAGAGGTGCAAAGCTCTATCTTGATTTTGACCATGTTGTTACCCCTAACGGAAGACAAATCCCTTTGGATATGGCTGTTTGCCAATTTGAAAATATCTATCTTGACGGAGCACTATACAAAAATTTAGGCTACGGAGAAGCTGTTAAGAAAAATTATGACAGGGCTGTTGAAATAACTAAAAATGCTACTAATTATGGATTAAGTGCCGGAGATTCTGCGCCCGGAATCCAGTATTTAACAACTCCTATATGCGCAATAGGAGGGTTTATCGGGGGTGTTGGATATTGGATAGGTGACAGCGTTGCCGATATGTTCAGAAAAGGACAAGATGTTTATATTAATAAAGGCGATGTATTAACCGTAAAACTTCTTAACCCCATAGATGTTCCCGTTTACTAAGATAAATATTCAATTTTAGCGCTAAATATTAAAAAAAATATATGTCTGTTTGTAACATTCTGTTTACAAACAGACAATTTTATTCCTGAAAAATACTTTTATAAAACATAACACGAGAGCACAATACAGATAATTTTGTAAATTTTTGTAACAATAATTATAAAAATCCTAAAGTTTTTCAAAAAAATGCCGTTAACCATAACAAAGTAGGATTGTATTGTTACGAAAATTAAAGAAAGGAGTAATACAAATGGTTGATGTTAACAAAATACTTAATTCAGAGAAGTATATGCAAATTGCAGATGCTTTCTTGAATGACGGTAAAATTGATGCAGAAGAACTTAAAAGACTGGGATTAGGTAATTTAACACCTAAAGAGCAAGAAGAATTAAATACAGCTTTAAGTTTCAGATTCAGCAGTGCCAGCAACTCTGAAATAGACGGGCCGGAACATACCGATGGCAGACAGGAATCTCGCGTTGAAAGGTATTTGTCAGAACAAAAAAATGAGGAAAAAAGCACATGGGATCAAATAACAGACTGGGTAAAAGGTAATATATCTGATGCCACTGGATGGGTCCATAAAAACAAAGAAGGGATTCAAGACGTAGCTAAAAATATTTTTAGATTCGGAACAGGACTTGGAGTATTATCCATGCTAACAAGCTGTGAAAAGTATAATATTAACCAAAACCAAGAAGCTATATTGAAATTTGATTCTATGGATAAAATACTTGATGCCTTTCTTCAGAATCAACTAACCTTAGAGCAACTATATAAAGAAATACAACACCTTAATAAAAATGTTGAAAGTCTTGGCAATGCAGTGCAAATGGTAATTGACCTTCTTGTTGAAAACAATAAATATCTAGAACAAATACAAACAGACCTAGAAGAAAATAATACGCAAAATACTGAAATTTTAAACGTACTAAAAGATATTAAAAATACAGTGGACGCTCTTAATGAGCTTGTAAACAATATAAATGTTAGTAATTCAAATATAACTACAGAGCTTCAAAATATCTATAATGCAGTTGTAGACGGTAACTTGTCATTGGATGAAATGAAAGATCAAATTCAATCATTAAAAGATTTACTTACAGAAATTCTCAATAATCAGGATTATCAGATTACTTTACAAAAAGACAGTAATATGACATTAGATCAAATAAAAGCACTGCTTGCAAATATTGATGCAACAGATATGTCACAGCTGGAAACACTTATTGAAATACTTAATGCAATAAAAGAAGTCGGAGACAAGGTTGATACGCTTATTGATCAGGTAAATTCGGCTATTGATCTTATAAACAAACAGTATGAAAATGATCAAGAGATAAAAAATACTCTGAACGTAATTCTACAACTTGTCCAAAATAATCAAGTAGATGCATCAAAAACTAATGAACTGTTAAATAAAATTATTGAAATGCTTAACAAATTCGGTTCAAGTGAAATCACAAAACAAGATATCGCAGCAATTATTGATGCTATCAGTAAGAATGGTGACAAAATTGATGCAACTAACCAGTTATTAGCCAAAATTCAGGCTCAAGATGAAAACTTCCAGAAACAGGTTCTTGCAATACTTGCCGACCTTGGAGTTCAATCATCGGAAGCATTAACAGCAATTCTTGAAGCTATCGTCAATGATTCGGCAAAACTCGATGCAATCGCGCAATTACTCGCTAAAATTCAAGCAACTATCGAAGAATACGGCGAAGAGGGTAAAGACCTCGGTAATCAAATTCTTGAAGCAATTAATAAGCTCGGTATTGATATATCCGGTAAGTTAACTCAAATATTGGAAGTTGCCAATAACAGCACTAATGACGGTAAAGCAATTATGGCATTACTTGATAAGGTCCTCGCTAAATTAGATACTATGGACGCAAATCAACAAGCAAGTGCAAAGGCTATAATTGAAGCTATTGCCAATATCAAGATTGGAGACGGCGGTTCTGGTAATGTAGATCTCTCATCTCTTGAAAAAATGCTAAGTAAGTTGTTAGAATTGACTTCTAAGAATAACGGATTGCTCGAAGATATCGACGGAAAAATGGACGTTATCAATCTGACAATCGAAAGAGCAAAAAATGAAATTCTTGCTCATATGAATCAGAGTGATGCTACAACAGAAGCCATTTTGAATGCATTAAATGAATTTAAGAATATTTCAACTTCAAATGACAAGGAAATCTTGAGTAAAATGGATACAATTATAAATATTCTTAATAACATTAAGGATTCAACATATGATGATACGGCATTAATGTCAAAACTTGATGAGATTCTGGCTGCAATTAAAGACCATAATATAACGGTTGATATTACAGGCAAGGTAACTTGTGAATGCAATTGCGGCGGTAACCACGAAGGTATCTTAGGTGACCTTGAAGATGTTTTAGGATAATCTAAGTACATATCACAATTAATCCCGGAAAGTTAAAACTTTTCGGGATTTTGTTTTTTACTTAAAAATTTTAGCTGCCCGTTAATCCGTCAGCACCCTTTTTATAATTTTCCTTCAAATACCGTTGTCTTTCTTTTATCTTAATCAAAGTTTCCATATCCATTTGATTTAATTTACGTTCATGTTCAAGTTTTCTCATTTTCTTTTCAAAATTTTCAGCTTTTTGGGCCTCTTGTTCTTTATCCTTTTCAATTTCTTTCGCGCGTTTGGCCTCAAATTCCGTTTCAGAAGCGGGTATAACTTCAGAGTCTTCCGCCAATCTATAACCGATTATTGCAACCGGAACTGCGGAACCGTCAAGAGCCTCAAGTTTTGAATTTTCTCCGTATACATCAATACTCCATGTCCCAAGAAACTTCGGGACATCACCGGTATACGCATACGCGCATACAATAATTCTCTCATCATTATTCGCATCAAACCCCATCGGGTATATATCCCAGCGTTTTTCATCAAAATCGACACCGCCTGACATTGCCCAGTAGTTTACGATAGCTTCTCTTATTTGAGGAAGTTTTCTTGCTTCTTTTGTCTCAAAATCATATACCCACAAGTTTGTTTCCCATATTCCGTCATGCCTGTATCCGATTTTTTCTTTTACGGCAAGCTTTTTATTATCCGTAGAAAAATCAATCGGAGTCAACGTCCGGAATACAAACTTTGTATCAATATCTTTATCGGTAGATATGAGAGGTTTATTTACACGATTTAAAATATTTGCCTTTTTTACCTTTTCCATATCACTCAACGAAGAATCCAAATTTATCAGATACAAATCACAGCTTGTACAATCGGCCTCCGCGTAATAATATACCGCAGAATAAACAAGTTTTGTAAAATCACCTGATACAATACCTTGCGCATTAATCTGCCGGTCAAAATTCAACTTTCTGGGTAACGTAAGCTCCGGGCTACCGACCGGATCATTATATTTTACCAGCTTAAACCTTTTTTGAGGTATATAAACCATATTGGAATCCTTAGGTATTTCAGCTTCCGTCAATAATTTAGCATTTATTTCTTTTTTGGTTTTTGCTCTTGATTTTTCTTCATACTCTGCAACAGTCATATATCCGGATTCAGGAAGTTTGCTCTTTTCGTACTTCTCTTTTTCTCCGACTTTATCAATCTCATTTTTATAAATAGTCTCAGCAACAACCCTATCTTGACGTTTCATAAACGGATATTTCATCTGAGTGAACTGAATCTTCATTGCCATATATATGCCGGCTAACGCTTCCAACATTAAACAAGTCCCTCTTTCATCGCAGTTACTGTTGCCTGGGTTCTTGATGACACGCAAAGTTTCTGTAAAATACTGTGGACATGAGCCTTTGCTGTAGCTTTAGTTATCACAAGCTTATCCGCAATCTGGGGATTAGATAAGCCTTCTACCATAAGTTCCAAAACATCCAATTCTCTTTCCGTAAGTCCGTATGCGTTAGATCCGCGTTTAAACTCGGAGTTTACAACAGTTTTTTGTACGGGCCGCTGTAAGTTAGAAAACACCATCTTGGCAATATTTGGATCAATCCAGCCTATACCTTCGTATACGGATTTAATTGCGGAAATTGTCTGCTCGGGTGTTGCGCCCTTCATAATATAACCGTCCGCACCGGCTTTAAAAGCTTCAAACACATCATTTTCACTGTCTCGAGATGTAAATATCAAAATTTTTACATTTTGATTAAAATCTTTAATTCTCTGAGTTGCTTCAATTCCGTCGATTTCCGGCAGGCCTATATCCATTAGGATAACATCAGGACCTGTCTCACGAGCCTTTTTTATACCGTCCAAACCGTCTGAAGCTTCCGCAATCAAAGAAATACCATCCGCATTATCAAGCAGCATGGAAAGCCCCATCCTGTATAACTCATGATCTTCTACTAAAAGAACTTTTATCATACTAAACTTCCCTCTTTTGATTCAATTTTATCTCCGGTATTATCTCTAACTACGCAATCCGTCAGCAGAAAAGAGAATTCACTTCCTTTATTAAGTACACTCTCGAGCCAAATTTTTCCGTCATGTGCTTCTATTATCTGTCTTGATAGATATAAACCTAAGCCGGTACCGGTAGAACGTTTTCGACTTGTTCCCTGCGAGAATCGCTGAAACATATTCGGAATATCTTCCTGAGGAATTCCGCAGCCATTATCTGAAACCGAGAATATAAAATCACACCCTTCATTTTTGATAGTTACAGTGACTTTACCGCCATCGTGGGTATAATTTATGGCATTTCCGCAGAGATTACATACTACACGGCGAATTTCACTTCTGTCCGCATTGATTACTAAATCTCTGTCAGAACATAAAATAGAAAAATCCATATTTTTAGAATCCGCAAGAGGCTTAAGCTCATTATAAACCTGTTCTACAAGCGTAAATACATTAAAATCAGTTTTCGTTAATGTCAATTTATCAGCATCGTACTTATAAACTTCCAATAACGCATTAACCAAACCCAAAAGGTCTTCATTACTCTTCTGCATTGTAGCTAAAAGCAGTTTCTGTTTATCATCCAGCTTACCTAAAGCTCCATCCAGGAAAAAAGTTAACGTTTGTATAGCTGCCAATAGCGGAGTTCTCAAATCATGGGTCAAAGTTGCAATAAAATCATCTCTTAATTTATCAGCTTTTTTCTGCTCGGTTACATCTCTTATTACACCTACAAACCTTTTAAACTCTTCATCTTGATTTATACACGCGAAACTCACCTCTACAGGCGTTTCTGCATTGCTTAAAGGATTTTTGACATGAAAATCTCTCAACAGAATATCGCGGTTTTCCGACTTATGTAATTCTTTTGAGACAAATGTTTTACTGCTAAATAAGTAATCATCTATAGATGTATTTAATATTTTTGTATTTATCAGCCCTATGAGATTCTCACATGCCGGATTCAATTGCTCTATGATACCGTCTTGATTAACAATCAGAATACCATCGGCACAATAATTAACAATGCCTTCCAGTTTTGCATTTGACTGTTTTAAATCCGCAGTCCTTTCATCTACGATCTGCTCAAGGTTATGTGAATATTTTTCAAGTTCTTTTTTGGCAGCCTCCAGCTCCGTTATTTTTTTCCTCAATTCGTTTAAAAGGTAACTTCGCTCAATACCGTTTTTAATATTAATAATTAAATCATCATTATTCCACGGTTTTTCTATATACCTGTATAAGCCAATCTCATTTATAGCCTTTATGGCATTCTCTTTATCGGCATACCCCGTTAATAAAATTTTACTGACTTCAGGATATAACTTGTTAACTTCGCTTAAGAATTCCAAGCCGTTCATCTCAGGCATTATAAAATCCGAAATAACTAAATCCGGAATATTCTTTTTCAAAAAGTCAATAGCTTCACAGGGGCTGTTAAAAAAATGTGCATCAGAAAATCCTTCAACTTTTAAAAGAGTTTTAAAAGCGGAAGTTACAATTTTTTCATCATCTACAACGACAATCTTCCCCGTATTCATATTTTTATCATACCCCAAATAATATTATTAGACAAATTATTAACATTTATAAATGATATGATATAATCAAAATAGTAGTCTAAACGGAGCTTTATTATGAAAAAATTAGAAAATGGATTCACTCTCGCGGAAATACTTGTCACTTTAGGTATTGTTGGAATTATTGCCGCTGTTATACTACCTCGAATAACTAATCATTTTTATGATGCTGCAGTCGGTATTAATTTAGCCCGCGTCGTAGAACAAATAGAATCCGGATGTGCAGATATTATACAAAAGGCCAATACAAATGCGGAAGATAATTGCCTGACAGATGTTTTATCCGTAATCAAGGCGTCAGATATTCCAAATCCGGCAGGAAGCTCAGATAATTCAATTGCAGCTAATATCGGAGAGATTGGATATACATATATGGACTTGGAAGAGGCTGATGACGATATTACAATAAGTGCTTCATCATATAACGGAGATTTTATGAATTCAGAAGCTTCTGATATAAGCAGCCATCAACTTTATAAGAGCAAAAAAACACCTGCCCATGTATGTTTTGTTCCGGAAGAGTTAGCCAATAATGATGATTATGATAACTACATAGCAACAGTATATATAGATGCTAACGGACAAGATAACGCCCCTAATGCTTTCGGACAAGATTTGTTCGTATTCTATTTAAAAAATAACGGGAAAATGGAACCTTTTGGTCTGGATGACTATACAGTAAACTGTACCAATGACAATATAACAGACGGAAAATCCTGCACTGCACGTGTTGTTGCAGACGGTTGGACTATTAATTATAAATAAAGGAGAAAATAATATGGCAGAATCAAAATTGTTAGCAAGCATACAAAGAACTGATACGGAACAATTACAAATATCAATTTCCGAATACAGAGGAAAGAGTTATTTTAATTTGAGAATATTTTATACAACAGATGACGGAGCAACCTGGCTTCCGACAAAAAAAGGCGTTACCTTCGCACCTGATCAGTTAGACATTCTTTCCGATGCAATAGAAGAAGCAAAAAAAGAATTTATGGCTGAAGAATAGGATACCACAATGAACTCCGTAGAAGACGAATTTATATCAACAATTTCGCATGAATTGAGAACCCCTCTTACCAGTATAAGAGGGTTTTCTCAAACTTTGTTAAATTCTTGGGATAAAATAAAAGACGATGATAAGAAAAAATTTATAGGCATTATTGAAGAACAATCAAACAGGCTCATACATCTTGTTGAAAATATACTTACCGTTTCTAAAGAAAATGCGGGTCTTCAGGTTCTCAAAAAAGTCGATGTGAATTCCTGTATAAAAAGAATAGTTCCTCTATTTACCGAACATTATAAATCTCATAAATTTGTACTTAATTTTTATAACAGTTTACCTCCCGCAAGATTAGACGAAGATAAATTTCAGCAAATTATGACTAATCTGATAGACAATGCCGCCAAATACTCTGAACCCGGCAGTACGGTTACTGTTTCTACCGGAATTGCGGGAGAAAATGTTTTTATTCGCGTCCAAGACTGCGGAGTCGGGATAAAACAAGAAGACTATGACAAAATTTTTAAACGATTCAGCAGACTGGAAAATCATTTAACAAGCAAAACACAAGGCAACGGCCTGGGACTTTATATTACCAAGAAATTAACTGAAAAAATGAACGGGAAAATATCGTTCAAAAGCAAAGAAAATGAAGGTACTGTTTTTGAACTCCAATTTCCGTTCTATAATCAGGAGGATGCTCTCAAATGCTCTCAAATGTCTTGATTATTGATAAAAGAAAAGAGTTGCCGACAAAATACAAAAAGTGTATAGAAGACGGCTCAACTTTTGTCACAGCCTTTAAAAATATAAAAAATGCTCTTAAATATATTCAGGACAACGAGCCTGATATGATTATCGTATCAGACAGTATTGATGAAAAGCTGGATAAATTCTGCCGTCGCCTGCGAGACCTAACCTTTAATACAAGGCCGGTAATTCTTGCACTTTCAAAATCTGCTGATACTACGGACAGAATAAATGTACTGGAAAGCGGAGCCGACGATTTTCTAAGCGAACCCGTAAATATTGATGAATTCAAAATAAGAATTAAAGCTCACTTAAGACGCGATATAGAATCAAATTTAGATGATAAAACCCTATTACCAAACAAAAAATATATTACAAAGACTTTAAAACGACTTCTAAATGCTGAAAACAAGCCTGCTGTTTTGCTAATGGGAGTCGAAAATTTAAACAGTTATAAAAGCGTATATTCTGATATTGCAGGAGATAAATTAATTCAAACAATTGTTGCAATAACAAAGTCTACATTAGATATAAATGATTTTCTGGGACAACTCAATGAAAACAGTTTTATAATCATAACCAATCCTTATAGCGCGGAAAAAATGGCAGCATTTCTGACATTTGCTTTTGATACTGTAGCTCCGAAATTTTATTCGCAAGAAGATGCAAAACGCGGATATACATTACTAAAATGCGACAGAATGGCCGGAATGAGAGCAAATTTTGTATCCATTCTTATAGGGGGAATTCTTGATAATTATGAACTTATCAATACTCCGGAAGAACTTATTGACAGGCTGTATTCAATAAAAGAACTGGCTAAAATCCCAGCTGGCTCTAATTATGCAATTGACAGAATTAAACTAACAGGAGAGAAATCAATACAGCCGCAAACAACTAATAACAGTATCTTTATAAACGAACCCGACAAAGCCTTATCAATACTTTTACGCACAACTTTAGAATTGCAGGGATACGATGTAACAGAAGATTTAAATAAAACTTCTTCCGAACAGCCTGGAATTTTAATAATTGATTCAAGAGATGACATGACAGGTCTGGATTTATGCAAAGAATTAAAGAACCAGATTAATTTTGTAAACACAAAAATTATAGTAACCACCTCTGAACACGACAAAACATCCGTTCTAAATGCAGGAGCTGACTTATACCTGCCTAAACCTTACGAAATTTCTGATTTGATACGCTGGATTGAATATTTTATGAAAAAATCGTAATGAATATTAAAATAATGTCATCAATTAAAAACTCTTGCAAAAAAAGCTTTATGTGTTATTCTAAAAAAGCGGGCTTTAGGAATATAGCCGGCAGAAGTTTAGTTTTAACTTAAAAACTGACAATTGAATAGCGGATTTGCGGACGGGGGTGAATATAATAAGTCCGTCTGGT
>CALUSF010000013.1 GCA_944323325.1 Candidatus Gastranaerophilales bacterium
TTTCTAATACATTAATTATTTTTGGTTCAATAATGCTTTTTACGGCCTTTCTGTTTCTTATACGGTTTTATAATATAAAATTTGTTTTTAACATTTAATATTATATACTGATTTATTTTGATGATGACTTTTTGTCAAATATTGTTATAATAGGTTTATGAAAAGATTTTTATTAATACTGCTAATATTAGTACTGTCACCGATTGTATTTGCAGAAGATATGGTTCTTAATGCAGGTGTGTCTATTAACGATATTCCTAAAGCCTTTTTCGGAAGTTGGAGAGTGACTGCAAAATTGGAAGATACAAACAGCTACGGAACATTTAAGCCGGTAAGTACTGATTTATGGAATCTGTCAAGGGTCGGAGATAAAATTACTCTCTCAAATCCGTTTAGCGGGGCGAATGCCGATATTTCGGTAAAAACTGTTGAAGGAAATCTTATAGTTTTTTCAAAAAAAGCACCTTATGATAACAAGGTCTTGACTGATACGGTAACTATAAGGTTGTCTGATAATACGTTTTCCGGTATAAATGATTTGCGGCTGGAATCATTTTCTCTTGTAGATAATCATCTTATGAAAAGTGAACATGCAAAGTATATAATAAAAGGTGAAAAAATCTCCGGTGAGAGTGTATTATCCGAATAAATCTTTACTTTTTAATAAAAAAATAATATAATATTCTAGTTATAGTTAGAATAGAAGAGGATTTGTACATGAAATTTCATATGCAAGTGTTGATTGCGCTTGGGCTGGGATTAAAGAGAAATTGGCACATTTTTGCAGGTCTTGTGTTAGGTATTATTGTTGGTATTTGGCTTCATAAAGAACCAAGTCCGATAATTATGACTACTCTTACGTTTATAGGCCAGGTTTTTATCAGGTTGATTCAAATGGTTGTTATACCGCTTGTTATATCGGCTATTGTAATAGGAATAACAAGTGTCGGTGACAGTAAGCAGATAAGTAAACTCGGTACCAAAATGGTGTTTTACTACGGTATTATAACTATTATGGCTGTAGTTATCGGTGCCGTTTTAGCTTTATTATTAAAACCGGGGCTGGGCGCTGCGCATTATATTAATATGGATACAGCGGCAAATATTCAGGCACAGGTTGCAGCAACAATTGAGGCTCAACGTGGCAATCTTTTGAATATTTTACTTGGTTTTATTCCTAAAAATCCGTTGGCATCTATTGCAAGCGGTGATATGGTTCCGATTATTGTTTTTGCTTTAATTTTCTCAATAGCACTCGCCAAAGCCGGCGATATCAACAGACCGTTTGTAAGCTTTTTTGAATCAATATTTGCAGCCACAATGAAAATTACCGATTGGATTATGTGTTTTGCTGCTCCCGGTGTATTTGCATTAACGGCCGTTGCAGTATCTTCGTTCGGTATTGATATATTTATGAGTATTTCAAAGTATCTGGGTGTTTTGGCACTTGGTTTTGCAATCCAGTTCTTTGTAGTATATCCGGTATTTTTGAAGATATTTTCTAAAGTTCCGGTTCTTATGCTTTATGCTGCCATGGCCGAAGCAATGATGGTTGCATTCGGAACCGCAAGTTCTTCTGCAACTCTTCCGCTTACAATTGCATGTTGTGAAAAGCGCGGTATTTCTCATAAAGTCTCAAGCTTTGTTCTGCCTTTGGGTGCAACTTTGAATATGGACGGAACTGCAATGCTTCAAACTATTGCTGTTATATTTTTGACTCAGGCATATGGTGTTGCATTAACTCCGTTTTTGGTTATTCAAATTGCAGTGTTGGCAATAGTTGCATCTTCAACTTGTGCGGGAATTCCGGGAGCCGGTTTAATTACGATAGCACTGGTTCTTAACGGAATGGGATTAAGTCCTGAACAGCTTGTTGCCGGTTTTGCATTTCTGTTTACAATAGAAAGAATTACGGATATGATGAGAACGTTATTAAATGTTACTTCTGATGCCGTAGTTGCGGCGGCTATAGCTGATAATGAGAATGAAATAAACTATGATTTATTGAATAATCCGGAAGAATACGGGGATGTAATAAATTAGTCCGTTATGACAATAATGAATTTTATAAGGAAAAAACTGGGGCTGAAATTAAAGTACGCCCCTCCTAAATTTGTAACCCGATACTGCAAGGGCAAAGGAATTGAAATAGGCGGTGCCTCTCATCAAGATTTTAAAATCAATGCAATTAATATTGACAGAATTGATCACACCACAGTAGATGATATTTACGCAAAAGAACAAATGCAATCAGCAGGATTTGTAAAAAAGGTCGATATTGTTGCAGAAGGTGATAATATTCCGCTGGAGGATAACTCTGCGGACTTTGTTTTTTCAAGTCATGTAATAGAACATTTTTATGACCCCGTTTCTGCAATTAACGAGTGGTTAAGGATTGTTAAACCTAATGGTTATGTAGTAATGATTGTTCCGCATAAAGAACGGACATTTGATTCTGAAAAGCCTTGTACCACTCTTGAAGAATTTGAAATGCGGCACAAAAGCTATGATAAAAATAAAGACTATCCTGACGACCATCTCAGCATATGGACAACAGAAACCTTTTTGGAATTTGCAGAAAATTTTAACTATAACGTAATATATTATATTGATGAGGCTTATCCTTTAAGAAACAGTTTTGGGATTGTAATAAAAAAATAGCACTAATTCTTTTTATTATATAATATAAAATATTATAAGAGGAGGAAATATGAAAAAGAACATTGATTGGGCAAACCTGGGGTTCGGATATATGAAAACGGACTATCGTTTTGTATCTAATTTCAAAAACGGAAAATGGGATGACGGTGCTATTATTACTGATGAAAATATAGTTATGAATGAATGTGCATGTGTACTTCAATATGCACAGACTTGTTTTGAAGGTATGAAGGCTTACAGAACCGTTGATGGCAGTGTAGTATGTTTCAGGCCTGATTTAAACGCAAAAAGGATGGCCGATACTTGCAGACGCCTTGAAATGCCGGTATTCCCGGAAGATAAATTTGTAGATGCGGTTGTTCAAACTGTACGTAAAAATATTGATTATGTACCTCCATACGGCTCGGGGGCATCATTATATATTCGACCTTATATGTTTGGAATCAACCCCGTTATGGGGGTTAAACCGGCGGAAGAATATCAGTTTAGAGTATTTACTTCGCCTGTAGGACCTTATTTTAAAGGCGGGGCAAAACCTATTACCCTAAGGGTTCCCGATTTTGACAGAGCGGCTCCGAAAGGTACCGGACATGTTAAGGCCGGTTTAAATTACGCGATGAGCTTGCATCCTATTGTAGATGCTCATAAACAGGGTTTTAATGAAAATATGTATCTTGATTCGGCAACTAGAACAAAAGTTGAAGAAACCGGCGGGGCGAATATTATTTTTGTTACAAAAGACAAGACCGTTGTTACACCAAAATCTTCTACAATATTACCGTCAATTACAAGGCGTTCTTTAATGTATGTAGCAGAGCATTATTTAGGCTTAAAAACAGAGGAAAGAGAAATTTTGTTTACTGAAGTTAAAGATTTTGCGGAATGCGCATTGTGCGGTACGGCGGCAGTTCTGTCTCCTGTCGGCAAAGTTGTTAATCATAATGAAGAAATTCTTTTCCCGTCAGGAATGGAAAAAATGGGCGAAATTACTCAAAAACTTTATGATACGTTAACTGGCATACAATTGGGTACCATTGAACCGCCGGAAGGCTGGATTAAAAAAGTTTGTGACTAAACAAAAAAGCACGGCTACTGCCGTGCTTTTTTTCTCTGACAATTTTATCTTACTTTATTTTCATTTCCCTGCATAAGCCGTTTTATATTTTCTCTGTGAAGATAAACAATGTATATTGCACCGAGTGCACAGTAGAAGACATAAGCAACCGGAGCGCTTAAAAAGTACATTACAAATGGCGATATGATAAGCGCAATAATAGAGCCGACAGAGACATATTTGGTTGTGTAAGTAATAAATCCCCAAACAAGCGCAATAACAATGCCGGTCATCAGATTTAGAGCCAATATTGTACCAACCCCCGACGCAACGGACTTACCGCCCCGGAAGCCTAAAAAGATTGATTTGCTGTGTCCTATGATAACGGCAATTGCCGCTAATACAGGTGCAAGCCCAAGAGATGAACCCGCCGAGATAAAATTTTCAGCCAATAAGACCGGAAGTGCGCCTTTTAATGCATCCAGCAGCATTACAAGGAAAAAATAGTTCTTCCCAAGCACACGTTTTACATTCGTTGCACCCGTAGAACCCGAACCCACAGTTCTTATATCTTGTCCGGTTTTTGCTTTAACAATAAGATACCCCGTCGGAATAGAGCCGATTAGGTATGCGCAAATAACTGTTATTCCCAATTCCAATAGTTTAAAAATCACTTTCTTCTCCTTTAACTCCCATAAACATTATACATTAATCCGCCTTTAAGAAAATGTTAAGTTTTGTAACAAATTTTATAGTGTTTGAAATTGACGCACTCTATATATACTTTATATATATGAGGTATTATAAGATGTCAGCAGTAAATGGTGTAAGACAAACAGAAAATTTATACACTACCGGAACACAGTCTGTACAGGCTTCCGGGTCTTCTTATGTAAATTCCGTAATGACAGCAGCGCAAGACGGAAAAAATACCTCTGTGGAAGGAAACGAAGTTCAAAATACCTCAAAACTCGACGAATTGTTGGAAAAAATGTGTGCTGAATTAAAGATTCAGCTTGATCCGCAAGAATTAAAATCAAGCGGAATTTTGTACAGAATCAGCGGTTTGAATGCAGAACAAATCTCAAAGCTTTCCGAGGCTGAATTAAAACAAATTGTAGAATGTCTTAAAACTGCAATTAAAGATTCTGCTGTTGACGGTAAAATCGATTTGGAAAAAGTCGGCTCTCTTGCAAATGATTACTATATTGCGGTAAAAACCGGATGGACTATTGAAGCTTTTAAAAAACATAACAATTCCGTAAAAAGGTCTACATTATTTGAGAGATTAAAAGATAAAGATATTGATACAAAAGGTTTATTAAAAAACTACGACAATATAGAAGACGTGCCAAAAGAAGTTTTAGAAGAAGCATTAGATAATTTCTTTAATATCGCATTGGCACAATCTTCTGATAAAGCACAATTACAAACATTCGGGCGTTTATTAATTAATACTCCGGATAATGAAAAAGCTATATTCAAACAAGTAATTAATTCTCTTAGAGCAGCGAACAGATTACCCGGTTTGGATGCAGTTCTTGCAAGTTTTGATACTCCCGAGGCACGTACGGCCTGGACGGCTAGCTGGACTGTAGAAGAAAGAAAAGATTTTGCATTAAAAGCTGACGATCAAGGAAATCTTCCCTCAACTGAAGATGTTGTTGCGGGAAACGCAAAGCTTGCCGCAGTACAAAGTGAAGAAGGACGTAAAAAATCTCACGAGGAATTTCAAGCTGATGCTGAAGCATTTTTTAAAGAAAATGCTGAAATTATAGCAAGAATTGCAGAAAAAGAAGCTAACGGAGAAGAGTTAACAGACGAAGAAAAGGCTGTTAAGCATCAAATAGAGCATTACTACACTCCAACAAGCTCCGGTGAATTTATAGGTACTGCAATGAATGAAATAATTGGCGAAGCTTTCAAAAAAGAAATTCTTGCAGAAATGAATAAAGACGCCTATGAACTTCCGAATTACAAGGATGTTATAGAAGAGGCTCTTAATTATATTGAAGAGCATCCGGAAGTTTTGACACTTCCTAAAGAAGAGTTAACAATGATTTTGGATGAGGCAACAAACGGCAACTTTTCAATAATTGCAGAAAATAGTGATGCACCTCTTAATCCACCGGCAGCAACTCCTGAAACAGTTTCCGCTTCTGCTGATAATGTTTCTGAAGATACAGCCCCTGCGTATGGTTATACAATGCCCGCTGCAGTTCCTGATAATACAAATTTGTTAGCAATACAAAATGAAATATTTAATCAGACGATAGAAGAAGAAACAAACTTTACGGTTGAAACAGAGGCTCCGCAAACTGAAGAAAAGTTAACAAGTTCTGAAATTTACACTCTTAAGAGTAAAGCATATCGCAGTGCCGCAAATATAAAAGAATACTTAACACAAACGGGCGAATCTAAATTTAAATTTGCAACCGATGTATTTAAAAAGTACAGTGAAATGGGACATTCAACTCAGGAATGGGCAATGAATTATTTTTCTAATGCTTCTAATACAATGCAGAAGCTGTTTCTAGACAATATTGTCAATTTTAGAGAAGGTATGGTTGCAGCTGCAAAAGAAGTTGATATGTCAAGATTTAATCTTCCCGGAATTTCTGTTTCAACACAAAAGCAAGTAGACAGAATTCAGGAACAAAGAGGTTTAATTTAAGACCGGCCGTTATATAAACTTATTCAATCGGCTCTGCAATGATAATTGCAGAGCTTTACATTTCTTAATAAAAAAGGCAATTTTTTATTAAGAATATACTTTATATATATAACGAGGAATAACTATGAGTATTTTATCCGGAATAGTAGATTTTTTAAAGACTGAGCTATTAGGTGTTGAAAAGACAAATGAAGCACCGGCGGTTTCTTCTGAGCAAAATCTGAAAAAAACTCCGGTTATTGCAAATGAAAATCCCGGAAAAAATGAAGATACGTTGGAAATTTCTCATCAGACAAATGCAGGTGAAAGCAAGATTAATAAAGGTGCGACAGAGAGTCTAATCACTAACCTGGCTTCCAAATACGGTATAAACTCAAAACAGCTGTTAAATCTTGGCATAATAGAACGTGTTACGGGAAAAACGGCGGAAGAATTTGAACAGCTTTCGCAGGCTGAAAAGAATATATTTATAGCTTCGATTGATTATTCTATGTCGAAGTTATCCGAGCTTGAAAAAAATGGTAAAATTAGTCAGGATGCAAATAAAGAAGCATTAGTTATTGCATTCGGTAATGTTCTGTTTGAAGCTCTTTCAAAGGGCGGTTTTAAAACAACGGAAGAATTTGATAAAGCGGTTGGCGATATTTGGGAACAATTAGGAAAAGAATTTAACAGCCTGCCAATTGACGAGCAAAGAAGGCTCCTTAACAATCAAAGAGTGATTAATAATAAGGAGTTGGAAAAAGAGCTTGCATCAGTTTCAAACTTACCAGAGGATGAGAGAAAGGCTGCCGAAGTAAATATTCGCCAAAAATACAGATATATTCGTAGAGGCCGTTTTGTTCAAGTTGCAGCGCAGGCAAAATCCGAGACTGCAATGAACGCTCTTGTAATATTGGATTCTCAAGATTTGAAAAACGGTGCTGAAATAGTATTGTCAACAAGATGTTCGGAAGCGGAAAGAACCGAAACCGCCGACTATGCTGATTATGATTTTACAACAGGTTTAATAAAGGATTTTAAGAGTTTTGGCGACGAAATCAGCCCAAATTCGTTAGAGGGTTATACAGAAACAGTTATAACTTATAAATCCGACTCTGCAGTTAATGAATATCAAGATGCTTATACAAGCGACAGAGATAAATATGAAATTGCGTTAAAAAAGCAAGCAAACGGAGAGCCTCTGAGCGAAGAGGAAAAAGAACTATTAAACTTAATGTCTAATGAAATTTTCACCGCGACTGCAAAAGGTATAGGTTTAGGTGCTTTAAATAACGTTAATATGACAACGGAACAAAAGGCAGGATTTTTGGCAAAATGGGAATATGATGCGAAAGATTATGGTGATTATGACGAAGTTACTGCCGGTGTAATAGCGGAGATGGCAAAAAATCCCGAGTTAAAACAGGAATTTGAAAAGGCGCAAACAGTATTACAAAAACAGACGGAAGAGCAAGAAAAAAACGGCGGAAAGATCCAAAAACAGACAGATAATAACTCTGAAGCCGCCGGAACAGAACAAGCAGTGTCTTCTTCAAATGTTATAATTACAGGAAATTCAGCTGCGTATACTCTTGCTGATGAGAATAGAGCTAATACAGCTACCAATCCGATACTTTCTGAAAATACTAATTCCCCAAAAGCGCAAACTATAAAAAATAAATATGAATTGGCTGCTGATATACAGAAATCCGGTGTTGCTGAGGCCGTAAAAAAATATGGTCATTCAAATGTAATTGAAATAATACTTTCAAACGGAAGTCTTAAGCACTTGCGTTCACAATTAAAGCCGATAATAAAATCGTGTGACCTGAATTCTCTTAAAAAGATTTCTTCAGATTGTTCTGATACCTCCTTCCTATGGATTTGTGAGAATGTCAGCTCAGAATACATTGCAGAATTAAAAGAATTTAGAGGCCACTTATGTTATGCTGCCAATAAACAGTTGGAAAAAATGGAAGAACAGGTATGCAATTAGTTAAGAATCTTATATATAATTTACTTTCAATTCAAGAACATTTGTTAAAGAATCGTCTCTCAAAGACCTTGGACGCTAAGCAGCTTTCTAAACGTAAAAGACATTACGGCAAGGGATGTGTTCTTGATTTGAATTCACTTGCTGACGCTGAAAAGCAAAAACTTGAAGATGAATTGTACGGTATTTTAAATACGTATAATTATGAGCCGAAAGATATTCTAAAATACATTGAAAGTCAAGGCACAAAAGTTTATTTTCAGGACGGTGCGGCAAAACTCCTCAATCCAATCGGTGAAAATGAGGGTTTTATATATCCCGCAAAAGGTTTTAAAGCACTGTATTTATCTTGCGGTATAATGAAAAAATTTGC
The DNA here is from genome assembly GCA_944323325.1 of Candidatus Gastranaerophilales bacterium. Taxonomy (GTDB): domain Bacteria; phylum Cyanobacteriota; class Vampirovibrionia; order Gastranaerophilales; family Gastranaerophilaceae; genus CAG-196. Next base: position 8,738 of record CALUSF010000013.1, read on the forward strand.
GCTAAAAACGGATGAAATGTTTATACTTTCAAACGGAGAAATAAATAAGTATTATTTCATTTATCATTTTTATAACTGGTACGCTTATAAGCACAATATTGCCGGCATGGAGCCGGAGTCTCAGGAATTGTTGAAGAAATATTTGTTCAGCGATGCAAAAACAGAAAGTCTACAATTAAGTGAAATTTATAAACTGAAAGACGCTATAAGACAAGACAAAGCCTCCATTGAGTTTGTAATAAAACTTTGCAGAAATTATGACGGGGCTAAACAGGCTCTCGGAAAAATGAACCGGGAAGGAAGTGCAAAACTTTAAACTATTGAGGAAGATATTCGCTTATCCAGGTTGTAATTATTTTAGCTAAACTTTCGTCGTTTTTAAGCATTAACATGCCCGTTGAACGTGCTTCTGAGGTATATGTAACGAAAGCTGCCTGTGCAAATTTTTTCAAATAATCTTGTGCCTCTTGAGCGCTTATATCATTAGTTCCGACAATAGAGAATATATCAATATTATCAAGATGAGCAACATTGACAGGAATATACAAATCCTTTGTCTTAATAACCGGTGATAACATTACCAGTGTTTTGGGCTTAAAAGAGATATTATCAGCCGCTATAACTGCCGTACTGGCGCCTATATCTGCACCGACAATTGCCCAATTATCAAAGAATTTGAGTTTGCTGTTTTCTTTTTTTACGTATTCAATTACATTAATAACATCACTCGGATATTTAGCAAAAGCTGTATTTGTCATACTTTTCCAGGATAACCTTTCAAGCTTTGGTGAATAGACACTCTGACCATGTCCGCGCAAATCTATTCTCAATACTGCATATCCGCTGTTAAGCAAGTCAGACGGCAAGTCCTCCCACCATTCCGAAGAATAGCCAAGCGAATGAAGCAAAACAACCGTAGAAAAAGATTTCTTTCCCTTTATTTGTGGATATTCTAAAACAGCTTTCAGTGTAAACCCGTCATCAGCTGGAACTGTTAACTCTTTTTTAGTAATACCGGCTGCTAATACAGTATTCATTAATCCTAAAAATAATGCTAAAATTAAAATTATTCTTTTCATACGTGGATATTATACCATATAAATATTTGTTGTTACAAATCTTAACAAAAAAGGCAATTATTTATTAAAAATATACTTTATATATATAAGAGATATAATATAAGGAATCTATATGTCTGTAGTACTTGATACAAACATGAAATTATTTGCAGAAAGAATGAATATAACTTCATCCCGTATGATTCAGGATTACGGCTTAACTACCGTTGATGAGATAATCGAGGCGGAAGCTAAAAGAGGTAATACCAAGGCCGTAAACTTTGCAATGGACTTATATAATTCTCCGGATAAGCTTATGAAAGTATTCAAGCTTACGGATGTTGAAAATAAGTTTGTCATTCTTCATAACATGGATGATGCAACAAGAGCAATGGTTGTTCCGATGCTTGATAAAGAAGATATGATTCTCGGCTTATACTTCTTTACTCAGGAAAAGTTACTGTCAATGCTCATGGAAGTTGATATGGAAGAACTTGTAAATGTTGTCTTGGGTGCTTATGCATTAGAAGAAATCATAATGATGTTTACCGAAGATGATTTGGCGGGATTTTTCCAGCATGACGATTTGGATAGAAATGATGTAATAGAACAATTAAAAGCTTTACCGCCAGAAGTAATGATACAATTTGTCGAAGGTGTAACAGGTAAACCTTCTGATGAAACTAATCCTGATGATTTGATAAAAATGATAGAAGAAATGCCGACAGACCAATATAGAGATTTTATGTCGGCAATCGATCCAAATGTTCAAAGGCAGCTAACATTCCAATTAACAAAAACTAAACCGGAATATTTGCAATTGTTTGAGAATTATACTTATGTAAATATGCTTTCCAAGTTGATGAAACCTGAGATGGTCAAGCCAATGATAGCATTGGAAAAAGAATCTATGACGAATATGATATTGGAACTTCCTGATGACTTGCTTTCAATTGTAGCGGCGCAAGTTAATACAAGGGATTTTGCGGAATTCCTGCTGGATGATCATTTGGATGTATTACAAGACTCAATTATGATGTAGAAATAGCCGTCTTACGTAATAGTTCTCGTCATTCTTAAGTTTTTTTGCAAGAGCGGGAAATTTACCGGATGAAATAACAATTTGTGCGGTTTTTTCTCTTATTGTGTACTCTTTTACATCTGAACATTTATTTAAAATGTGTTCTAACAGGGAGTGATTTACAAATTCCTGAAAATTGTTAAGGGTTTCCATGCACCAATATAATTTAAATAATTGCTTATTAATCAAGTATTTTTTATCTCTAAAGATGAATTTATCCAACTCATCAAGTGCACTTTGGGTAATTTCCAGGATATAATTCGTATAAAGTTTGGCAAAATCATTATTAAATTTCAGGCCTTTAACTGTGTCTATAATATATCGTGAAATATTTCCGTTAATGTCGATTGTTGCATTTGCAAATGCTGAGGCGTATTTTTCCTGTGCGAAGAATTTTTTTGTTTCGTTTTTTTTGTTTATAAAGTAATTAATTCTCATTGCAACGGCTTCCCTTATTTTTCCGTCGCAGCCGGTTAAATTAGAAATAAGGATTTCAACATCATTTTCATTCTTTATATCGTCAAAATACAGTGCTGCAATTTGTTTTTGAGGAATATTACCGCTTATCAGCATATTCAGTAATTCTTCATGTGAAAAGCTCGTTTCACAGAGTTTACATGCTTGTTCAAAATTGGTGTCTAAATTTGTATAAAAACCGTTATTCAAATCTTCATCCCGTTTATTGTATAATATTATCTTAGCATAAGGTATAATGAATTCAGAGTGGAAAATAGTTTTAATGTATGATAAGTAAATCAGAAAAATCTGTATAATGTTTCTAAAGGAGACTATTATGAATATATTTGAAACAATAGTACATAAAATACTTTTATTTGAAAAAGAACCGCAAAAAATAGGTTTATCGCAGTTTAAAGAGCCTGTAGCGGAACCGAAGAAAGAACCATCTATAAAGAATAAGGATGTTAAGCTTTCCGATTTAATGCGTCGTGCAGGCTAATTTTATTTAACTATATATAGGATTTGCAATTTATAAACTGGTATAAAAAAGAAATCGGCTTTTTCTAAAACCGATTTCTGAATATTTGAATTTATATATTTTTATTTTTTATCAGATTCATTAGATTTTTTCTCATCTGCTTTAGGCGTAGCCGGCTTCGTTGTTATCTTATTCGGATTGTAATTGTCATCAAGATATTCAATTTTGGCATTTTTCATTAGACCTGCCGTTAAATTTTTCAGAACTTCTATTTGTTTTTGAGTTTCTATATAGAACTTGATTTCATCTTTAACTTTTGCGTATGGTGTTGTTCCGGCTTCAATACGATCCGTAACCTTAATAATATGATAACCGTAAGGTGATCTGACAATAGTTTCGCTTATTGTATTCGGTTTCATTGAAAATGCGGCATTTGCAAATTCCGGAACCATAGCGTCTTTAGAGAAGAAGCCTAATTCTCCGCCGCGCTCTCCGCTTGCCTTATCATCAGAATTCTTTTGAGCTATTTTTGCAAAATCATCAGGATTTTGTTTTACTTCAGCAAGTATGGCTTCAGCCTTTGCTTTTTGTTTTGCGATTTGTTCTTCAACTTGTTTATTAAGTTCGGTCGGATCCATATCGGGATTCTTTTTCTTTAATTGTTGAATTAATTCTATTGTGTTTGCTGATATAAGAATGTGAGATGCTCTGACCTGTTCTCCGTGTGTGAATTCTTCTTTGTGAGTATTGTAGTATTTTTCAGCGTCCGAATCTGACACTTCAATTTTTTCAATTGAATTAACCAATTTTTTGATTTTAATCTGTGTGGCCAGATCTTCCGTGAATTGAGAATTAGAAATTCCTCTTTGCTTTAATAAGCTGTTTAGCTCTTCTTTTGAGCCGACTTTGTCTATAATTGTTTTTAATTCATTTTGAATATCTTCATCAGTTGCTGTTATATTGCGCTTTGCAATTTCTTCGTCTAAGAGTGATTTTACAATTAATTCATTAACAATTTTGTCTTTAAAAATTCCGAACATAGGATTTTCGTCTGATTTCAGGAAATTTTTAGAACCGCCGAATGCTTTTAAAAATGATTTGTCTACACTTTTATCAAACGCTTTATCAAAATCGGCTTGTGTAATAACGGTATCATTTACTTTAATAATACCCTCACTCTTGTGAAATAATGTGCAGCCGGAAAATAACACAGCAGATAAAGCTACACAGGTTAATAATTTTTTCATTCAAATACTCCTTATCTATAAACTCTCACAAATATTTTTTATTTCTTTTTTATATAGTAAAACAAACTTGAAAGAATGTTAAATACTTTTTACGCTTCTTAATATTAAGTTTACTTTCGATTTTATATTGCGTGTGATAAAATTTCTAATATGCAAAGTATAACAGTAAAATGTCCGGCTAAAATAAATCTTACATTAGAGGTTCTTAATAAGCGAGAGGATGGTTTTCATAATATAAAAAGTGTTATGCAGACTATAAGCCTTTACGATTATCTGGATATACACTATGATTACGCCTTGAATACTGAAATTAATTTGACCGGCAATAATAACGACATTCCGTATGATTCCACAAATCTAGTATATAAGGCTGCTTCTTTATTTTTAAATGAAATCGGTAATCATGCCAAGATTGATATTTATATTAATAAAAATATACCGGTAGCTGCCGGACTTGCCGGCGGAAGTACGGATGCTGCAGGTACGTTGTATGGCTTGAATGAAATATTCGATTCTCCCTTAGATAGAAAAAGATTACATAATTTATGTTCTCAATTGGGTTCGGATTTGAATGTATGTTTTGAGGGCGGTTGTATACTTGCAACTTCGCGCGGAGAGAAAATTCAAAAATTAAATACATTAGATTCTCCGGTAAGCTTAATCAAGCCTAAAAATCTTGGAATTTCTGCAAAAGAAGCATATACAAAATATTCCAGAAAAGAGTTTAAGCCATTTTATAATATGACGGATAAGATGATATCCGCCATAAATAAAAATGAAGATATAGAACCATTCTTATATAATGATTTAGAATATGCAATTTTTGATGATTATCAAGAGTTTCAAGAGATTAAAACAAAGCTTCCGAATTCTATAATGTCAGGTTCCGGCTCAACCTACTTTGTACTGGGAAATATTAAAAACAATCTTTTTGGAGATGATTATCAAGTAATTACTGAGTTGAAATTTTCAAATAAAGGTGTAGAGGTTTCAAATTGTAACAATTTTGTCACAAACTAGCAAATAATCCTTTTAGGGGTTATATTATGCTATGAGGTTATTTTATAATAACTTTAACATGAGGTCTTAAAAGTGGTAGATAACAGGTCAGCAGGTTTTTACGGAATCGGCGGTTCCTTCAACTTCAAAAGCGGGGATCCTTCCGGTACTGCTGCAAAAATGAGCCAGGAAAAATACGGTTCTGAAGCTATGTATCTTCCTCCGCCGGAAGGAGAAGAAGACGGAGATAATTTTTATAATCAGCCTTTTATTGACAGAAGTGCGCTTTTAAGAGCTACTCTTAATTCTCTTGCAATGACAAATGTTGCTTCTGTATTAAATTCAAAAAAACATAAGAAAACCGTTAAAGAAATTTTAGAAGAAGAAAGGGATAAGGAAAGAAAAAATAACAGTGAACGGGATGATGAGAAGGAGGATGAGGAAATTAAACGGTTAAAAGCTGAAGCAGAAGAAGAGTTTAGAGAAGCACAAGAAGATTAATAATAAATTCCCTCTCTATACTATTTACAATTTTGGGTTTGGTGTATAATATTGTAGCTTGTAGAGGAATTTTATTTATGGGACATGAAACAAAAAAAACAAGTGCTAATAAGTATTCACTAAGGGAACCGGGGTTTTATAATATTTGGCGGAGAATTTTTCTTTTTATAGTAACTCATATATTTTATATGATTCGGTTTAAGTTAGTGTATAGACTTGAAGTTAACGGGAAAGAAAATATTCCTGAGGGTAACAGTTTTATAATTGCGGCAAATCATCTTTCAACACTAGACCCGCCTTTAATATGTGCTGTTGTTAATAAAGGTGTTGCGTACATGGCAAAAAAAGAACTGTTTGAAAATCCGTTTCTAAGATGGTGGCTTGATTGGCTCGGAGCTTTTGCTGTAGATAGAGAAAAACTCGGTGTGTCTACTATAAAGACTGTTAAATCGATAAAGCAGACAGGTTGGGTGCTCGGGATTTTTCCGCAAGGTACAAGACAGTTACCTGGTGAAATAAGCCACATAACAAAAGGTTTTGCCTCTCTTGCAAAAAGTACCGGATGTGCAATCCTTCCAATAGGAATTATCGGAACTCAGGAAGTGAAGAGGTGGCCTTTTACCGGTAAAATAATTGTTAATATAGGGAAGGTAATTCCTTGCTCTGATAATACAGAGGAAATGGTATCATCTTGGATAGAATCAATTCAAAATTTAACAGGGTTTAAGTATATAACAGATAAAGTGTGTTCATAGTGGATAAGGATATTTAATATTAATGAAAGTTGAAAAAACGTATAGCAGAAGAACTGAGAAAGATTACAATTTTTTTAGAACGGCATTTTACATGCTTTTTATGATGTTCGTTGTGTTTCCTGTTACAAAGTTAATGTATAATTTAAAAATTGAAGGGCGAGAAAATTTGCCCAAAAGTTCTCGTGTGATTTATGCCGGTAACCATGTTTCTTATATAGATCCGCCGCTAATTTCTTATGCTGCTTGGAAAAATATTGCTTATATGGCTAAACAGGAGTTGTTTCATGATGATGATAAATTATTGAGATTTCTTGTTCACATTCTTGGTGCATTTGCCGTAAACAGAGAAAAGCCGGAAATTGCAACCTTTAAAACCGTAAAATCAATCTTTAATACCTCTTGGTCTCTCGGAATTTTCCCGCAAGGTAAAATCATAAAAGAACCTGTAATACAAAATATCCACAAAGGGTTTGTAATGTTTGCAAAAAAGTTTGAAGCTGATATTGTGCCCGTTGCGGTTTGTGGTTTTGACGGGTATGCTAAAAAGCTTTTTGAAAAACATATAACAGTAAAAATTGGCAAGCCGATTTCTTATAAACTTAGTGAAGACGATATTGTGAGAGAATGGGCAAGACAAATTTGCGAGTTTACCGGATTTGAAAATAAAATAGAGGAGTCTCTGAAAGAACCGCAAGTAATGACTTAAATATTTACATTTATTTATATAATAGCAAATTTTAATATTGAGGAATTTTAATAACTATACAGGCAAAGGAAGGTAAAATTTAATTATGAATATCCCCGCTATTTTAGGTCTTGGTTTCACCACGCTAAATAGAAATGCTAAATTGCAGAGACAAAATTATGACAGCTGTTTGGGCATAACAATGCTTTCTCCGTTAACCCAGGATACTGTTTCGTTTAAGTCTACAAAAACTCTTGAAAACAGAACTTACGGGATATCTTTACAGGCGGCAATGGGGATACATGAAGAGGTAAGCACAAAGCAAGTTAAGATTGTAAGGTTTATAAAAAAACTTTTTGATGATTTAATAGCAGATGAATTTCATCCGACTAATCCGCTAAAAGCTATTGGCAATCGTGTAAAAAAGCCTTTGTCTATAGTCGAGAAAAGTGCAACAAGGCAGTGGAACAGTAAAACTGAAGTTTTGGATTTTATGACAGATTTAAACGGAATAAGATTAATAATGCGAGATGCTTCGCGGTCTGTTGTAGACAGAATGTTGGAACGCTTAATTCCGCTTATTAAAACAGGTGCTTTAGAACTTATAGAAATAGAAAATAAGCGCCCTGCAATAGTAAAGGGTCTGCCTGATTATCAAGCTTCCGAGTATGATTACGCCTCTATCAATATGTTAGAAAAACTTATTCAGGTACAAGAAGATACCTGGAACGGTAAAGGACGTATAGGAAAAGAGCGTCTGGTTAGTCAAAATCTTACGGGAGATTTCACGGATGCGAATTATTGTGCAATACACTTTTTAATGCGTATTCCGGGTAAAGCTTCCAGAGTATTTGAATGCCAGTTAATCGGCGAGCATGAAGAGCAAGCAAAAAGAATTGATGATCTGTTGTTTAAAATTTTAAATAACAAAGAAATAGAAGAAAAATATCGCCCTATTGCAGATTTATTTAAGTCTATAAAAATTAAAAAATCTGACAGTGCAGAAACTAAAAAAGAAAAACAAAGAATAATTGATCTTTTGAATAAATATCGTGCAGAGGTTATGTTGTCTCAACGAAAAAAAGAACCTCAAAAATATTCTCCTAAAGAAACTATAGCATATTTTCCGGTTCTGCAGTATGACATTCCCAAAGAATATGATTTTAACAATTTAAGTATTCTTATGGAAATTTGTGATGCAAATGCCGCAAAAGCAGCAAAAAATACTCGTAAAAAGTAAAGAACTAATGTGAATTCTTTTTTTGCTTTTTGGAGCTTTTGTTAGTCTTCTTTGTAAATTGCTGCGGGGACGCGCTATATGATGTTTGGATTCTTTTAACGCTGAACACATCCGGCATTGCCTGTAATGCTGTCATGACTTTTCTTAGAGTATCAATATTATCCAGTTCAATACCTAATTCAATAATTCCGATTTTACCTTTTGATTTAACATTGGCAGAATTTATATTCGTATTATTATCTGATACAACTCCTATAACATCTTTTAATAATCCCATTTTTTCCGCTGTTTCAATTCGAATTGTTGTACTGTAGGTCTTATTTATATTATTTCCTGACCAGTGAATATCAATGAGTCGTTCAACCGGAATGTTTTCCAGTGTTTTGCAATCCAGACGGTGGACAGTTACTCCTTTAGAACGTGTAACTACGCCGACAATCGGTTCCCCCGGTATAGGCGAACAGCAGCGTGCAAATGAGTACAGAAGACCTTCTAAGCCTATAATATCCTTTTCAGAAGCTTTTCTTGGTTTATGTTGAACGGTATTTTCTTGTTTTTGAGGCTTTCTGAGTCGGTTGATTATCTTATTTACCGTAGTTTCACCATAGCCGAGTGCCGCAAATAAATCGTCACCACTCACGTAATTCATTTGTTTTGCAACTTTGTCGAAGTCTCCGTTTTTAACATATTCATCAAAAACGGTCTTAGTTAATTCATGTTCAAGATTGGCCTTTCCGATTTCAATATGGTCTTCACGTTTATTTTTCTTATACCATTGTCTTATACGGGATGCGGCCTGCTTAGTTACAACAAAATTCAGCCAGTCAAGTCTCGGGGCGGAAACTTTTGATGTCATAATCTCGACTATATCACCGTTTTTAAGTTTCGTATCAAGCTGTGCAATTCTGCCGTTAATTAGAGCGCCTACTGTTTTATGCCCTACATCCGAGTGGATGCGGTATGCAAAATCTACCGGGGTTGCGCCTCTGGGTAAATCTATAACGTCGCCGCCGGGAGTAAAGGCAAAAACCTGATCTGAAAATAAATCTAATTTTACTGAGTTTACAAAATCTTCGGCGTTTTTTGTTTCTTTATTATATTCAACAAGTTTACGCATCCAAGAAAACTTGATATCAGTTGCAGAATCGGCTTTTTTAGAACCTTTTTCTTTGTACCTCCAGTGTGCTGCGATACCATATTCCGCTATTTCATGCATTTCCCAGGTTCTTATTTGAACTTCAAGCGGTTTTTGTCTTGGGCCTATTACTGAGGTATGCAGTGATTGGTACATATTTCCTTTAGGCATTGCGATATAATCTTTAAATCGTCCGGGAATAGGCTTAAATTGAGAATGTATAAGTCCTAATACTTCATAACATTCTTTTTCCGTGTCGACGATTACACGCACTGCTGTTATATCATATAAATCATGGAATGCAACATTAAGCCGCTGCATTTTATTATATATGCTGTAATAGTGTTTTGCCCGTCCTGTAATTTGTGCATTAATACCGCTTGCTTTTACGTCTTTTGAAATTTTTTCAATAAGAAGCTTTACCGTCATTTCGCGTTCGGCCTTTTTTTGTGAAACCAGTTGTGCTATTTCGTAATATTTATCAGGATGCAAATATTTCAAAGACAAATCTTCAAGCTCAGCTTTTATTTTTCCAACCCCCAGACGATTGGCAAGAGGTGCAAAGATATCTAAAGTTTCTTGTGCAATTCTTTGCTGCTTTACAGGCGTCATGTAATTAAGAGTCCGCATGTTATGCAGTCTGTCTGCAAGTTTCAAGAAAATAATTCTTACGTCACTTGCCATTGCAATAAACATACGGCGAAAGTTTTCTGCCTGACGTTCTTCTGTTGATTTGAACTGCAATTTCCCGAGTTTCGTTACTCCTTGTACAAGGTTTAGTACATCTTCTCCGAATTTTTCTTTAATTTCTTCCGGTTTTGTGTCCGTATCTTCAAGAATGTCATGTAAAAAACCAGCCATTAATGTATGCTTATCTGCCCTTAAGCCGATTAGGATTTTAACAACTTCCATCGGATGTATAATGTAGGGTTCCTCTGATACGCGGTATTGGCCAGCATGCAGTTTTTTAGCAAATTCAAACGCTTCTTCCAATTCTTTTATATCGTTTTCGGGATACTCTTGCTCTGTTAAGAGAGCTTTTATCTCTTCAAAGGTTATTACGTACTGTTCCATTATATTGCTATAATAGTGTTTTTTTTATATTTTTTCAAGGGGGGAATATTAAAATCCCCCTTTTATTTATAGTGCAATTTAGAACATTAACCTGAATAATAAAAATCTCTTGTTAAGTTTTTCTGAGAATTTCTTCAGGTTGGCAACTGTAGCGGAAGTGTCTTCAACTATTTGTTTTAAACCTTCCTGGTCACCATCTTCACCGTTAATTGTTTCTAAAGCTGTTGAAACTTCGCACATCGTTACGTTAAAGTTATCAATAGATGTTTCAATCTTTGTTTTTAGATTTTCATCTTTAGTCATTTTATTAACAGATGTTGAAATTTCATTAAGATTGTTCATTACGGCATTTAAATCTTCTCCAAATGCTTGGGCGTCAACGGCACCGATAAGCGGTGTAAGTTGTTTTGATAAATTAGATATAGCATCTGCAGTATCGTACATCATCGGCTTAAATTTTTCATCTCCTATTATGCCGTTGATATTGGTAGCAAGCCTGTTGAAGTTAGTTGATACATCACTCATCATCCAAAGGATAGCATCAATGTCATTTCTTGATGTTTCAATAAGTTTCTCTGTTTTTGCAAGAGTAGAGGTTGCTTGTGCTGTTAAATCTTTAAAGTTGGTTACGGACTGTCTGATTTCGGCAATCATTGAATCGTTAAGCAATTCATTTACAATTCTGTTTGTTTCTGTCAAAGATTCAGCAGCCTTATACTGTAGATCCATAAAATCAGCAAGTCTCATCGGTTCTATTATTGTAAATGGAGATGTCTGCTGAGGGTATGGCAGCGGAGTTTTATCCAGAGGTTCAATTCTTAGTTTTTTATCTCCGTTTATTGTAACTATTTTACCGATCATAAAATGAGGTAATATCAATCCCGGCATATTAACAACATAATCAACTTTGTACGCATAGTTCGTTTTTACAAAGTCTTGTAGCTCCTGCGGAACCAATTGTGAGGTCATAATGAGAGATTTCTTTACCTTACCGACATCATAGTATTTATCATCAAGTTTGATTTCTACATCAGCACCATTTGAAAGCAAATCTTTATTTATAACAGGTATATAAACTGACTGTAATCTGGGCGGGGTGATTTCAAGGAATTGTTCGCCTATCAAGCCGGATTGTTGAATAGAAAGCATTGAGGCTTTCGGAATAGTTATACCCGGTTCTGTTATAACAAATTTCAATTTAACGTAGCTTGATTCTCCGCTTACTACGGGGGTTATTTCTTCTACTTGCCCGACTCGTAATCCCATCATTTGAACGCCGGAACCTGGGCGCATTCCGTTTACATCTTTAAACTGAACTTCAATTCGTTCAGCCGAAGAAAATGAGCGTCCTTTTATCCATAAAACTGTAAACAGTAATATGATTAAAGCTACCAGTGTTAATATTCCTACTTTAAATGACGGTGATATTTTCATTTTCAAATTTCCTTCTTACAATCAATCTACTTTAATTATTTATTTTTTGCAATAATGTCAATGTTATAGATGGCCGGACTAATTCATTTTCATAGGCCCTTCTAACGAAGCATTTACAAACTGTTTGGTATATGGCGTATTTTCTTTCAAGAGTTCTTCCGGTGACCCCTCAAATACGGCATGACCGTTATATAGCATTAGGACGGAGTCTGCGGTTCTTTTTATTGTCGACATTTGGTGTGTAACAACAATTGATGCTGCATTAGTTTCATTTTTAAGCCTTACGATATAATCCTCAATAAGAGTCGAAGATATCGGATCCAGACCGGCTGTCGGTTCATCGTAAAGAATAATTTTAGGTTCGGTTACGATTGCCCTTGCAAAGCTGACACGTTTTTGCATGCCGCCTGAAAGTTCAGAAGGGTACTTGTCTTCTATACCAGAAAGCCCAACTAATTCCAACTTTTCTGCAACAATTCGCTCCAGATCTTTTTTAGTATATTTACCCCTTAAATCTTTTCTTTCCTGAAGTGCAAATGATATATTGTCAAAAACATTCAGAGAATCAAATAAAGCTGAATATTGGAATACCATTGCAATATCGCCGCCGGAAGTATTAATTTCGCCTGAATCTTTTTCAATAAGACCGCTTATAAGTTTCAATACCGTACTTTTTCCTGAACCGCTAAAACCGACAATAGAGAGAATTTTCCCGTCATCAACTTTAAATGAAATGTTATCAAGTATGACTTTTTTATCAAAAGATTTTATTAAGTTTTTTACTTCAATTCCCATTGATTTCCCTTTTATTATTAGTAGAAAAATATTGCTGCGAATATTAAGTCCAGTATAACAATAGATACAAAAGACCATACAACGGCTTTAGTTGTTGCTATACCAACACCTTTAGCTCCTTCTTTTGCTTCCATTCCGCATGTGCAGCTGATAAGTGTTATTGTAAAACCGAAAGCCAAAGATTTTAGAAGACATACATTTAAGTCGTGCATGCTTAATCCGAACCATACAGAATCAAAATATGCTTTGTATGTTAAGCCGGATGTTATATTGGAGGCAATAGCGCCGCCGACAATTCCGAAAAGCGATGCAACAATTACCACCAGCGGCATCATAAGTGTTCCGGCGATAATACGCGGTGTAAACAGATAGTGTACGGGATTTATTTTTAAAACCCGCATTGCATCAATTTGCTCGGTAACTTTCATTGTTGCTATTTCTGAGGCCAGTGAAGAACCTATCATAGATATAATTGCAAAACCTGCCATGATAACTCCTTCTTCTCTTACCATCAGTATAGAAATAAGCATTCCAACGTAGTTGCCGCCGCCTTGTTTTACCATTTCTCCCGCAACTTGCATTGCAATAATAATTGATGTCATTCCGACGATTGAAAGTGTTATCGGAAGTGAAGATACCCCAAATCTGGATGCTTGTTCCATGATTGTTCTAAAAGTCGTCGGAAATGATAAAAGCCCTTTAAAAAAAACAATCCCGAAAAGTGTAATATTGCCTACGGTTGAAACAAAGCTGTTTACTTCAGCTTGAAGCATTTTGAATATTTTATATGTATAAGTAGCTTTGTAATATACTTTTACCATGTGTAGTATTTTACCACACTGTTTGTTTAATTTACAAATAAAAATTTATTTATGTTAAACTTGGTAGTATGGAGTATTTTAAAAGAATTGGGAGTTGTTAATGCTTAAGTTAAAAGATACAAAGACAAAGGACGCATTTAGGTACGGATATTTGCTTAACAAAATGTATCCTTATATTAAAAAAGTTTTATGGCGTTCAATACTGTTATTTTTGTTGGCAGTTCCTCTGGGTTTACTGGACGGAGTTGTTGCATTTTCATTACGTCCTTACATGGATTTTGTAGTTAACGGGAATGAATATCAGACATTTGAACTATGCGGTCACACATTTAGACTTCAGGCTTTTTTCATAAAGCTTATTCCTGTTGCAATAGTTATGTTTGCAATGGTACAAGGAGTTTTGAAATATATCTGCAACTATTTATCCGATTGGACCGGAAATAAAATGTCCAACGCTTTAAAAGTTGATTTATTTAAAAAGTTAACATCTATGGATACAAAGTTCTATGATGTTAACTCTTCCGGTATTGTATTAAGCAGGTTCTTAAGCGATCCGGATACTGCATCAAAAAATCTTATAAATACTCTTAAAGGTTTTATTCTTGCAATATTTGAATTTGTAGCTCTTGTTTTTGTTCTTTTATTTAATTCCTGGAAACTGGCACTTATTGGTATTGGAGTTATGGGAATTGCAATTACGCCGGTTATGTTGATAAAAAAGAAAATTAAAAATGTTTCCAACGCAACGATGGTTGTGGGCGGAAACATGACAACAAATTTTAATGAAACATTTGCCGGGAATAAAATCATAACAGCTTATAACTTGCAGGAAAATCAGAATCAAAAATTTGAAAATCAAATTCATGAACAATTTGATTTGACGATGTCATTAACCAAACGTGTCGGCTGGATGTCTCCGATAATGTATTTTGTATGTTCTATAGGTATAGCAATAGTTATGGCATACGGAAACAGCCTTATACTTTCAGGAGAAATGTCTGCCGGAAGCTTTGCGTCATTTGTGACTTCTCTCTTGTTACTTTATAAACCGACAAAATCGTTGGGACTTACTCTTACAAATTTGCAATCAACATTTGTTTCAATTGCGCGTGTTTTTGAATTGTTTGATTTGATGCCTGAAATAAATAATACCAAAAATCCTGTGAAATTTTCAGGGGTCGGTTCCGGAATTGAATTTAAGAATGTATGGTTTGAGTATGAAAAAGATTTGCCTGTACTGAAGGACTTTAATTTAAGCGTAAGTTATAATGAAACAATTGCACTTGTCGGAAATTCCGGAGGCGGGAAGTCTACCGTTGTAAATTTACTACCGCGTTTTTACGATGTGACATCCGGTTCTATTACAATAAACGGTATTGATATACGTAATTATGATTTGGCGGATTTAAGGAATAATATTTCTTTTGTATTTCAGGATAATTATTTGTTTACGGGAACTATAAAGGAAAATATTCTAATGGGAAATCCTAATGCCTCTGAAAGTAAAATTGCGGAAGCGATTAAGCTTGCTCATCTGGATGAATTTATAGATTCACTTCCGGATGGAATTAATACTGTTGTCGGAGAAAGGGGGGCTTCACTTTCCGGCGGGCAAAGGCAACGGGTCGCAATAGCAAGAGCGCTTATAAAAAATGCACCTATTGTTATACTTGATGAAGCAACATCCGCGCTTGATAATGAATCAGAAGCAATTGTTCAAAAAGCAATTGACAATCTCATGAAAAATAAAACCGTTTTTGTAATTGCTCACAGACTGTCTACAATCCATAATGCTAACAGGATTGCCGTGCTGAATGAAGGTGAGCTTGCTGAGCTTGGTACACATAGTGAACTTATACAAAAAAGCGGCGGAAGATATAGACATCTGTATGAGATGCAATTCGGCGGAAATACTGTAGAAGAAAAATCAGCGGGAGGGGTTTAAATGATGTACGGTTTAATTTTGGCTGGCGGTTCCGGAAGCCGATTGTGGCCATTATCCAGATAACTTT
The DNA here is from genome assembly GCA_944323325.1 of Candidatus Gastranaerophilales bacterium. Taxonomy (GTDB): domain Bacteria; phylum Cyanobacteriota; class Vampirovibrionia; order Gastranaerophilales; family Gastranaerophilaceae; genus CAG-196. Next base: position 24,512 of record CALUSF010000013.1, read on the forward strand.
ATCCGAAGCAGCTTCAAAATATTCAAAATACGGAAAGCTTGCTTCAAGCTACATTTGAACGTTTAAATGAATGTGTGCCTGCCTCCAAAATTATAAGTATGACAGGGGTTAAGCATTTTTCTAATGTTAAATACCAGCTTTCGCGGTTATGTGATAATCCGGTTGTTCTGTCTGAACCTATATCAAAAAATACAGCTCCGGCCATAATAATTGCGGCAAAGTATATTTTGGAAAAATCCGGTGAGGATCCGGTTATTCTTGTTGTACCTTCAGATCACCTGATAAATGATACTTCTAAATTTGTAAAAACGGTTGAAGAAGGAAAGAATATCGCAAATTTGGGTTATATTGTAACGTTCGGAATTCGGCCCACATACGCCGAGACGGGCTACGGTTATATCAATATAACAGATAAACACATAGGCGGCGGGTATAAAGTTGATAAGTTTGTAGAAAAACCTGACGCTGTACTTGCTGAAAAATACCTTGAATCGGAAAATTATTTTTGGAACAGCGGTATTTTTATGTTTAAAGCTTCCGTTATAATGGAAGAGTGTGCAAAGTCGGCGCCGGAAATGTATTCAAAATTATCTGAATTTGATTTTTCCACATCTGATGAAATTCCGTTTACTGAATATGACATGATGCCGAATATTTCAATAGATTACGCCATTATGGAAAAATCGGATAAAATTGCACTGTTGAAATTGGCAAGTGACTGGAATGATTTAGGGAACTGGAAGTCTGTTTATGATGTAAGTGCAAAAGATGAGGCTGGTAATGTAAAAGTCGGTCATATAATAGATGAAGGCTCTAAGAACTCTTTGATGTACTCATCTTCAAAGCTTATTGCTACAATAGGATTAGAAGATACTTTTGTTGTAGAAACCGAGGATGCTATTTTAGCCTGTAAGTCTGATAAAACTCAAGATGTAAAGAAAATTTTTGAAATTTTAAAGAAACAAAATGACGATACGCATTTGGTACACAAGACGGTATATCGTCCATGGGGATATTATACAGTTCTGGCCCAGGGAAACGGCTTTTTAACTAAAATGATTCAGGTTAATCCCGGGCAGAAACTTTCTGTTCAATCTCACAATCATAGAAGTGAACACTGGGTGGTATTAGAGGGAACTGCTAAAGTTATATTAGAAGGAAAAGAACTTATTTTGAGTCCGGGACATAGTGTTGATATTCCGGTTAAGGCGATTCATTCATTACAAAATCCTTATGAGAACGTCGTTAAAGTAATAGAGGTTCAAAAAGGCGATCTTCTTATCGAAGAGGATATTATTCGATACGAGGATATGTATGGTCGAGTTTAAAAATAAAGTACTTGATTTTGTAAAATATTTTTGCTAGATTCTAATTGTGTTATTTTTTTAGGAGTATAAAAGTATGAGAGTTAATGCAATTAGCGGTTCTTATCAAAATTATGGTGTAAATCGTGCTAAAACATCACGTCAGGTAAAATCATCAACGATTGGTTCTGTAAATAATAGAATCGGTTCCGTGGATAATAACGTCGCATTTAAAGCAAAATTTGGCAATACATTAGCATGCAGCGGTATTTTTGCCACACTGGGCGCCATCGGTGCAGTAGGCGGAATTGCTATTATGACAGGCGGTCTCGGTTTAGCAGCACTTCCTGCTATAGCCGCATATAGTACTGCTTGCGCGGGAGCAGGTGCTGTGGTAGGACGTATGGCGGATAAAATGGAAGAAGACGACGAAAAAAAGAAAAAAAATAAGAATAACAATAACAATCCTTAAGTTTTCATGCTAAAATCTTATAGCAATGAAAAAGTTTTATCTTAAATCTATGGGATGTAAATCTAACCAATTTGAGGGACAAATTGTCTCTCAAATTTTGGTATATAATGGATTTCAGGAAGTAAAGTCGTTAAAAGATGCGGATTATTATATTCTCAATTCCTGCTCTGTTACGCATAAGAGTGATAATGAGGCGATGTATTTATTAAGGCATGCACACTCACTCGGGCTGAAAACCATACTGACCGGATGTGTTGCCCAAATTGAACAAGAGAGACTTTTAGAAGAACCTTTTATTGATTGTGTGTACGGAAACGAAGATAAATTTGATATTGCAAACTTGCTTGAGACGAATCAAGAGTTTGCGGTCAAAGATCTTATGAACGAGAGGACATTTTGTAAAGTAACCCTTGATGATACCTCAAAAACCCGAGTGAGTTTGAAAATTCAGGACGGATGCGATAACAGGTGTTCATATTGTATAATTCCTTTTGGACGCGGAAAATCAAGAAGTGCAGACTGTGAGTTTATAGTAAATGAGATAAATAGGTACGCAGAAAACGGATACAAAGAAGTTATTTTAACGGGTATTCATATTGGGCTGTGGAATTATGGAGATAAAACTTTACTGGATTTGTTGAAAGAAATTGAAGAAAAAACATCCATTTCACGTTACCGTTTAGGTTCTCTGAATCCGCTGGAAATAAAAACGGAAATGCTTGACTTTTTACAAACAAGCGAGAAATTTTGTCCGCACTTTCATCTTTCTCTGCAGTCTGCTTGTAATAATACTTTAAGAAGAATGAACAGAAATTATACTGTTGAGTTTTATATGGACCAAATAGAAGATATTGTTTCAAGATTTGAAAGGCCTTTTCTGGGCAGTGATATTATTGCGGGATTTGTCGGTGAAACCGATGAAGATTTTGAAACAACGGTAAATAATTTAAAAAAATCAAAACTCAGTCAAATACACACATTCCCTTATTCCGTAAGAAAAGGTACGGCGGCAGAAAAAATGAACGGTCATCTTGATGATAAAATAAAGGAAGAACGTGCGAATATTATAAAACAAATTTCCAAGGATAAATTCAAAAAATTTATTGATTCAAATATGGGCTGCGAGGCGGAAGTATTGGTGGAAAAAAAGACTGATAAAAAGACCGGGTTATTTAAGGGGGTTACACGTAATTATATTAATGTGCTTTTAAAAGACGGAGAGTTTAATACCTTAAAAAGAGTAATATTAACACCTGAAAATTGCGGATTTGGTGTATAATTTGTTATTTTGAATACACAAATTCTTCTTTTCCGTCTTCGTGTAAAATTAATGCGCATAGGTGTGCATTTTTATACTTGCCGCACCCTAAATCTATACATATTTTCCCTTCGTCAATATAAGGTTTCTCAAATTCCGTATGTCCGAATATAATTTTTTGAGGCAGTTTGTGCTTAGAATAAATAAATTTGTTTCTAATATATACCAAATCCACTTCGTTTTGGTTTTCTAAGGAATAATCCGGATTTATTCCGGCATGTACAAAAAGATATTTATCCGTAAGATAATAAAATTTTAAACTTCTGAAAAAATCTCCGTGTATTTTGAATATATTTTCAAAACTTCCATAGCTTCTTATGGTTGCCGGACCGCCGTAATTATCAAAAAGAAATTGATAATAATCATCAGAGGGGGCATGCAAAAGGGCATACTCATGCGAACCTATCAGATATATGCATTTATGAGTTTCTGATTGTTTTATAATTCTATCAACAACCCCTCTGGAATCCGGACCTCTGTCAATATAATCACCCATAAAAACAAATACGTCGTCAGGTCGTGTTTTTATTTGATTAAGTACGCTCTCAAGTTTTTTTAATTCTCCGTGTATATCTGTTATAGCTATATATCTCGACATGAAATCTCCTCATTGAGAATAGTCCCTGAATATGAAAAAAGAGCCTAATGGCTCTTTTAGAAAAAATGGGCATGAAGAGACTCGAACTCCCACGCTTGCGCACTAGTTCCTAAGACTAGCGTGTCTACCATTCCACCACATGC
>CALUSF010000014.1 GCA_944323325.1 Candidatus Gastranaerophilales bacterium
TATCGCTTCAGTAATTACGCTTTTTATGGCGCAGCAAATGGATAATTCTGCCTGGATAGTTATTATAACTTTGCTGGTTATGGGGTTAGCCGGGTTTCAGGATGATTACTTAAAGATAAAAGGGCATGAAAATAAGGGCTTGAGCCCAAGGGGGAAATTAATCAGACAGATTTTAATTGCGTTAATCCCTACGGTTTATGCTATGCAAAATTACGGAACTTTAATCACATTAGGTTCAAAGACATTTGATCTTGGATTATTGTATCCGGTATTTACTGTTTTTGTTGTAACCGGAGCTTCTAATGCTTATAATTTAACGGACGGGCTCGACGGTCTCGCGGCAGCGACAGGAATTCCTGCATTTTTGGCCTGCGGAATTATTGCGTTTACCGGCGGGCATAATGCGGCAGCTATCATTGCGGCTACAGTTATCGGGGCTTTGATAGGATTTTTGAAATATAATAAACCTAAAGCGCAGGTCTTTATGGGTGATACGGGCTCTCTCGCTCTTGGGGGGCTTTTGGGAACTCTTGCCGTAATCGGCAGATGCGAGCTTTTGCTTGCATTATTTGGCGGTATATTTGTTATTGAGACATTGTCTGTAATTTTGCAGGTAACAAGTTTTAAGCTTACCGGAAAAAGAATTTTTAAAATGTCGCCGATTCACCATCATTTCGAACTTTGCGGACATTCGGAAGTCAGAATTGTTAAAGAATTTACAATTGTATCTCTTATTCTCTCAATCGCTGCCGTAGTATTAGATTTTATTATTTAGACCTGAAGAGATAGGGTAGCTAAAACGGAGGGAGTAAGTTTGTGTCAAAAAAAATTTTTATAACCGCAACCGGAACTGATGTCGGAAAGACTTATGTTTCCGCATTAATTGTAAAAAAGATGCGCGAGACCGGTTTTAATTGCGGATATTTTAAGCCGGTTTTAAGCGGTGTGGAAGAAGCTGACGGAAAACTTACCGAGAGTGATTGTAATTACGTAATAAAAACTGCTAACATACCGCTTTCGGCGGATGATTGTGTAACTTATTGGTGGAAAGAAGCTGTATCTCCTCATCTTGCGTCAAAAAGAGCCGGAGAAACTATTAATACGGAAGAAATTATCAGTCATCTTAAAATGCTTGAAAAAAGATTTAATTATATCCTTATAGAAGGCGCGGGCGGTATTACCTGTCCTTTAAGGCTTGAAAACGGTGAAAAATATCTGCTTAAAGATTTAATAAGAACGCTTTGTCCAAATATCGTTATTGTCGCGGACGGCGGACTCGGAACTATTAATTCCGTACTTTTGACTGTTGAATACGCCAGAAATAACAATATCAATGTAAAGGGTATTATTCTTAATAACTTTAATCCCGATAGTTTTATGCATCAAGATAATCTTAAGCAAATAGAATATTTAACGGGCGTGAAGGTTATCGCAACCGTTGAAACAAATCAAAAGGATATAAAACTTTTAGATAATATTTTCGGAGAATAAAATATGGATTGGCAAAAAGAGGATTTGAAATATATTTGGCATCCGTGCTCGCAAATGAAAGATTACGAAACGCTTCCGCCGATTGTAATTGAGCGCGGGGAAGGAATTAATCTCTATGATATTAACGGAAAATGCTATAAAGATGTTATAAGTTCGTGGTGGTGCAATCTTTTGGGACATTGTAATCCGAGAATTAATGCTGCCGTAAAAAGACAAATTGATTCTCTTGAACATGTAATTTTTGCCAATTTTACCCACAAACCGGCTATAACTCTTTGTCAGGAATTAATGAAAGTTTTGCCGGAGGGGTTATGTAAATTTAATTTTGCCGATAACGGCTCTGCAGCTATTGAAATGTCTTTAAAAATGAGTTTTCAATATCATTACCAGACAGGACATCCCGAAAAAAAACGTTTTATGGCTTTAACGGACGCTTACCATGGGGAAACTTTGGGAGCGCTTTCTGTCGGAGGAGTGGACTTGTATTCAGAATTATACAAACCGCTGCTTTTAGATGTAATAAGAATAGACGGACCTGACTGTTACAGGTGCCCATTGGGAAAACATTGTACCGGACATTGCGAATCGGAGAATATGTTTAAGGGTTCTTCCGCATTACCCAAAGAGGCTGGGTGTAATTGTGAGTGTTTTAAAAATGCAGAAGAAGCCTTTGAAAAATATGCGTCTGAAACCGCAGCAATTATTGTTGAGCCTTTGCTTCAAGGGTCTGCCGGAATGAAAGTCTATCCGCCTTTATATCTTAAAAAATTAAGAGAATTGTGTAATAAATACAATGTACATCTTATTGCAGACGAAATTGCAACCGGTTACGGCAGAACCGGAAAAATGTTTGCATTTAACCACGCGGAAGTCAGTCCTGATATAATGTGTCTTTCTAAAGGTTTGACGGGTGGGTACATGCCAATGGCAATTGCTATTACAACCCAAGAAATATATGATGCGTTTTATGACGACTACCTTAAAGGAAAGGCCTTTATGCACTCTCATACATACGCGGGGAATCCCCTTGCCTGTTCTGCCGCAATAGAAGTCTTAAAAATTTTAAGAGAAGAAAACATTATTGAAAAAGCTAATAAAAATGCTGTTTATTTTAATAAAATAATAAAAGAAAAATTTCTGCCGCTCAAAAATGTAGGGGAAGTCCGTTCTATCGGTTTAATTAATGCAGTAGAACTTGTTAAAAATAAAGAGACAAAAGAGCCATTAGATTATACAAAAAGAACCGGATATCAAATTTATAAAAAGGCGTTGGAAAAAGGTGTTCTTCTGCGTCCGCTCGGAGATGTAATATACTTTAATCCGCCTTTGATTATCGAAAAGGATGATATGGATTTGGTGACTGATATAGCACTGGAATGTACACGGGCAATTCTTCGTGATACGGTAGTCTAAAAAGTGTGTGCATTAATTTAATTTAGATTTTAAGATTCTTGCTGCGGATATTAAGATATCAATGCTTGTGGAAAATGGTGGAGCATAAGTTAAATCCACGTCAAGCAAGTCTTCTACTTTCATGCCGCTTGTAAGCCCCACAGATACGGTATTAACTCTTTTATCGGCATCGCCGCATCCGATTGCCTGAGCACCTAAAACTTTGTGTGTACGTCTGTCCGCAACGAGTTTGAGCGTAACATTTTGTACTTCCGGCATGTAGCCGGCTTTATCCCGTTTGGTTATTGTTACGGATACCGCGTCAAAACCCAGGTTCTTTGCGGCTTTTTCTGTCAGTCCGGTCATTGAAATACTGAGATTATGATATCTTAAAACGGCCGAGCCTAAAATACCTTCAAAATCTTCGACTCCGCCGCAAGCATTAATTGCGGCGACGCGCCCTTCTTTATTTGCAGTGGAACCTAACGGAAGCCACATAGGTGCGTGAGAAATCATATTTATTTTTTCTGCACAATCTCCGCAAGCGTATATGTCTTGCAAATTTGTTTGCATCCTGCTGTTCACTTTTATCGCGCCGCTGATTCCGAGTTCAACTCCGGCTTCTTTTGCTATATCTACAACCGGTTTAACTCCGGCTGCAATTACTGCCATATCCGTTTCAAAACCCGAACCTTTTGCCGTTATTACGCCGCGTATGGAATCTTCTCCCACAAATTCCACTACATAGTCATTATTTATAATTTTTATCAGTTTATCAGAGTTTTCCAAAATAAAATTTTGAATTAAAGATGAAATATCTTCATCAAGAACAGATAAAAGAAATGGAGCTCTTTCTACTATAGTTACGTTTTTTTTATTTTTAACAAAGGCTTCAATAAGTTCAACTGCAATAAATCCGCCTCCGATTACCGTAATATTTTGTGATTTTTCCATTGTATTGCGTATATTAATACCGTCTTCCAGCGTTCTTAATGTAAAAACATTTTTTAATTCACTATGCTTAATATCCGGAATAAAAGGTTTAGCGCCGGTTGCGATAACTAACTTGTCATATTCGACAAAAATACATTCGCCGTTTTTTAAATCTTTTACCAGAACTTTTTTATCGGCAGGCAGAATTTTTGTAACACGGTGTTCGGTATGTATGTTAATTCCGCTTTTTTCAAATTCTTCTGCCGTTCGTACAACAAGCTTGTTCCAATCAGCAAAGTCTCCCGCAATATAATACGGAAGCCCGCAAGATGAATAAGAAACATGTGTATCCTGCGTATATATATGAACTTCCGCATCAGGAAGCATTCTTTTTGCTTTTGCGGCTGCTTTTGCTCCCGCTGCAACACCGCCGATAATTATTATTTTCATAATCGGATTATGAGTAAAATTATCGTTCAATACAATTAGACAATTATCTATTTAATTTCAGTTAGGAATTAAAAGTTTCAAAAGTGTTTTTGATAACTTCATATCCTTTGATAAGTGTTTTGTAATCCATTTTTTCCGCTGCGGAGTGCATATTATATACATCAGCCAATCCAAGGAGTACAGGCATAAAAGTTTCACCCTTAGAATTCTTATTATGGCAGTATATATGTGTTTCTGCGCCTGCATGAAAAGATGAAATATCATTTTTTATTCCGGCTTTTTCGCAAGCCAGCGTGTGAACTTTTTCAATTCTGTCATCGTTTGCTCTTTCAAACGGAAGCAGGTGAATTTCAAATTCAATTTTTGCTTCGGCAAGATTCTTATATTTTTCATTAAATTTGTCAACGAGAGACTGCATTAATGCTTTTAATTCGTTTTCTTTTTCAACGCTAGCACTTCTTATGGAATAAGAAGCCATACCCAACGTATTGATAATATTTGTAGAGGTTTTCTTCATAATTTCGTTGATATAATCATTAGTTTTGATACCTTGCTCAACAATGGAAGCAACGGAATTTTGGATTCCGCCTGCTACAATTGCTCCGATATTACAAGAAGTTATAACCCCGGTTTCGTCTGTGTAATATGCTCCTTGCGGAAATTCGGCAATAAGTTCCGCGATAAGTTTGGCAGCATTGAGTCTTGTTTTATCGCCGATGTCGATTCCCGAGTGTCCTCCGATTAAGCCGCGCACAGTTATTTTCGCATTAGTATAGCTTGCACCGGAGATTTGCAGCTGCCCGAGCTTATCAGCATCGCATACAAGAACGTATTTTGATTTGATTTTACCGAATTCAACATGTTCAATCCCGCTCATACCGGATTCCTCGTCCCGTGTAAACGTGATTTCCAATCCGCCGCCTGCATTTACTTTTCCGGTTTTTATATCTTTTGCCAGTTTTAAAGCGCAAGCAACGCCGGCTTTATCGTCAGCGCCGAGAGTTCTTCCTTCTGCCTTTATAAAATCTCCGTCTAGATATATATTAACCGGACTGTCGTCGCCTACAACATCCATGTGGGAAGAAAGCATTATAGGTTCTTTTGTACTATCCGCAGCCGGTATATTTATATAAATATTACCATAATTGTCTTTTTTTCCGTCAATTCCGTTACTTTTACAAAAATCAAGTATCCAATCAATAACTTTATATTCTTTTAAAGAAGGAGAAGGAATTGATGCAAGATTACAAAAAATATCTAAAACTTCATTTTCTTTTCTTAATTCGTTTAAATTCATATAATGCTCCCTTATTAAATAATATAGTCTAAATCATAGTATAAAATAAAAAAAATATAAGTACGATAGTTTTGGAAACAATTGGTCAACTTCCTCTAAAAAAGCGTCTGTTCGTCCCATCACCGCCGATTCTTACCCGAACTGTTCTTAAACATCCCGGACACCTGCCAACATAAGCCGTGCCGTCTTTGTTTTTATAGATTCTGCCGTAGGTGTTACAGCATTCAAACCAGATGCCGAGAAAGGCTCGTTTTTTATTACTATTTTCTGCTTCTTCGTCCACGTTTGTTATCCTTGGTTTGTTGAACTTGAGAATACTCACTTATTATAACTTCTTTTTTTACCGGCTTTAGGATACTTTCCGTTAAAGTGTTTAAATAATTATCGTTTAAGTGTGCATAATCAAATATAATAAAACCGCTCAGGCAGTTTTTTCTTGCCGCGTGAATTTGCTTTATTAAATCAGAGTTGGCACCGTTCATAAAGGTTACGAAAAGTCCCGCATAAAGTTTTGTACTGGCAGATTTGTTTCTTAAGACCTGATCCATAAGGCTTGAAGCTGTTTTATCGTCGCATGTTAAAAACAACGGTGTAAACCCATCTACAAAGTCGTTCATAGACCAGTTTCGCCAATCTTGGAGTTTTGTATCCAAGGCAACCGGACGGTTTGGGAATATAACGGCAGTAAGCGTTATATTGTTTGCTCTGCATAAATGGCTTGTTTTGCGCACAAAATTTGTAATTTTATTACATCTGTAAAACTTCCACTGATACCAAAGGGGATCGCTTACTCGAAGATCCATCGGATCAACGCCGTACATATTTTTAAATTCTTCGCGTGCTATTTTTGTGTATCCCCAGTTTGAAAGTTCATAAGTAGGATAATTTACCGCCAGTGATTGGGGGTATCTTATATAGTCGAGATTAATTCCGTCAGGTTTATATCTGGTGACAATTTCCGATAAAAGTTCATATAAAAACGTCTGTACTTCAGGGTTAGCGGGGTCTATAAAATATCCGTTATGCTCTGATACCGAGTATGATATTGTTGGAGAGTTTGCACTTTTCTTTTGGCGGTTTGCCCAATCAGGACGGCGGGCTAAAATGTATTCTGGATTGGTTTCCGGCGGTTTATTCCCTACATAAAAAGTTTCAAACCAAATATGGATTTTTACTCCTCTTTTGTGAGCTTCGTTTATCCATACTCTGAGGGGATCAAAGCCTATAAATTCTTCATTTTGTCTTATAAAACCATATTTAGACATAGTTTGTGACGGAAAAATTGTTTTTCCGTGAAAATAGGTTTCCAAAAATATATTATTTACGCCTGAATTTGATAAGTCCGCTACGACTTTGGCAATTTCATCAGGCGTGTATTTAACAGGACGAAGCCAGACTCCTTTGAGTTCGCTTGCTTCATAAGGTATTACGGTAGACATTGCAAGGTCTGCGTATTCTATTGCGCGAGAAGCATATTTTTGTGAATTTTCACTGTCTTTTTGGGCTTTGTCAATGTAATCTTTGGCTTTGGATATATTCTGCTCGGTTCTCTTCATATTATATGCGGAAGAGTTTTGAGCGTAATAAAGCATCATATTTTGGACTTCTTTAATTCTTTCGCGTGCGGTGTACAAAAAAGTATCTGACGTGATATAAGATGTAATTGTTTTCTTTTCTAAATCGATGGATATTTTTGCACCTATCATTATATTTTCGTTAATCCACTTTTTTGCGCGCCCGTGACCGCTTATTACAAGACCGTTTGCAGGGATAAGAGAATCGGCTCCGCTTAAAGATGTTACGGTATCTCCCGTTACAATTGCCTCCGTACCGAATTCATTTGTATTGGTGCGATATCCGAAAGCCGGTGTGTATACAACAAGCTGGTTAGAACCTCTTAATCCCGGATAATTAATACCTTTCCAGTTAGTGCTTGCTTGAGGGTCCACTACATCTATAGTAAACATAGATTGGTTAAATATAATTTCATTATTCCCCGCAATATATGGAGAATACACGTCTTGCGCCATAACACTTGTAGCAAGAAACATAAAAAGTGAAAATATCAGTACCCAAACTCTGCTCTTCATTCCCCAAAGTCCTTTAAGAATATTATAAAACCATAACATTATAAATACAAGAACTTTATTCCCTTTATGCTATAAGCTTTTGGCGCACACTGCTATTATTTATCCTTCGCATTGATATGCCCAGGCAGAGTGGTTATGAATACTCTCCAACGATTCGCATTCAACTTCAAATGAATCAATAATCTCGTTTTTACGTAAAAGCAAAACGATATCTCTTAAAACATCTTCTACGAATTTGGGATTATTGTATGCTTTTTCGGTAACAAATTTCTCATCCTCACGTTTTAAAAGCGGGTAGAGTTCGCAGGAAGAACATTGTTCAATGCTCTTAATCAAATCTTCTAACCATATATGTTCATCTTCAGGATACGTAACCTTGACGGAAACGATTGCGCGCTGATTATGTGCTCCGTAGTCCGAAATTTCTTTAGAGCAGGGGCAAAGTGTTGTAACCGGGACTTTTACCCCGAGAAAGAATCTGTATTCCTCATCCTCCTCATTATAGTTATCAAGAATTCCCTCAAAGAAACAATCGTAACACATTGGTGCAGATATTCCGGTTACGGGAGATTTTTTGTTAATAAAATACTTAAAATCAAATTTCAAATATCCGCTTTTTGCATTCAGGCGGCGTATAATTTCTTCAACACACCCTTTTATGTCAACTCCCAAAGTATTGTTGCTTCGCCATTCGTTTAAAACTTCTACGAATCTTGACATGTGTGTGCCTTTGTAGTGCGCAGGAAGAGAAACTCCCGCGGTTGCTGAAGAATAGATTACTATGTCTTCTTTGTCTTTGCGCTGAATAATAAGCGGAAGTTCAAGCCCCTTTATGCCGACTTTTTGAATATCAACTCCCCTTGCATCAATTTGATTTTGAACATCTTTCATTTTTTTAGATTTCAACTCCGTCAAAACTATTTTGCTCTAACGCTATAAGGAGTTTTAAAGCCGCAACTCTCTGAACCTTAGGCGGCGCGTTTCTCAGAAGCTCAACGGCCTTAAGCATTAACGGATCATTATCATACCAGCGGTTTCCTTTGCCCTGATACGTGTTAATAATATCGTAAACATGCTCTATGACTTCTCCGGCGACTTGTTCCTGTAATTGCAGCATAAACTCCGCAGCTTCGCTTTTAGTTTCATCCGGCGATAATCTTAATAATTCTAAAGCTTCTTTTAAAATAGGGTCTTTGTCATACCAGCGTTTATTAATCATTTTTTCCTCGCATTCTTGTAGTATTATATTATAAAAAGTGTAATATTAAAAGGGTGCGTAACTATGAAAATTTTACTTATTAACGGGGCTAATTTAAATATGCTGGGGCAGAGAGAACCTGAAAAATACGGTAATACTACTCTGGAAGATATTGAAAATTCCGTTATTGCAAAAGGAAAAGAATTAGGGGTTGATGTTGATGTCTGGCAAAGCAACCACGAGGGTGAAATTGTGGATAAAATTCAGTCCTTAAAAAAAGAAGGGTATAACGGATTATTGATTAATGCCGGCGGTTATACTCATACAAGCGTTGTAATTCGTGATGCACTAGCGTCTGTCCAGGTTCCTGCTGTAGAAATTCATATGACAAACATACACGCCCGCGAAGAATTTCGTCATACATCTCTGATTTCCGGAGTTTGTATCGGACAAGTGGTAGGATTTAAAGAATTAAGTTATATTCTTGCTCTTGAGGGGCTTGTTGATTACTTAAAATAAAAAAACTTTCCTTGGCGGAAAGCTTTTTTCTACTCTCTTTATCTCGTGTATAACAATTTGTTATTTATCGTTCTTATGTATATATAAAGTATATTAATTTTTAAAAATTTCAGAACTAATATTTTTTGTTACAAAATTTAATATTTAGGCAAGTTTTTATTTAAATATGTTTTTATATATATGTATGGTTAGTGTAAATTTTCAAAATGTAAATAATGCTTATAAAATACGTGAAGTTTCAAGTCCGATAACTACGAAAACTCCCGCTTCTAATCCTGCTGAAATCCGGAACAAGGAATTGTCTTTTAGGGGCGAGACTTCAATTATTACGATTCGAACATCTTTGACTACAAAAGATGAAAAAAAGAAATATGAAGCGTTATCTAACGAATTGGAACTCCCATACAGAAAAAAATTAGAATTTGCTCTAAAATCGGGCTTGCTGCTCAAGAATAACTCCAATGATAAAAGCTCCGTTTTGGATAATCTTTATAAAATAGTTACAGAAGAGCGTGATCCCGGGTTGGATAAAATAACGATTTTAAAAGAATGCTTGGATATACTTGCGAATCCTTATGTTATAACGCAAAATTGTGAAGATATTCCTGCACCTTATAAAAGGCAAGTTATAGGGCTTATAACGAATTTATCAGAAGATCCAAAGACAATTGCCGCTACAAGATGGGACCTTGACAATATGCATACGGGAACCTGCCCTGCGGCAAGTATTGAGTTTGATTTGGCAACAAAGCATACTGCGGAATTTTTTAGAATGGTGGAAGGTTTAACTTCTCCAAAAAATGAAGTTGTTAAAACAATTAAGATGGATAATTTATCTGAAAAATCATCCGAGGCAATATGGCTTTTGACTACATTTAAAACTCCGCATACAATGAATGGATTTGATACAGCAAATGTTTTGTTAAAACCGGATGAAAATGCAATAATAAGAGCCCGTATACAAAATCATCACCGAGATACCGGAGAGCGTTCAATTATTGATGTGTTAATGCAGTCAACATTGATGCAGCTCGGCTCGCAGCAAACTTATAATTCTTTAACCGATAAACGTGCCCCGAATGCTTGGACACAGGAAGACGGCGGTTTGATTGACTTTGAGAAAACTTATGTGGAATCGGTTGTGGAAGATAAGAATACAACATCCGTTACTTATCAAATAGTTGACGAAAACGGAAGACTGAAAGGATACGAAAAAGATTTCGGTACGATAAAAAAAGAATTGCTTGATACATTAAAGATGGGGCATAATATTATAATCGGATATACTTGGCCGGATCCGGATAACGGTAACAGGCTTGCGGGACACGAAATTACAATAGTTGGTTATAAAACAAACGCAAAAGGAGAAGGGGTGTTTATCTGCCAGGATTCGGATGACGATGTTGCAGCTCCGATAGAACTAACGGAAAGTTTTTTGCTTCCGAAAATCCATCATGCCGGTCTTCCGGATTCAATAGCATCAAGAGATTTTAAATATGAAGACAGCTGGAAAATCGGATTAAGAGAATTCCAGGAAATGAATCAGAAAAACAGGGCTTAAATTCCAAACAAATTACGGGCATTATTGCATAAAAGCGATTTCAATAAATTCTCATCATGAAAATGCTCAAGAATTTTTACTTTGAATAAATTCAGGGTTTTATTGTACAAATCTTTTTTCTGATTTGATTCACCTACAGGTGCGTCAGATGCCCACATAATGCGGCTTGAATAGTCTCCTTTTAAAGTGTTTTGAAGTTTTTCAACCATTTTTATTACATAATCAGGTTCTACCCAGGAAACATCTGCATATAATGTTGCAGTATTTTGTTCTATGGACTCAAGCATTATTTCTAATGCCGCGTCTTTTGAATATTCAATACCTGTAGAGAGATGGCCTAAAATAACCGGTACATCAGGAAATTGTTTTGCTTTTTCATAAATTAAATCCGGTGAAGAAAATTTCGACTTGATATGACCGGAATGAAAAAGGCATGGTTTTTTAAAATCTTGAGCGACTTTTAAGTATTTATCATATTTTTCCGAATTTGCCGGAAGCTTTGTAAATTCCGGATGAAATTTAAGTCCGATAAAGTCAGCATATTCTCTTAACATATATTTTAAAATATTTGTATCAAGGCTTCTTTCCGGCTGACAAACATACAAAGGCTTTATTTGACGGTATTTTTTTGAAGCCGTTATCATTTCCATATTGGCAGCGTATTCATCTTTCTGAGTATAGCTGTCAATACCGGCAAGGTTGGAACAAATTCCGACATTATCTCCGATAATATCAAGCAAAAATTCCGGTGTAAAATTCCCCCAAAAAGAACTGCCAATATGTACGTGAGCATCTACTAACATTTCTAACTATTACCGCCTTTTTCAAAATAAACAGCCTTGCATCTTTTGGGTTTAAATCCCAAATCCAATTCCAAACCTGCTTGTTCCACGATTTCCTTTGTATAATATGATGATAAAAAATAATAACTGTCCGTAAATACTTTGATAACATACCATTTGCGGCTTTCATTTTCTGTTTTCAATTAGTTACCCCTCTGGTTATAGCTTCAAGGATTCGTTTTACTTTAATAATTTTAATGTCTTTGTACTCTTCTTGGATTTCGTTAGAAGCGGGTATGATTATTCTTTTGAATCCCAATTTTTGAGCTTCGTTAATCCTTTTTTCGATATGATTAACCGCTCTTATTTCTCCTGACAAACCTATTTCACCGACTATTGCCGTATGTGAATCAAAAACAACATCTCTCACGCAGGTTACAATAGCAAGTGCGATTCCCAAATCCGCAGCGGGCTCATTTACGTCAATACCTCCTATTACATTAACGTATACGTCCTGTTTGGATAAATTTAAACCGATTCTCTTTTCTAAAACAGCAAGAATCTGTAATACTCTTCCGGTATCAACTCCGTTAGCAATTCTTCTCGGAGCAGGATAAGGCGTTGTTCCGACAAGAGCCTGTATTTCTACAAGCAGGGGACGGGTGCCTTCGCTTGTTACAATAATAGTACTGCCCGGGGTTTGAGTCTGGTTATATTCTTTCAGGAATAGTTCACTCGGATTTATAACTTCACTGAGTCCGTGGTTTCCCATCTCAAAAATTCCCACTTCAGAAGTGTTGCCGAATCTGTTTTTTACAGAGCGCAATATTCTGTAGTTTTTTGTCTTATCTCCCTCAAATTGTATAACGGTATCGACCATGTGTTCAAGAACCTTAGGTCCGGCAATATTACCTTCTTTGGTTACATGACCGATTACAATAATTGAAATATTCTTGGATTTGGCAATTTGCATCAAAATATTGCAGCACTCTCTTATTTGAGAAACACTTCCGGCAGAGCTTTGAATCGTAGATGTATAGATAGCTTGAATACTGTCTACAATGACCAAATCCGGCTTCATTTCTTCTATATGTTTTCTTATAAGTTCAAGGTTTGTCTGAGGGTAAATATACAAACTGTCTGATTTAACTTCTAGTCTTTCCGCCCTCAATTTAATCTGACTGGCGGATTCTTCCGCCGAAACATACAGAATCTTTTTGTTGTGTTTTGACAACTCACCGGATGTTTGTAAAAGTATTGTGGATTTACCGATTCCGGGATCACCTGCGATAAGTACCAGAGAGCCCTGGACTATACCGCCGCCGAGTACTCTGTCAAATTCGGAAATATTTGTACTCACCCTTATTTCCGAATTCATTTCTATATCATCAAGTTTCATTGGCGGCATGCTGTCGATGAGTTCAATATCCGAAGCTTTCTTTGTTATCGGAGTATCTATTTCTTCAACAAAAGAACCCCACGAACCGCACTCGGGACATCTGCCTAAATAACCGGCTGTTTCATAACCGCAGCTTTGACATACATATTTTGATTTAACTTTTGCCATTTTATTATTGGTTCATCGGTATAATTAACTTTTGACCTATAGATAATGCATTCGGATTTGCCATTTTGTTAACATCCTGTATTGCATTAACTTTATTCATATCAAAAGAACCGTAAAATCTTATAACTATACTTTCTAAAGTATCGCCCTCTTTTACAACGTACTCTTCATTAACAGGAGCCGGTGTGATTGCCTTTTTGGCAGAAGACGTGTCCGCGGGAATAAAAGTAAATCTTCCGGAACTTTCAGATACAGCACCTTTTGCGGGTACTGCCATATCGTCTTTCGGGGTTGATATATTAATTAAAACACTTATAAAAGTCGTAATAACAAGCGTAATAATAACACCCAGAATCAAACCTGTTACAAAATAAACCTGCGGAGCTTTTTCGCTTTTCGGGGATTTTACGCCGAAAGACTGCCATAAAGCATCAAGCTCTCTGCTTTTCGTTTGTGTTTTATAAAAGTCTTCATCTTGATGCTCTCTGTTATAGCGGTTTAGAGCTTCCATCATCGCAACTTTTTCTTTGGTAATGTTTGATCTTCTAAGTGTTGTGCTTTTCATAAATCCTCACCGTTAAGTTCTATTGTGAATTTATCATAAAATTGCAAATTGCGCAAATTTGTAAATAAATAATATTAAATTATGTTAAGAATTATAGCTTTGCGGTATCATTATTTATTGAGAAATAAACTTCTTTCAAACGTTTTTTACTTATATGGGTATATAATTGCGTAGTTGAAACGTTACTGTGTCCCAGAAGCTCCTGTACTGCTCTCAAATCCGCGCCGTTTTCCAGAAGGTGTGTCGCAAAACTGTGTCTTAGCGTATGAGGTGAAATATTTTTGTGTATTTTTTTCCCGAGTGTATGAATAAAATTATATATATACTGTCGATTAACGTATTTTCCGTTGTCTAAAATCAAGAGAATTTTTGTATTAATATTAAATTTTTTTATTAATATATCTCTGTAAGGCAAATATTCTTTTACAACCCTTTTAGCCTCTTCTCCTATCGGGATAATTCTTTCTTTTGAACCTTTCCCAAAACATCTTACGTATTTTGACGACAAATCAATATCAGTAATTTTTAAATTTACAAGTTCTGATACACGAAGTCCGCAGCTGTATAAAAGTTCTGCTATTACATGTTCAAGCGGTGTTAAATTACTTTTAAGAATTTCTTCGACTTCTTTTATTGACAGAACTTTCGGAAGTCTTTGCGGTGTTTTGGGCTGTTCTATTGCAGCAGCCGGATTGATTTTAATTATACCGGTTGAGGCTGCCCAATTAAAAAATCCCCTGAGAGAAGCAATTTTTCTTATTACACTTGTCGGTGCAAGATTTTGTTCTCTTAATGCCCGAATATGAGAATTAATCTTCAGGCGGCTAACAGTTTCTATATCGTCATTATCTTTGGCAAAATCGGATAAATCCCGTCTGTATGCATCAATCGTATTTTGTGAAAGTCCTTTTTCGAGTTCAAGATATTCCAGATATTGTGCAATAATTTGAAACAAATTTCTTCTTCCTCTCAATTAGAGTCTCAAATAGGCTTCTCGCAGCAAATAATCTTCAAGTGCTTTCATATCTGAGACTGTGGACGTTGTATCGTTTATAATTATGCAAAATGCGTATTTATTTCCGTTTTTTGATGTAAGAAATCCTGCAATTGAACTTGCATCATTATGAGTGCCCGTTTTTGCTCTAAGATTATTTTTTATGGGAAGCATTCTGTGGGTCAGTGTACCTTCACCTGGAGACGGAAGTTTTTGTAATGTTTTATTATCTTTATTTTTAATTAAAAATTCAGATATAAAATCCGCACTTATTAAATTATTTTTTGAAACTCCGCTTGCATCGGTTATTCTGATTTTTGAATCATCAAGGGATATTTTTTTGCAATATTCTTTAAAAACTTTTATACCGTTAGAGTCAGTTCCTTTTTCATTATAAGCCTTACCGCCCGCCAGTTTGGAAACGATTTCGGACGCAAGATTATTACTGTTTTTTAAAATGTCATCCACCGCATTATTAATAGGGTGTACGACTTCGCCTAATTCGGTATCTTTGTCCTCAACTTTGCTCTTTGCAAAATTTTCTTTAAGATATATTTTTCTATCTTCCAATGCGTTAGTAAGTCTTATATTAAAATACCGTTTTAAATTGTTTAACGGAATGTATACAGTAACGGGTTTGTTTACGGTTCCTTCCAGTGTTAATGTGTTAGAGGATATCGAATTATCTCTGGAAACTTTTACATCATTCTTTTCGTCCGTTGTGACGTTATTTATGAATACAGCAGGATACTTGCTCGGGTTTATGATTGTTGCAAGCTGTCCTTTTTCTGTCGGCATAATTGTAATTTTTAAAAGGTTTCCGTCCAGATTGTAAGAGTTAAATCTCGGCATAAGAATATTTAAATCGTCATCCCATTGCCACCCTTCTCCCCAGTATTTTTGTTCAAGAACGGAATCATCAATATAAACTTTTTTGGCGTCTTCTTCAATATAATTTACAAGTTTTTTTAAATCTTTGTAGGATAAATAAGGGTCTGCGCCGAGTTTAATTATATATTCGTTTTCTCCCCTTTTATAAATTGATGTTGTAAACTCATATTCATCACCTAAAATTTCCATAGCAGGTATAAGTGTAAGCATTTTTTGCACTGAAGCAGGGTGCATCAGGATTTTTTCATTAAGTTCATATACGGGTTTTCCGGTGTTCAAATCTTTAATAGACACTGAAATTGCATTTTTTTCCACGCCTGACTCATTAATTACGCTTGAGAAATCTCTTTTTGCGGATTTCGCGTTTACACTCAAGCCGAGAAACATTGCAAGTATTAAAACTAATATCTTTTTCATTTTTCAATAACCTCATAAGAGTTTTTTATATCATTTAAAACAGTACATTTATTTCTGAAATCATACATTTTTTCCAAATCCGCTTCTGCGTATATTGCTCCTTCAATATCATTTATTTCATCTTCAATTTTACCGTTGTAATCA
Source organism: Candidatus Gastranaerophilales bacterium (assembly GCA_944323325.1). Taxonomy (GTDB): domain Bacteria; phylum Cyanobacteriota; class Vampirovibrionia; order Gastranaerophilales; family Gastranaerophilaceae; genus CAG-196. The sequence goes on from CALUSF010000014.1 coordinate 16,292, forward strand.
ATTATCATTGAGTGTCCGAGATTTTCCGAAGCATTTGCCAGAAGCCCGGTTTGAGTAAGTGCCACAAAATAGGATTGATTTTCTATTGCTCTTGCTGCAGTAAGACTGTCCCAATGAACTTTTCTGCTTTTAGGCCAAGCCGCCATATTGACGAGAATATCCGCACCGGCTTTTCTGTATGCACGATATATTTCTGGGAAACGTATATCGTAGCATATCGTAAGTCCCAGCTTCACCCCTTCTATATTTACCATAACTGGGTTATCGCCAGGGGTAATATAATCACCTTCGCTGTCATCATAGTATGAGAACAAATGATTCTTATCATAAATGCATACTAAGTCTCCGCTGCGATTTATAACAGGACAAGAATTATAGAGCTTGTCGTTGAACTTTCTAACGAAGCTGCCGCCTATAATATTTACTCCGTAATGTTTGGCAGTTTCGCGTAACATCTTTAGAGAAGCAGCGTCTTCCAAATTTTCTGCAGCACCCGATAAAGACGGACAATCCCAGCCTACAGTCCACAATTCAGGCAGAAAAACAAAATCAGCACCGTTATATTTTTCCAGATTAGCTGAAAGTAAATTTTTTACTGTTCTTATATTTAAATCCAAATCCCCGATTGCTGATTCCATCTGAATCCCGAGCAATCTTATTTTTTTCTTCTCCATATTCCGAATTTGTATACCTCATCAAATGCGGCTGGCGCCTTTTCTTCTAAATCTTCTAAGCTTTTTTGAACTTTTTGTCTGGCTTCTTCATCACTATCATCTGAAGAAATATAAATAGGTTCACCATATATATTTATTAAATTTGTAGCAAATACCGGACTTCTCATTTTATCCCAGGATGGAAATTGTGCAAACGTAAAATTCTTTGAATACCAATAAACCGGAACAATGGGAACTCCGGCTAATTTTGCAATCTTTATAGCTCCGTCTTTGACGATTCTTGGCGGGCCTTTGGGGCCGTCGACCATCATTGCGCAATTTTCACCGGATTTTAAAATTGAAATCATTTGCATCGTCGCTTCGACGGCGCCTTTTTTTCCTTTTGAGCCGCGAACGGTTTTAAACCCCCATCTTTCTACAACGTCTGCAATGATTTCACCGTCACGGGAGCGGCTTACCAGAACATGAAGTTTATCACGATTGTTTATTCCGTGTATACAGAACTGATGGGCATGCCACATTACATATAAACACGGCATCCTATTGGGATTATTAACTTCAATAATTCTCGTAAAAATTTCTTGAAGTTTCAGAATTCTAAAAACTAAATGAGAAACTCTCGTTATATTTTTACCTTTTAATAATCGAACCATGCAATAATTATACTATAAATATGGTATACTTGAATAGAGGAGGATTGTATGATTAAAAAGTTTATTCCGTTATTCATTATATTGATGTTGCAGATTGCTGTTTTTGCAAATATGAATGATATTTATATTGCGGATATTCAATATGATTGGATAGATAAGTCCGCTTTAGAAAAGGAAGAAATTATAAAGGAAGTAAAGGATATTGTTTTTGCTAATCCTGTAGAAAAGCAGCCGGATTTCAAGTCTCAATTTAAAGATAAACTTAAGGATAAGAACCGTTTAGAAAATTATATGGCGGCGTCTGCAGGATATAAAGAATTTAAAGGTAATAATATCTCGGCTTTTTATTATAAAAAACAAAAACATATTTATATGTATGCGCTTCAGGACAAAAAAGACCTTTCTAAGGCATATTATTACGATGCATTAGGGAATTTAAAATACGTTGATTTTATCTATGGTGACTATCCTGAATACCCGTATTATTCAATTCAATACAGAATCTCCGGCAAGCCTGTAAGCGCGATTTATTTCATATCAGAAGATTGTCAATACCTATTTACTCCGGAAGGTGAATTTGAAGGAGTCTGGTACAAACATAATCTTTACAATAAAGAATCAGATATTATTTTGACAAGAACAACATACTAAACGGCACATTCCTGATTTGTTGATTTATTCATAGGATTCCAGCTATCACCGAGGTTACGTTGTATCAAATTTTTGTAATAATCTTCTTTGTAGTTTAATAAATCAAGTTGGTTTTTCAACTCTTGCATCTGGAAAAGAGTTTTTTCTTTTGTTGCTTTAATAATTTCGTACCGTTCCTGAATTGTAGAATCGCCAATAATACATAAATCAATATATCTTTTTATAGATTTATTGTCTGTACCGACACTTCGGAGGCATTTTACTATTTTTACCCAATTTAAATCCGCTTCGGAAAATTGCCTGATATTATTTTGATTCCTTTTAACGAAAGGAAAAAAAACCGCTTTTAGCCCAAAATCTGAGTGTATGCTCGGATATATCCATTCTTTCCGCAACCTCTTTTATTGTGTACATTTAAATACCTCCAATCTTTTTTACAATACAGCTTGCCATAAAAATTCCTGCAGTCGATGCTACAAAAGGTGTTGAAGACGGAATTATTTTATTAAACTGTACTTCTTCTCCGGAAGCGGTTTTAATAGATTCTGCTTCGGTAATTTTTTCTTTGACACTTGGTTTCTCATCACTTGTTACAACCATTATACCACTTTCAATTCCGCGTTTCTTTAGCTGATATAAAACGGAAGATACAAACGGGGCTTTTTTATCATGAATATCTGAAATATCTGAAATATAGAGCTTATCAGGACATACCCTGTTTCCGGCCCCCATTGATGATATAAGCGGAATTTTAAATTTGTAACACTTTTCTATAAGATTAACTTTAGAGCGCATTGTATCTATTGCATCCGCAGTAAAATCAATATTATCAAAATTAAATTCGTCAAGATAAAAATCCGTAAAAATATTTAATTTAATATCAGGATTTATATCTTTTAGCCGAATTTTAAAGAGTTCGGTCTTGTACTCTCCGACGGTGGAATGAAGTGCTGTAATCTGGCGGTTTATATTTGAAGCAGATACTTTGTCAAAATCAACAAGCGTAAGTTCCCCTATTCCTGCTCTTGCAAGCATTTCAGCACAAAACCCACCGACACCGCCAAGACCGAATACAGCAACATGAGCGGATGCCAGCTTTTCTTGAACGTCTATTCCCCAGTACAAAATATTTCTGGAAAAAATTTCATTCATTTAGCTTAAAATAAATCCTAAAAGAAATACACATACGATAAATACAAGCGCAACAATTCCGGTAAGCTTATTCAAACCTTTTTCCGCACTTTTTTGTGAAGAAAACATTTGCGCTGCATTACCAATCCCTGCGATACCGTCGCCTTTAGGAGAGTGCATCAGTATTAATACTATCAATAATAATGCTGATATAACTTGTATTGTCCATATAAATGTTAACATTTAGTCTCCTTTTTTATAAAGTGTGCCCGTTTGGAATTAAGTTTGATATTATCAAACGTATACAGCCTTGCGGGTCTTTTGGATGAGGATTTTGAAAACTCGTTGAGTTCCCTTAAACCGTCCGTTGTAATAACTTTCTTTCTGAAATTACGCTTATCTAGTTTCTTCTGCATAATCATTTCATAAGCTTTTTGCATTTCCGTAAGCGTAAATTTTTCATTTAATAACTGGTACGCAACCGGACACATCTCCAGACGTTCGCGGGTACGTTTAAGAGAGTATTCAATAATCTCTTTGTGGTCAAATGCCAGTGGCGGCAAATCAAAAACTTTATGCCACGCAAGATCCGGAGTTGTTACAACATTAAAATCTTCCGCTCTTATAAGAGCAAAATAAGCACAAGTTATAACACGTGACACGGGGTGTCTCAACGGATCTCCAAATGTATAGAGTTGTTCCAAGTAAATGTTATCTACATTTGTTTTTTCTTTCAAAACGCGCATAGCAGCTTCGTCTAAGTTCTCGGACATTCTTACGTATCCGCCCGGAATAGCCCACTTATCTTTAAAAGGTTCATTGTTACGTTTAACAAGAAGAACCTGAAGCGCATCGTCTTTCATTGTTAATATCACAATATCAACGGTAATTTCGTGTGTCTTGATTTCGTTAAACATTTCTCACCTCAAGATTTATTCTATTATAAATATAAAAAAAATGTAACAAAGCTAAATTATACTGCGTTATTTTGTTACATTCTTTTTATATTTATAATGCCGGTATTCCACTAAACCTATATGTAATGCTGTAATCGCTGTCGTAATATACGCAAGCGGTTTGTGAGTTTTGCGGAATGATTTGTTTTTGGAAATACCGCTTGCAATCGAAAGCCCAAGTCCGACAGCAGCAGTATACCCTGTCGTTTTTGGCGTAAATATTTTATTATTACTCACTGGTTGAACATTCATAACGGAAAAGTAACATAAAAATACTAAAACATCAATATCTTAAATGCGGATAAACGCTTATTATTTTTCTCTTTTGGATTATTTCTGACGTAATTTTTCAGAACTTTTCTTGCGTTAATATAATCGGATTTTTTTATGTAAATATTGGCAAGGCTAACTGCATAGTCGATGTTTTGTGGATTTTTTTTTGTAAGATACGCGTATTCTTTAATTGCATTAATAAAATCTTCGTCAGCTTTGTATATTTCTGCCGTTAAGTAATGCAGCTCTTCCGTATCCTTTAATTCTAAGGCGCGTTTTATGTAATCTTTGGATAAATCAAGATGATGAATGTAAAAATAAGAAACTGCAAGATTGTAGTATACGATAAATTTAATATCGTCCGTATCTGCAAGTGTAAGGGCTTTTTCCAGAGCTTTAATTGCCTCCGGATATTTTTTCTGTGCTACATAACTTTCCGCCAAATCAATATAGCCTCCCGGAAGCATAGGTGCTTGGCGGATGTAATTTTGTGCTTCTCTTGATTTAAAATAGTTTACGTCCTTATCATCACCTAATATCAGGTAAGGAATATATTCTCCTTCCAAATCGCCGGCGTTGGTTATATCAGGTTTAATTTTATACAGAAGTTCCAGTGTTGTAGTATCAGCTTCTGTCAAGGTTTCTCGTTGGTTATTTGAATATATGCTGCTATCGCTTGACAGATACATTATATTATTTTTATCGAAACTGTGTCCCATAAACCCTAAAGCGTGAAAAATCTCATGTAAAGCTGTATTATAAATTTGGTTTTGCGTAAACATATTTCCATCCGGTGAATTTGTGTAAAATTTTATGTTCATTCCGCGTAATTCATTTACATAAACGATTGGTGTTGTATATGCAATTACATATTTTGTTCCGTAAGGCGTGTCTTTAGAATCACCGGTTTTAAATTCAATAACAATGTTTGCGTCTTTTACGTTTTCGACTTTTGAAAACATTACCGTCCCGAGTTTTTCCCAGGTTAAAAATGCATTATTAATTTCTGTCAGAAATTCTTTTGGAACTCCGGAGGTATTTTTATAAGTATAAGTTATGGGAAATTTACTCCAGCGAATGATTTTTTGGTTATATGCCGCCTGTTTTATATAGTTAAGGGGGTATTTGTTATGAATTTCTCTCATTAAATCATAAAGAAATGTTTTTGCTCTGACAGATGCCCCGTCAGCAATGCCACTTTCCGCAATTCTCACCAACTTTTCCTGCGAATCTAAAGTCAGCGGAGAATTAATCAATAAATTTACATACATTTCTCTTAAATTAGTATCGTTATTTCCGAGAGTAAGTGCTTTTTCATAATATTCTTGGGCTTTTAAAATATTATTTTTTTTATAATAAAAATCCCCGATATTTCCGTATATTGAATCGGCGTTTTTGTAAAAATAAAATAAACAGCCCAAAAATGCTAATACAAGTGTATAAAAAATAACTCTGCTCTTATCCACGTTTAACCTATTTAAAAGAGTACTATTATACTATTCTAACATTCTTTGAAAAATTTTGTAAACTATTAAAAGTTATATGTTGTTATATTTTTTTATTATTTCAACTGTTTGTATGATTTGATAAAAATATATTAAATAATTTTCTGTTTTGGCCGTTATATTAAGTGTTAAGGAAAATTTCATGTTACAAGTTTTACCCAAAAACGGAACACTTACCCCGAATACTTCCAACCCTCACGAGGCAGTGGAATTTATTAATTCTTACATAGATAAATTCTATTGTGAAACAATGCGTGTTGATATTTCTTTTATGAATATTCTTGATGCATGCTATGTTTCGACAATATGTTCTGCTAAGCATTATGTAAAATATCCGCAAGGTAAAATCAACTGGAAAATATCGTCTGAATTGGTTAAAGAATTAAATCAAAAATTGGAACTCGGAAATTCCGACTATATTTTATAAAGCTTCTGCAACCATTCGTATATCTTGAGAAGTTATATTGCTAAGCGCAAGTTCCTTATGTGCGGATGTTAGCTGCTGTTTCTCTTTTAAAAGCGTTAAGACTTTTAGTATCAACGTTTGATTAGAGCTGTCTAATAGGGTTTCTAATTCTTCAAGCTCGTCTACATAGTCAATTGCAAAAAATACAAAATCACTTTCATCATACAATTCATCGTATAAAAGGCTTTCCAATTTATTTTTATTGACACCGCTTAGCAGGCTGTTTATTGCATAAACTTCATCCTTTACATTTTTATCACAATCAAATAAATATTCTTCGTTTTCCGTTAATTGTGCAAACTTATCTTTAGCAAGCCTTAGAAGAACCGCGGAAGTGCTTGTAAGGTTGTTTATATATAAATCTTCGAAAATATTAAAAAGATTGTAGTCAATAGCGGCACCCGGAGAAATTATTTCCGGTATTGCATTTACAATGTTGCATAATACTAAAATTCCGTCATCACTTTTTGCCAACTCTTCCGGCGCGACCAAATAAGGTATTTCAGAAGCAATGTTTTCCGACAATGTGGACTTTTTCATAACATTAATAATTTGATTTAAAGCATCTTTGGCCTGATATGTGGTCAAGAACTTGACAGCTTTATACTGTTCAAATTCATCATTTGATTTTAAAGCTTCATACGCTTCTGCTTTTGAAATCTCATCATTGATTTTTGATAAAATATCTATTGAATTTGTACTTAAAGGTTCAAATTCCGATTTTGCGGTTTGTCTTATAAGCGGAATGATGTCTTCCAGATACTCTTTCGGCACGTATGAGAAATATTTTGCGGCATAAGCTTTTTTGCCTTCATCACTATCTATGAATATTTCTTTCATAACCGGCAAGAGTTCCAGACCTCCATATTCGTATAATACTTCGGCAATCATTGTATCATACGACGGCGAATAGTAATCCAGAAAATTCATTAAATTCAAATAATTATTTTTATTACACGCTCTTCTGATTCTGTTTGAAACATTATTTCTGACAAAATCAAATAAAAAATCATCCTGTTTAACTAATTTTGCGAAAAGGTTAACGTCAGAATTGTCTACAAGAGATTTTGCGACATTTTCATACTCCTCAGGGTTTTTGCCCGTGAGTTTTTTTATTAAGTCCATAATCTATTAATCCAGATAAAATACTGTAACAACTTTGTGATTTTCTTCCGCATATTCAACTGCTGTATATAGCGTTTTACTTGTATGAGAAAGAAAGCATATTAATTGATTGCAATCATCAATAATCTCTCTGTTGCATACTCTGGAAGCGTCAGCCAATGTCATCATAGCTCTGTCCGCATGTTCAACAATATTGGGTACTCCGATAAGTTGATCCTGCACGTCTGACGGCTGCTGCCCTATAGTTTGAGGTAAAATAACTTTCAATTTGTCGGGGTTTGCTTTCATAGCACCGCGGATTGCTGCCGCATTTGTACCACATGATCCCCCTGACGTAATAATGGTATTACCTTGTCTTACCAGCGCCGTAGCAAGAATTTCAATCATTTGCTGGTGTGTTATGGCAAGGTTTCTTGAACCGATAATTGCAATTCTCTTGGCGGGCTGCTTTATTGTTGCAAGTTCCATTGCAAGTTCATCCACCGTGTCCGGAGATGAATCCGCTACGTCCATATCTCCCATGGGAACCATAATGGAAGGCTGCTTTTCATCGTCAATAGAATTTAAAATATCGCTCATCGTACCACCTTTTTGAATTGAAATAATGTTATTTTTTGTGTATGCTGATACATAATATCATAAAATAGGTAATTTGGGAATAGGGGATGGAAAATATTTTAGCGAATCTTAATAAAGAACAACTTGAGGCAGCCAAGACAACAGAGGGTGCTTTGCTTATACTGGCAGGTGCGGGAAGCGGCAAAACTCGTGTTTTGACATCGAGAATCGCGTATATGATTCAAAACGGTGCAATTGCCGGAAAAATTCTTGCGGTTACCTTTACTAATAAAGCTGCAAAGGAGATGAAAGAGAGGTTAGCATCCATTCTCGGCGAGAAGGTTGTAAGATATATGTGGGTCGGAACGTTTCACAGTATTTGCGGAAGAATTTTAAGGCAGGATATAGAAAACTATTCTTTCCAATCCGGCAAACAACTTGATAAAAATTTTACGATATATGATGAGACTGATTCGCTTGCCGTTATAAAGCAGGCCGTAAAGAAGCTTAATCTAGATGATAAAATATATCAGCCAAAACTTATAAAAGCGGTAATTTCAAATGCTAAAAATAAAATGCAGGATGCTTATACTTTTGCAACTTTTGCAAGGGATTTTAAATCTCAAAAAATAGGACAGGTTTACGAGCTGTATGAGAATACATTGAATAATAACAATGCAATTGATTTTGACGATATGCTTATGTTATGCGTAAAGCTGCTTGAACAAAATCCGGAGGTAAGAAAGAAGTATTATGATAAGTTTCAGCATATTCTTGTTGATGAGTATCAGGATACTAATCAGGCTCAATACCAGCTGGTAAAGGCCTTGTATACAAACTTGCAGTCGGAAGTGCCCAAAAGCCGTTCATTATGTGTTGTAGGAGATGTCGACCAATCTATATACAGCTGGCGCGGGGCGGATTTTAGAATTATTATGAATTTCCAGAACGATTTTCCCAATGCAAAAGTTGTAAAACTTGAGCAAAATTATCGCTCTACCGCCAATATTCTTAATGCGGCAAATGCAATTATTGAGAATAATGAAGAAAGAGTCGATAAGGTACTTTATTCTCAAAAAGGCGACGGAGAGAAAATATCGTTGTACGAAGCACAGGATGAAGGTGATGAGGCTAATTATATTGTAAATACAATAAGAGCGACTTCTGAAAATTATAATCAGTTTGCGGTTTTATACAGGACTAATGCTCAATCAAGAGCACTGGAAGAAGCATTAATTGCCGCAGGGATTCCTTATAGGATATACGGCGGATTAAAATTCTATGACAGAAAAGAAATAAAAGATGCAATAGCTTATCTCAAGATAATATATAATACAAATGATTCGCAGTCTTTAAGGCGAATTATTAATGTTCCGAAACGTGCAATCGGAGAGACGACATTAAAGCATTTGCAAGACTATGCTGATGAAAATGATATGAGTCTGTTTGAAGCGATTATGGATGTTGATAATATATCGACAATAAAGTCTGGAACGGCGGCGAAGCTGAAAGATTTTGCGGGACTTATACTTAAACTAAAGGATGCGGAATCAAAATATTCTCTTCCGGAGTTTTTAAGTCTGGTTCTTGAAAAGAGCGGATATTTAAGAGAACTTCAAGCGTCGGGCACTGATGAAGATGTGACGAGAATTGAAAACTTGCAAGAGTTGGTCAATGTTGCAAACGAATTTGAACCTGAAGAGCTTGATAATACTCTTGGCGAATTTCTTGCTCAAGTTTCGTTGGTTTCGGATATTGACGGCATGGACGAAATTGCAAACAATGTGACCTTAATGACATTGCATTCTTCTAAAGGGCTTGAATTTCCGATAGTATTCCTTGCGGGATGCGATGACGGAATTTTTCCTTCTGCCAGATGCTCGAACAGTCTGTCCGAGCTGGAAGAAGAACGCAGGCTTATGTACGTAGGAGTTACAAGAGCTGAAACAAAGCTTTATTTGACAACTGCAAAGCGTCGTCAGATGTGGGGTGAATATAAATACTATTCGCCGAGCAGATTTTTGGAGGAAATTCCCGCGCAATTACTTGACAGAGAAGAATCTCTGTATTCTGAAGGGACAAGCACATTCAGAGATGCGGTTGAAAGAGTACAGCAGGGAAGGCGGAGTTATTCCGACAAATACGGAAGCAGAAATTCAGAAAATACTGTTTCTAAATCAATATCGACTCCGGACGGGTACGTTAAACCCTCAAAAGGTTTTGGAGCAAATTTTGTTGCACCTTCCGTAAAAAAGACAACGAATCTGGTTCAGAGAACGCCAAATAAAATAATTATTAACAAAAGTCCGATTAATAAACAGAGAGAAGAAGAAAAATTAAAGGCCTTTTTTGAAGACAATATCATGAAACGCAAACTTGAAGAAAGAAAACAGAAAGAAGCGCAGCTTGCGGAAGAAAAGATGCGCGAAGAAGAGTTGAAAAATACTGCTACACAGTACTTTTTTAATGTAGGTGAGCGGGTTTTTCATGATAAACTCGGCGTCGGGCATATTGCGGATGTTATTCAAATCGGTGACAGCACCATGTATACAATAGACTTCGGAAAGTTTGGCAAAAAAGCGATGGATGCCGCTTATGCACATTTGAAAAAGTTCTGATTAGGTTTTTCAAATTTAGGTGTGTCTAAGAAAATAAAAACCCCATCCCCCTGCCCTTGTGGGAGAGTAAAAAATATTGCTCCTTTTCCTACCGGAGAAGGCCGGGATGAGGTACAACATCCCCCCGTCCGTCCGCAAATTCAAAACGTAACAGAATGTAAATCTTTACCAGTTTTTTGTTAACAAAACTCTTATCAGTGGAATAAAACAATTATAATAATCAAAGGATATGGTTATGTATAAGAAAACAGAAAATCTGAATAAGAGGTTTGTATGGTAAGTATTAACACAAACTTAGCAAGTCTCATTGTTCAATCAAACTTAAACAAGTCCTCAAATGCATTAGAGGTTGCAATAGAGCGCATGACAACCGGTTTTAAACTCAACGGTGCAAAAGATAACGCGGCCGGATATTCGATTAATACGAGTTTAACAACCAAACTTGGCGCGTACAGCGTAGCGGAAGATAATGTGGCAATGGGTTTGGATTTGGTAATGACTGCTTCCGACAGCTTGGGTTTGATAAATTCTCACCTGTCAAGACTTCGTGATTTAGCTGAACAAGCCGCAAACGGAACGTACGGTTTAGATTCTTTGAGTGTAATTCAATCTGAGGCAGACGCAAGAATTGCGGAAATAGAACGAATAATGAATAATACTGAGTATAACGGGATAAAGCTTTTTAATCCTTTTGTACACGAAAGCGGCAACGGCGGTGCTATACCTCCTTCCGGCGGAGGCACAACGGGAGGCGGAACAACGGGGGGAACAACGCCGGACAGCGGCACGACTCAACCGGGCGGAGGTTCATCTGGTGGCGGAACAACAGTGGGAGCAACACTGGGCGGTGATA
>CALUSF010000015.1 GCA_944323325.1 Candidatus Gastranaerophilales bacterium
AACACAGTAACCGCATCCTGTAGCGGAAGCGCCGGCCGCAAATGCTAATGAAGCAGTTGTCGGATTAATTCCGGTTGCAGTCATTATAGGAATTTCAATATTTCTTGAAAGTTCTATTGTGTTAGAAATAGTAAGCTCAGCTCTTTCAAGTAAACCTCTTACGCCGTTAGAAGGTGTTTCATTTGAAAAATGACCTTCCGTTTGAATCAAATCAACACCTAAAATTTCCAAATCACGTGCCAATTCGATTTGTTCGGAGATTTCCAACTCGCCCGGAATAGTAACGCAGAAAAATACGTCATCACCGACTAATTCTCTTGTTTTTCTTGCAAGATTAAGAACTTGAGAAGCTGTAAAAGTCATACCCTTCTTATAAAGTGCGTCAAAGTTGCCCAATTCTACGGCATCAGCACCCAAAGCCACCGCGTGTGCCAATTCCAAAGGTTCAACAGAAGAAACAAAAAGCGGTAAATCGGTTAAACTTCTTGCCATAGCAATAATATCAGGATTTGCGCAAATATCAACAGCATTTGCACCCGAATTTGAAGCTGCCTTTACTACTTTTTTAACGCTTTCTGCATTAAAATTATCAATACCTGCAATAATTTTTACTGCTCTTTTTTCATTCAAAGCCCTTTTAAAACTTTCAATTCTTGACATAAATTTCTCCTTCTGTGTGTCGATTGTGATATAACATCTCGTTCATTATACATTAAAATTTGAATGCTGGCAATATATAGCCTTCCCAAAATAACCGGGACAATTGATAACAGGGATTTTCCAAGTAGGATAAACACAGGGAGGGCAAAATGAACAAAAGAGTTTGGATAATTATTATTGCAATGTTTATTTCCTTACCGTCTTTCGCATTTAGTGTCAGGGAAAAAAGCGCCGTAAGTATTTATGAACAAATTAATCCCGCTATCGTCATGGTCGATTCTCAACTCTCAGACGGGCTTTCTTGCGGCACCGGCTGTATTATCGACAAAACCGGAATAATACTTACAAGCGCACACGTTATAGATATAGGTAAAACTGTTGTAGTTACAATGAATAACGGACAGAATTACAATGCAAAAGTTATTAAACACCTTGGAGAGAATAAAGATATAGCTCTTTTAAAAATAAATGTTCCGGAAGATTTAAAGACAGTCAAGCTCGGTGATTCCGAAAAAATTAAGGTCGGTGAAAAGGTTTTGGCAATCGGAAACCCCTTCGGATTTAACGGAACATTAACGCAGGGCATAGTATCAAGAATAGATTACGCAAAAAACAGAATTCAAACGGATGCGGCAATTAATCCCGGCTCTTCCGGCGGTCCGCTTTTAAATACCAAAGGCGAAATAATCGGAATCAACCAAGCTATCTATAATCCGGATAACAATATTTCAAATATCGGAATCGGTTTTGCAACCCCGATAAACCTTGTTAAAGAGTATTTAAAAGAAAATAACGGGTAAACAGAGTGGAAATAAATACAGACTAACTGGACATTCGGCCTGAAAATATTATAATTATAAATTATGAGATTTATATTAATAATATTTTCATGTTTAATATTTGGCGCCGCTCTGGCTGCAGAACCTGTATTGCGCGATTATGACGAATTTGATATTCCCGAAGGCACTCATATTCCCGTAATATCGCTTCAGGAATTTTCTACCGCCTATTGTGAAGAAGGTGACAGCGTTGAGTTTTTAACAACATCCGATATATTTATGTACGATAAAAATATAATTCCTCAAGGTACAAGGCTTACAGGCTATATCGACAAAAAAAATGAGCCCATAATAGGTACGAATGCCGCTATGCGGGTTTTTGTCAATAAAATGTACCTGCCGGACGGATTTGAAATTCCTATAAAGTCATATATATATACCGCGAACAATAACATGATTGGCGGTGAACTTACCGCGCCTGCCAAATACATTAAAATTCCGCATTATCAGAGATGGACGATGTTCAGGGCTATGGGCGTTTTACAGTGCGTGCCGGGCGGTGAACGAAGAATGGGAGAACACGTGACTATATCATCAGGTGCAAATTTAATCATTGTACTTACAGCTCCTATACACATGTCCCATACGGTAATAAATTGACAAATTACGGTTTGATAATAAAATGTTAATAAGAGGAGGACTTTATTATGACCAGAAAAATAATTGCATTAGCCATGGTTTTATCTATAAGTTCATTTAGCATTCCGGTTTTTGCGGGTTCAAATTATTCATTTGAACAAACCCGGGTACAGCCGGTAAACAACAGCGGATATGTGCAACAGCCAATGCAATATTCATATAATCAACCGCTACAGGGTAATGTAGTCATGGTACCTGCCGGAACATCAATTCCGATACTACTTACCTCTCCATTATCCTCTGCAAGTTCAAAAGCAGGCGATTCCGTAAGCTTTGCACTGGGTTCAGATTTTTATTATAACAACAAACTCATCGCTCCGGCAGGCAGCACGGTATCAGGCACGGTAATAGAAGCCTCCAAAGCGAAAAGAGGCAGTATGAACGGTAAGCTAAGCGTAAGATTTACTCAAATATGTACACCTTACGGAACGCAAATACCGATTTCCGCTGTTATTAAAACCGACGATTCATCCGGTGTTCTGGTTGGCGGTACAAAAATGGATGTAACGAAAGAATATGCCAAAGACTTAGCTGCAGGAAGCGCAGTAGGTGCCGTATCCGGTGTTGTATTCGGAGCTCTTGCGGGAGGCAGTGTCGGCAAAGGTGCCGCCCTGGGTACTGCAGTCGGTGCCGGCGGCGGACTTATAAAATCAGTATGGGATAAAGGTAACGATGTTGAAATTCCTGCAAATGCCGTTATTGACATTTTACTTACCCAGCCTATTACAGTTTCGGCATCGGGTTATAGTTATGATAATTAGTAAGTAGGATAATTTAAATTATATATGAATTTATTATTCTTAAAGAGTAATAAAAGAGAGAATATAAACAGTGTCAACAATAAGTGATAAAAAAAGTTTTATAACAGACGAGGAAGAGGATAAAAATTCGAAAACATACGTCTTACCCGCGATTGTAACGAGTAAGCCGGAAGTCATTCCCATAGGAAGCTCTTTTGCAATTTCAACAGCGCTTCATCCGGCTGTTATTCTATTAATCTGGCTTATTACTATTGCATTGACACTTATGGGAATAAATCTGACATTATTTAAAAAACCAAGTGCACAATTAAAAAAAGATATCGAATTTGTTCTTGTGGATAAAGAAGCAACTCCGAGAGATCCGAACACAAAAAATCGTTCGGATATGAACTCAAGGAGCGGCGGGATAAACGATCCGAAAAGAAAAGTTTCAATGCCGTCGCCTGCACCTCAAAAAGCTTCAAAACCATCTGCCGCCGCACAAAATGCGAATAAAATTATAAAAAAACAACAGCAGCAAATAAAGAAACAGGCGGCTCAGCAAAGACCTGCACAAAAACCGCAGCCGGCAAAAACTACGTCCAAGCCGCAAACGGCGAAACCGTCACCGGCTAAACCGGCGCCGCCTACGGCCAGACCTAGCGCAAGACCTACTTCAACGCCCGCGCCGGTTGCTAAACCATCTACACCGTTTACAGTTCCGGCTCCGAAAGCGGCTCCGACCGGTAAAACTTTATCTACCGGTCCTATAGGCGGAACCTCAGCACCTACCGGCGCTAAAACCGGAAGCAGTTCAACCGGCGGTTCAAGCGGCAGCAAGTACGCTCCAAGACCGTCATTATCACCATCCTCAAGCGGCGGTGGGCAGCTTTCAAGAGGTTCGTCAGCAGGAGGAACCGGAAATCTCGGTAACCCCGGAGGCGGAGGCGGAGCTCCCGGAATTGATGCTCTGAGAGAACCGGATTTTGGGCCTTATATGAGAGAATTACAGAGAAGAATTAAACTCAACTGGGATCCTCCAAAGGGTAATGAAAGTAAAAGAGTAGTTCTTCTGTTTAAAATAGCAAAAGACGGCAGACTATTATCCTGCAGAATTCATAAATCTTCAGGAATGCCGTCCGCGGATCAGGCAGCTTTGAAGGCAGTAGAATTGACCGCACCGTTCAGACCGTTACCGGCTGACTTTAAGGGACAAAGCATTGATATACAATTCACATTTGATTACAACGTATTCAATGCATCAAGGTATTAAAAAAGTAGACAATATGAGGATAAAATTATGGAACTATTAATTCATTCAATTCAACTGGATTGGCCGGTATTATTACCGATTGCAATTTGCTCAATCTTAACCGTAATGGTCGCTATCGACAGAGCCACTTATTACCATGCAAACAAACGAAACGTTATTGAACTTATACCTAAGCTTCAAAGCGAATTAAATAAAAATAACTATACCGGAGCGCGTTTTCTTGCCGAGAAATGCGGCGGCATTATAGGTGAATTAATTGAAGAAGGCGTAAGAATTCTTTCCGAACAGAAAAAAGGGTTTTCACGTGCTTTTGATATTTCGTCGGCACTTGCAACAAGAAAGCTTGAACACCGTTTAACTATTTTAGGTACAATCGGCGGTGTGGCACCGTTCTTAGGTTTGTTTGGAACGGTTGTAAGAATCTTGTATACGTTTCAAGACTTGGCTTCTCAGGGTAACCAATCCGCTGCAGTTGCAATGGGTATCGGTTCGGCATTGATTGCAACGGCATTCGGTCTCGGTGTAGCTATCGTTGCGGTTGTATGCTATAACTCTTTCCAATCTACGGTAAGAAGATTTGAAGATGATTTTCAAATAATTAAGTTGTTGTTCTTAACTTTCGTAGACTCTGAAGAAGAAGTTAATATTCAATCAAAATCCAGTGTTGCATTGGGTTAGAAAAAAAAACACAAAGAGAAAATATTATGGGTATAAAATCAGGTAAAAAAGCTTTATTCACGGAAATAAACATAACTCCGCTAACGGATATTTTTCTGGTGCTGTTAATTATTATGATGGTCGTTGCTCCGACATTTCAATCCATTGATAATACAATAAGCATTCCGGAAGTCAACAGCGGCGTCGCGATAGAGCAGGGCAAAGTCGTAGTTTCCGTTACAAAGGACGGAACAATTTATATAGATTCTCAACGCTCTTCTATTGACTGGCTTGCAAGTGATTTGGAAAAATTGAAAGGCGATAATGAAAAAGCCGAAGTCGTTGTAAAGGCGGATGAGAAGGTCAAGAGTTCCGTGATTATGGATATTATGGATGCCGCACAGGATGCCCGTTACACAAAACTCATTGTTGCGGGAGAACCTTTGAATAAAAAAGATCAAAAGAGATTGGAAGAAGCGCAGAGTACTGAAAATTATACTTCCAACAATACTGTAAACGGTGCGACAACACCGCTTCCGCAAGATAATCAATATGAAAATTGGAGTGAATGATGCGTGATAGTTTTAATGAAATAAATATAACACCTTTGACGGATATTTTCCTGGTTCTTCTGATTATAATGATGGTTATAGCGCCAATGCTTGACCAACAGGGTTTAAATTTGGCAGTTCCCGAAGTTGTAAATCAGGAGCAAATAACAAAAGATCCTAAAATAATGAACTTTACCGTAACTTCCGATAATAAATATTATTTTGCAGATAATGAAGTTGCACCTGCAGATTTGGAGAAAACCGTTGCTCAGTATGCGAAAGATTATCCGGACGGACTTTTGATACAATCAGATGCAGATGCATCTCACGGAGCGGTGGTAAAATTGATGGACTCTGCAAGGAATGCAGGCGTTACAAGTATTTCGCTTTCAAGAGGGTAATCGTCAATTTAACGGAATATGAGCGGGGGATATAAGAAAAGGATTGTTTATGCTGGAACCTTTTATATGGATGTTTAGAATCGAAAACTTTGGCAAATATATTTCAAAAATATTAGCTGTTTATACCCTGTTCTTTTTCGTATCAATAATATTTTTAATCCCTTTACTTTGGAGCGGCGCCGGTTATAATATTATAAACATTGTATGCGTTAGTTTATTTTTTATTCTTCAATTATCTGCGGCTCTATTTTTAACGGGATATTTCTGGAATCTTACGGAAAATATTATATCAAGAGAATGGGATATAAGTTTCTCCAATATTTACGATAAAAAAAAGGTTACAAAGCGATTTTTAATAGAATTACCCCAAATAAAAATCTTAAAATTTATTTGGCGCGGGATTTCCTCTGTTGTTGCAACCTTAATGCTATGTATTCCTTTTATTCTGCTTTTCGCCGCAATAGGTCATTCACCGGTTTTTATGTCATTACCGGTTAATTTTGTAATTGGGGTTTGTGTATTTTTCTTATTTTTTATTCCGGCTTTTTTATGGAATTATGCATTGACTGACTCCGTTTTTGCTGTCTGGAATTTAAGAAAAGCAATTTATATTATGGGCAATCACACTTTTAAATATATATTAAATGTTTTAATTTTTGCGGTTTATTATATGCTGGAATGCTATCTTGTATTGTTTTTGCGCTCATTTTTAGGAAATTGGCAAGACTTCGGCATACTTTTTGTTGTCAAAACTTTAATAATTCTGTTTATACTAATGTTAATAAATCTGTACAGTATACATGTATATGCTTATTTGCTGGGAACAATTTCACCTGTTTCCGAAGATTATTAGTTATGATATTATTGTTTAGGGAGTTGTTATGCCGCTTTTATCACCGGATAAAATTTTAAAATTCTTACCTTCGCTGTTTGAGTTAAATTTAAGCAGTGACAAGGCCGGTATTGAAATTTTCAGAAAACTCGAAAAACTTTTGATTTTCGACGAAGGCTTTATATTCTATACAAATCCTGACAGCCTGCAGCTTAAATATTCATATAAAAAACATGCAAATTATTGTATCGATAAAGTATTTCCGTTCGGGAGTGAACATAAGAAATTTATTTTCTCAAAAGACGGAAAACTATGCAATCAAAAAGATTCCATAGTGAAATTGATAGAATTAACCGGCTCAAGACTGAATTCGTTTATTATTTCAAAAATTTCCATAAAGTCAACGGTTTTTGGTATGGTTATTTTGGCTAAAAGGGAAGAAAGCTATTATAAAACTGAGGATTTGGATGCTTTAAACGCCGCATCCAGTATTTTATCATATATTATTAAAGATTTGGAATTGTCAAACGTGTTTAAAATCCAGCTTAAGGCATTAAAAGACGGTATCATCGAAAAAAACACCGCATATAAAACAATTAAAGAACAAAATGAAAAAATCCTTGAGGCAGACAAAGTTAAAAACGAGTTTTTGGCAAATATTTCACATGAACTGCGGACACCGCTTAACTCAATATTAGGGTTTTCCGATATCTTAGGTGCACAACTGTACGGGAATTTGAATTCCAAACAGGAAGAGTACGTAAATGATATAAAAATTTCGGCAACCCATCTTCTAGGCATGATTAATGAAATATTAGACATGTCTAAAATTGAAGCAAATGCGGTAAAAGTGGTTAAAAGTGCTTTTTGGATAAGCCGTGCTGCGACGGAGGTTTGTAACATATTACATCCGCTTGCCCAAAAGAAAAATATAAATATAGCAGTAAGCATGAATGAAGATTTTGAAGTATTCGCGGATTATCAGAAAATTCAGCAGATACTCTACAACCTTGTAAGCAACGCAATAAAATATTCTCCCGAGAATGATACAATTGATATCAATATATCATCATCAGGAGATGTATTCAAAATTGCGGTTCATGATAACGGAATCGGCATTGATAAAAAATATCACGGTAAAATTTTTGCAAAATTCGTACAACTCGATAACGCATATACAAAAAAAGAAAGTTCTACCGGATTAGGACTTACAATAACAAAAGAACTTGTCGAATTGCACGGAGGCAAAATTTCTGTTATCAGCGAAGTAAATAACGGCTCTACTTTTATTGTAGAAATCCCGTTTTAAAATTAAAAACCCCGGAATTATTATTTCCGGGGTTTTTTAATTACAACATATTTTTTCTGATTTTTTCTTTAGCCTTATCTATTTCTTTAATTCTCTTTTCAATAGATTTAACCTGCTTTTTCAAAGCTTTTCTTTCTGTTTTAATTAGTTTATACTGTGCATCAACATCAGCGTATTTTGTTTTGCAGTTTAAAAGGTCGTTGCGGATATCAACTTGCGCATTATCCAATTGCAGAATCGCATTTTGAATATTTCCGTTACCGATTGCTTCTCCTTCCGTTGAAGAAGTTGTGGTATACGTTTTTGACGTAGTTGTTGCTGTATTACCGTATTGAGTATCATTAAAATCAAGCGGTGTAAAAGCATTTCCGTCCGCAAAAGCCGCGCAATTAACTGCAGCAAGCAAACCTATAGTTAAAGCTAATCTCTTCATTTCATGTCTCCTATCTTGTAATAACCATAATATTACATTTCTTATGTTTTGCCAATCCTATATTAAATGTATAATATTAATATGGAGAAAAATTTTTGTAACAAATGCGGAATGTGCTGCACAGATATTGCGGTAGATTATAGTAAAAGAATAATGTACAGAGACGGCATTCAGGAGCTTAGTGAAACCTTTGCCGGGATTTTGGAGCCGGTATCCGAGAAAAACGGTATAACTCTTTGTACTTGTAAATTTCTTTTTGACAGAAAATGTACAAATCCGAATAAGCCGGAAGAATGCAAAAATTATCCGTCCTCACCATTTGCGTTTCTGCCGGAGGATTGCGGATATTCGGGTGAAATTTTTGTAAAACTTGAAGATATCAAGCACAAAGTCCGCAAATTCAAAGAAGAGATTTTAAACTATGAGATAATGCTCGAATCGGAACCTGAGCTGGAAAGATTAATCAAGCACCATAAAGCGTTTATTGACAGGTATAAAATATACGGTTCAAACGAGTGGTAAATATTAACTAATTGGCTTCCCTAACATAATTCTCATGCCCGCAAAGCGTTTGGAAAGTGTTTGTTTGAAACCTTTTACAATATCATTAATATTTAGTACAACGGTATTGATATTTTTGATAAGGCAATTTATAAGTGAAATAGTTTCATTATCCGCACGTTTAGTCAATAATGCCGTATTAGAAGTCGTAAGTTCGAGATTCCGCGTAATAAGCTCTATGTTTGAAAAAGTATTCCCAAGCCTGTCTTGTCCCGTTGAACGGTTTAATTCAGCCGAAACGGAAGCCAAATTCCCGGTCGTAATTGCAAGATTATCACCCGATTCTTTTAATGCCGGTTTTAAATCAATTAAAATATCGTTCGCTGTATGAAACAAATCCGTCAAGGCGTTTAGCGTCTCGCCGGCAGTTTGAACCGTTTCACTCAAATTATCGGTTAAACCGTCCAGACTGCCGGAATCGGCTTGATCCTGTATGAAAGATGCAAAATTAACTCCCTTTTCACCTTTTATATACGAACGGTTTTTGAGATATGTAACAGACGGCATTTGGGGATAAATAAGTTCAATATAATCCTTTTTATTTTTGACTTTAACTTTTGCCGTAATATTATCAGGCAGAGAAACATCATCCATGTGAAGCACCATCTCAACATGCGTTTGGGTAAAATCCTTGGAAGGATACACCTTGATTGAGCGCCCGAGCTTAAAACCTTTATAGTAGACGTTAATATTATGCGGAAACGGCTCTAATTCATCAAATACGGCAGTTATATGGAGATTGTTCAGCCTGTAGCTTATAAACAAGGCCGTAAGTCCCGCAAGCAGCATTGCTGCAATTACGATTAAAATTTTATTCATATCGTAATTATTTTAAAATCCTAAAATTTTAAAAATTAGACGTACGGGCAGAACAAGTTATTAATGTTTTCAGAACTTTCCGGGATTGATTCCCCTGCGCCAATTGGACTCTATTTGTTCAAGAGAGATTCCTTTGGTTTCGGGTACAAAGAAATACACAAAAATTATACAAATTAAAGATACAAAGCCAAACATCCAAAACGTCCACGCACCGCCGATTCTGTGGAGTAAAACCGGAAAACTTCCCACAACAAAGAAATTAAAAGCAAAATTGGAGACCGTACAAATACTCATAGCAATACCGCGGATTTTCAGAGGAAAAACTTCCGCAACAAGTATCCAGCCTATCGGCCCCAAACTCATTGCAAAACAAATAATGTAAGTTACAAGACTGCCGACAGCAACCCACTTCAAGCCGTCACCCAGTATATCCGCAAAAGCAAAAGATGTTCCAAGCGCAAACAAGCTAAGCATTACACCGGCAAGCCCGAAGTACAGAAGCGGCTTTCTCCCGAGTCTGTCGGTAAAAAATACTGCCACAATTGTCATTACAAAATTTACCACACCAATACCCGTTGTTGCATAAATTGCCGTAAGGTTGCTGTCAAATCCCGCCGTTTTAAATATCGTAGGTGCGTAATATATTATTGTATTAATACCCGTACAAATCTGAGCAAACATAATTCCGATACCTACTACAAACGGCATTATCATCCATTTTTTAAATCTGAATTTCTTTTCCGTACCGCTGTCAAGTGTATTTTTAATATCTCGTATTTCATTTTCAACATTAATATCTGGTTCAATCCTGCTAAAAACCCTTTTGGCCTCATCATCTCTGTTTTTACTGACTAACCACCTTGGAGTATCAGACATAAAGCACATTCCGATAAATAATATCAAACCGGGAAGCACGCCGGCAAAAAGCATCCATCTCCAATTATACACGGCCTGCGCAAATACGGCATTTATAAAATATGAAAATAAAATGCCGGCGGTTATTGCCCACTGATAAAGAGAAACCAAGGTTCCACGCAGATTTTTAGGTGAAATTTCGGAAAGATAAAGCGGGACAACAAAGTTTACTATTCCGACCGCAAAACCTACAAAAATTCTTGAAATAATTAATATATAAACATTTGGCGCAAAAGCACATAAGATTGAACCCAGTATAAATATTACCGCAGTTGCCATTATAATCTTCTTCCGTCCGAAAATATCAGCCAAAATACCGTTTGTCGCAGCACCTATTACAGCACCTATTAATACGGAACTTACCAGAAAACCCTGCAATGTGTCCGGAAGCATCCAGGTTTCATTAATAAAAAGTAATGCTCCGGAAATTACCCCTGTATCGTAACCGGATAATAAACCGCCCAAAGAAGCTACAATTGCTACAATATAAAGCCAAATGTATTTCATATAAACACCTCTTTTATATTAATTCCACAATAACAAAATATTCTAACCGAATATTTTCCCATAAATTTCTTCTGCATGCTTCAAATCGCCATGCACCACACTAAAAAGCTCTTTTACAAACATTGTTATTTCGTCATAAGACGGCATGCCGTTATAGTTAATGTAATACAAATCCATCGGCAAACACCCCGATTTATTAGGATAAAGATAATCTATATCAAGCTTTTGAGCACCATGCCTTTCATAAAAACTAATTCTTTTCAAAGTATACGCGTTTTTCTGGTCAGGTTTTTCAACCTCTAAAAAACACCCCTTTTTATCACGGTAATAATCCTTCAAAGCATCAATTACCCTGCCGCCATAGCCTTTAGAATGAAAGTTTTTATATATTGCTATATAATCAATGAAAACGAATTTATCCGTTTCAAATATGCTTATATATCCCACCGGCTCACTTTCAATAATTTTAAAAACATGGTATTGCCTGCCGCAAATCTTTTGCCAGTCTTCAAGACTTTTTAATTCCTCAGGCGGGAATTGACTTTGCATATCCGTATATATACCGGCAAGCTCTGTTGTCTCAATAAACTCCATAATTTTATTATACCAAAAAAGTAATTTCGTTTCATAGGAATTACCGACCGAACCATAATCCGGAATAAAGTAAAAGCGATAACTACTAAAGAATTATCGCCAGATTATGTGTGTGTATTATATAGATTTAATAGTTTATTTAATAGTTCGAATTAAGCAAAAGCAACGAATTGCTTTGAATCAGACTGCCCATCCTGATCATTATCACGGATCATGCTGAACGTTCTGTACAGTTTGTAACCTAATGATTTTAAAGGATTTGATGTTACCGAATCAGCATTCCAGGCAAATTCCTGATTGTGTTGGAATCTTACTGAAGCATTCGGGTCTCTTAACATCAATATAGCATTTTGAGAACCGTTATTTTTTCTTATATTAGTATTGTTTTTTACATTGTTTTCTTTAAAATTGATGGCTGAAATATTATTTACTATCATCTTAATCACCTCTGTGACCTTTCCGTTGTTATTAAGTGTTTCATTTACACTTCATTCAACAGTTTTATTATGCACCATATTCAAAAAAATGTCAAGAGGGTACGTGAAGTTTTGTAAACTTTTCAAAATGCAGTAAATACAGGCTTTCAAGGATAAATGTCAAAAATACACTTAAAAAATAGTCCGATTGGTTATTAGACAGTTGAGGGATATTTTTTATACATGACATGCCGGGTTTTAAGAACAGGCAATACAGGCGAAACCGGAATAAGTGTATTTTTGCCACTTTTTCTAACGTATCGGCTCGGCTGCATGGCTTTTTTGCGCGGAATCCTTGTCAAACTTGCGTTTTGTCTCTAATCTGTTTAACAGCGCTACTGCCATTGCTATTAACATCGTATTTGTAAAAAAAGTTATCCCGTAAGACAGATTTTTGGCTTTAAGAAACCTTAAACGCTCTTTTTCCGGCAGTTTCAAGATTTCTTTATATGATTTTATTTCACCGTTTTCGCGGACTTTTGTGCCAAATTTTTTATCAAAAGCTTTGTATATAGTATTTTGGATCAGCTTTTCTCCCCAAAATAAAAGCGGTACCGTAATTGCAAACCGTCTTGCATTTTCAAGAGTTTCGTATTTATCGCGGCTTCCGTAAAAATATCCTGCAATACTTGCGGGATAAATGAGTGCGCCATAATGTGCAAGCGTTAAATCCCCGCTTTTTGTAAATCCAAGATGCTTAGAAACCGTATTATAAACCGGCTCCAGCTTTTTATATATTCCTGCGTTTTTACCGGCTGCGGCTAAACCTATACCGGAAGCAACACTCAAAACACTTATCGCGCTAAGTGTTTTCATAAGTGCTGAAGCCTTTTTACCGGCTTCTTTTCTGTGTTTTTTCTTTTCTGTTTTCTCCAGTTCAACAACATTTGTAAACTTCTCTTTTCCGGTTTCCGAATATGTCAATAAGTTTCTAAGCGGTGCTATTCCGAATACCGCGGGCAGCATAAGCCCGAAAACGGCAAATATTTGAGCAAATTTCCCACGTTTAATTTTTTGCAAAGTTTTTATATCCGTATTTTTAAGCTCCTCCAGGGATTTAGAAAAAGTATCCTTATTAACTCCAAAAGCCTTTGAAAAAGCCCCTGCAGTCCCTTTTGCAAGAAGCGGCGCCGCAAAATAAAACGCCGCAGACTCTGAAACCTCCGCAAAAGTTATTTCTCTTGCTTCATCAAAACTTCTTGCAACACCAAGGCGCGCAATCAGGCACCCGCCGGTATCTCTTGCAAACATGCCTACAGAAGAACTCGTTTCCATTGTTTTAAGAACATTAGTTACAATACCGCCCGTCATACAGCCCCCCGTTTTTCAAACAACAAAAATTCCGGATAATCAGAACGTACGGGAGGCATGCCTATTGATTTGGAGGGATAATCAGTTTCTTTGCGGGTAAAAATATCAGATTCTATACCTTGAAACCCGTTTCTTTGGAGGAATTCAGACGCATTACTCT
The DNA here is from genome assembly GCA_944323325.1 of Candidatus Gastranaerophilales bacterium. GTDB lineage: Bacteria > Cyanobacteriota > Vampirovibrionia > Gastranaerophilales > Gastranaerophilaceae > CAG-196. Next base: position 13,678 of record CALUSF010000015.1, read on the forward strand.
TAAATAAATCCGACTGGCCTATAATTCCCAGAGTATCAGTATCGGAGTTTTTATAAAAATTTGCGGCGATTCTGTTTTGTTCATCAAGCGTATTAAATGTCCAGCCGTTTCTGAATGCAAACACAGAGCCTGCGAAATCTTCTGCTCCGGAAGCTTCACGAACATCTTTTACCGAGGCATGCAGTTTTGATTTCAAAAAATCATTTACTTTATACGGTACAAACTCTATACCGAATATTTCCCGTGTTCTTTCTTCGGGATTTCGTGTGAAAAGTTCTTTCACCCCATTTTTTTCAATAAATTCAATATCGCGCGAGTGCAAATATATTTTACCCGCATTTAAATCATCAATCAAAGGTTTTGAAATATCTGATGCCAATACGGGAAAAAATTTTTTGGCATTCTCTTTCAATTCATTTAAAAGGTTAATTATAAGAGTATAAACATCCGAGCCGTCAGAACAGCCAAACATATTGATTTTAACCCGACTGTAGCCTTAGTATCTCTTGCCTAAAAACCTGGCAAGCTTTGCCCAGTCTATATCTTCCCTGTTAAAGTTTGTATAATTACAATTAATAACCGCGCCTGAAGCGTCAAAGGTTTTACGGCGGATAGAATTAAAACCAATAGAATTATTCGGCATTATTTTCATTACTTTATCCCAATTGCTAATAGTGTATAAATCTTATTTTACAGCTTGATAACCGCTCTAAGTCAAGCCCTGTTTTTTATTTTAACCCAAACACAGTTCTTTAGAAAAGATGCTTTTACTCCTATATAATACACAGGTAACAAAAAAATTTTTCAGGTGTTTTTTAAGTAATATGAAAATTGCACCTGCCGCTTATCCAAATCGTTCATTCCGCTCAAATACAGGTTTTTACAAGCTTGCAAACGGAAACAGTATCGGAACGTATACAAAAATGTTTCGGGCGGATTTGGACTGGGAAAAATTTACGGATTTTATCGTCAAATATTTTGGCAACAAAAGTAAGGTTCAATTCTTACAATTTGCATCATCTGACGGTTCTGAAGCTTATACGCAAATAATATCTCTGCTGGAAAGATTCCGGAATATTCGAAAATTCTTTCCGATAAAAGCCTATGATATTAATGAAAGTATTTATAAAACAGCAAAAAGCGGAATTATAAATATAAGCAAAACAGATATTAAAAAATTTACGGAAAGAAATATAAACATAAACAAATACTTTCAACCCGCGGGTAAAACTATTTTTATACAAAACGACACATTACAAAATGCCGCACCGTACAAAGCGGCTCCTGGCTTAACTAATAACGTTATTTTTAATTGCAGAGATATGAAAGATGTGTTATCCGGACATAAGGATAACTCTAATACAATAATAATGTGCCGTAATATGCTGTGTTACCTTTCAGACACGGAAATAGACAACTATATTACGCTTGCTGCATATAAGTTAAATAAGGGCAGCTTGTTTGTAATCGGAGAAACGGATACCGGACGCGTGGAAAAATACCTTAATTCAAACGGATTTAAGAAAATTATGCCAAATGTTTATCAATACACATAAATCAGCTATTTTGTTTTTTAGAATTTTGCACACAGTAGCCCAGAGATATGGTAAATCTGACAGGGCGGGCAAAGTTGCAAAGAATAGAAAATAATTGCTTTTAACTTTGTATGACGTGCCCGCCCAAAATTGAAATCATAAAACAAATCGGTGGGCACGCGTACACAAAATAATTTCAAAATCCAAGTATAAAGAGCTTTGCCCACCCTACACGACTTAATAATTAAGAGAAATATCTACGTGACTTTACTATATAACAGAGCTTAACACATCAAAAATTTTGTGTTACCATTGAGTTGAAAGGTATAATATGGTCTTAGAAAATAAACTTGGAATTACCGACTCCTCGGAACTTGCGCGAAAAGAAGAAATGATTAGCAAGAAAAAAGCCCTTGAATTATTTGAAAAGGGTATTCTTGATTCTCTGGAAGCCGGTACATTCAAAGCTTTATCCCAAATTCATAAATACTTATTTGATGAAATTTATTATTTTGCCGGTGAAATTAGAAATGTTAATATTGCAAAGGGAAATTTCAGATTCGCCTCTGTTATGTATTTGAAACAAGCGTTAGAACATATTGATAAAATGCCGCAATCAACATTTGAAGAAATTATTGAGAAATACGTTGAAATGAATGTTGCACACCCGTTTAGAGAGGGTAATGGGCGCAGTACACGTATATGGCTGGATTTAATACTAAAAAAAGAATTAGGAAAGGTTGTTGATTGGAGCAATATTGATAAAGATGATTATTTACTTGCAATGGAACGCAGTCCGGTTAAAGATATTGAAATAAAAGAAGTTTTAAAACAGGCTCTTACCGGTGATATCAATAATCGAGAAGTTTATATGAAAGGAATTGATGCAAGTTACTGCTATGAGGGATATTTCACTTATAGAACAGAAGATCTTGGTTAGATTTTGGAATTGCCCTATTTTATTTTTTTCTTAAATTTTGCGCACAATAGCCCGAGTTCAAATAATAAATAAGTTGGCGTGAATAGAATTAGTTGGCTTAAAACATCCGGAGGGGTGAAGATTGCGGCAAGAATAAGCAATATAACAACAACGTAAGGACGTTTATCGCTGAAAGTTTCATATGATACAATTCCGTATTTTATAAGTGAATACGTAATCAGCGGAAACTGAAACATTACACCAAAAGCCACAGACATCCACAAAGACATATTTATAATATTCGTAATTCCCCACATTGCGTGGATATTAGAGGTCATAAAACTCATTCCGAAACGGATTACAAGCGGAAGCATCACAAAAAGGCAGAATATTACTCCCAAAATAAACAAACCGCTTGAGGTTAAAACAATTGAAGATATAAATTTGCGCTCATTATCATATAAAGCCGGAAGAAAAAAATTCCAGACTTGTTTCATTATATAAGGAAAACAAACTACCAAATCGAGAATAAGTGCAAGCTTTATCTGGATTAAGAATACTTCCGCGGGTGAAAAGTAATTTAATACAAGGTTTGTATCCTTTGTAAGGAACTTTATAAAAAGCTCCAAAAACTTAGGCGCAACAAAAAGCATCGGAATTATCATAACAGCAAGCGAAATAATACACTTTAAAAGTGTTTCTCTTAATGCTTCAAGATGTGATATTAAGCTTTCTTCGCCGTTATTATCCATAAATTAAACATCTTTTGGCCGGTATTCTTCAGGTTTTTCCTGAGCGTCTTCTATGGCTTCTTTTAATTCGTCTGTTTCTTTTTTTATAACATCTTTGGCTTTTTTAAATTCGTATGAAGCTCTGCCAAGCGCTCTTGCAAGCTCCGGAATCCTTTTTCCGCCAAAAAGAAGCAATATAACAACTAATATCAGAGTAATTTCAGTTATCCCAAGTGACATCTACATATCTCCTTTCACCTGAATATATTATATAACAGTCTGTTCTTTCACTGCAAAAATCTCAATAGCATCCGCCCTGCAAGCGTTTCGGCAGGCACCGCAGCCTATGCATTTTGAAGCATCCAGTTTCGGGACATTACCTTTAGTAAAGCTGATTGCACCGTATGGACAAGCGTCAGCACATAGCCCGCATTTAATACAGGAATTATCTTTAATCATAGCCATGCCAATCCTCGTTTTCCGTTTCTCCTCAAGCTTTAAGCGTTTTATGGCACCGGAGGGGCAAACCTCACCGCATTTTGCGCAATCAGATTTACAAAAACCCTTTGAATAATCAACATGCACAACCGGAAAGTCCTCATTTGCTTTTACAAGAATTTTGCTCGGACAATTTGCAACGCAGAGATTGCAATTCAGACATTTATTTACAAATTTTTCTTCACTTCCCGCCCCCGGAGGCAAAATGATATCTTTAAATTTTTTAACGATTTTATCTTTAAAAACAGCGCCCGCCTTAATCATACCTCCAAAAACAACAAGCGCGGAAGCCGATATTATTAATTCCCGCCTTTTCAGACTGAATTTTGTATCCTGCTTAGATTTAATTCCGTATTTTATACTGCCCTTAGGACATACACTTAAGCATTTCAGGCATTTTATACAGGTTTCGTTATCAACTGTTTTTTCTTTTAAATTAATGCATCCGGACAGACAATTTCTTTCGCACATTCCGCAAGACAAACAACCTTCCGCAATAAAAATTTTATAAAGCGAAACTTTTGAAATAAGTCCGAGAATTACACCAACCGGACAAATATTCGTACAGAAAAAGCGGTTTTTAAATATTACAAGAACAAGTACCGCCAAAAGCGCCGTAATTCCGAGAGCAGACAATGTAAAAGCGGAACCGAAATAAGTATACGGTTCTATATATCTCAAGATTAATGCACTGCCGCCCAATAAAGCGCCGAATGCTATTGCCGCAATAAAATATTTGACCGGATAACCCGGCGTAAAAGAGTTTTTCTTTTTCCGTCTTAGTACAAGTGCCGCAATCTCTTGCAAAATTCCGAACGGACAAATCAGAGAACAACAAAATCTTCCGACCAGAAGCGTTAAAAGAATTATTCCTCCGAACAGCAAGGCCGCAATTACGGAAAAATCAATAATAATTCTTTGTGCAAGCGGAGCGAACTGCAAATCCAAGACTTTTACCGGATAAAATAATCCGGTAAAGCCAAGTATCACGAGCAATAATACAACTATTGCCGCCCAGAGTCTTATTTTGTAAGCTTTTTTCATTTCTTTAGCCCATTCCTTTTTCCACTTCTTTAACAGCTTTATCCACTTCCTTAAGCAGTTTTGGAATAGGCAAATCCTGCGGACAGTTTTTTACGCATAATCCGCAATCAATACACTTGTCAGCTCTTTGATCTTCTTTAAGCGCATTGTAGTTATAAACAAACATAAATGATGCATTAGGCGCGCTGCTTCCTTTATACATATTATACAGCCCGAATATTGCAGGAATATTTATACCTCTCGGGCAAACTTCCATACAGTATTTGCAGGCAGTACAGCTTATGGCTCCGCCTGATTGTATAATCTGCGCGATTTCATGCGCAACTTTTTCCTCTTCAGGAGTAATTTCTCTGTAGTTTACAAAAGTGTCTACATTTTCTTTTAATTGCTGTAAATTACTCATACCGCTGAGTATAGTAAATACACGCGGTTTTCCTGCAATCCATCTCAAACCGAAAGATGCTTGTGTATCATTAGGACATTTTTCCTTAAGCACATTGACAGCTTTTTCCGGAAGATTGCACAGCACGCCGCCGCGCAAAGGTTCCATTACTATAACCGGCACCCCTGCTTCGTCCGCAATCTGGTATAATTCATCGGCGTTTACAACTTCCCAATCCAGATAGTTTAATTGAAGCTGGCAGAAATCCCATTTGTGTTCGTTGATAACTTCCCTTAACATTTGCGGGTCACCGTGGAAAGAAAAACCAAGGTGTTTAATAATGCCTTCTTTTTTCAGTTTTACGAGTTCGCCGTACATATCATTATCACGGTAGTTACTCAGAGTATTTTTATTTATATTGTGAACCATATAGTTATCAAAGTATTCAACCTGACACTTTTTCAACTGTTCTTCACAAAGTTTTCTTACATCTGCCGGGGATTTTACAAGATATGCCGGGCATTTGTCGGTTAGTATAAAACTTTCACGAGGATATTTTTTAAGAACTTCTCCGATTGCGTTTTCGGACTTACCTTCAACGTACATATAAGCCGTATCGAAATAGTTAGCACCGTGTGCCATAGCGTATTCAACCATTTTATCCAGCTCAACCATATCAATTTTACCGTCGCGCATCGGAAGTCTCATGCAGCCCAACGCGATTAAAGGCATTGTCGTATTGTCAAATTTTCTTCTTACAACCTGCCCTTCGGCTTTTTTAACTTCTTTTTTGCCGCACCCCGCAAGAAGCGCCGTTCCGCCTACCGCGAGTGCCGAATTTATTATAAACTCTCTGCGTTTCATTAAATCTTTTCTCCTATAAATTTAAACTTTTTATCCAATTCTCAACATCCGCATCGCTTGCGGTACGCTCATAAGAAGTATATCCTTCAAGAACTTTTGCGCCGGGAGCGAGCTTTTGCATATCCGAATAAGTGTATGAAGCGCCGCCGCCTCCGTGAGTACAGAAAGGAACAATAGTTTTTCCGTCAAAGTTATGTACGGTCAAAAAAGTTTTAACCGGTCCTGCCATAGTATACCACCATACAGGCGTTCCGACAAATACAATATCATATCCGTCTACAGAACCGTTATCCGCAAGTTCGGGTCTTTTATCCTGTTGTTTTTCTTCTTTAGCCAAATTTACAACCGTATTGTAATCATTCGGATACGGAGTTTTGGGTGTTATTTCAAACAAATCTCCGCCGGTTGTATTTTTAATTTTCTCTGCAACGGCCTTTGTATTACCTGAATGAGAGTAGTATGCTATCAGAATTTTTTTATCGCTCATATTTACCTCCCTGGTTTGGTTTGCCAAAACATGATACGCGCCCAGACCGCACAATATTACTATTAATCCGAAAAAAGCCAGAAATTTTTTCATAAAATACCCTACCTCATAATTATTTTACAACCTGATAGTTACTATCAGTCAAGTATCACCGATTTTTCTTTATTGAAACCAAATCTCGGTTTTGGCGGAATCTACAGGCAGAATAACTATTTTTGATATTATTTTTTTATTACCTTCTATTTCTATGGATTTAAGATAGTTATAAGAAGGAGAACTCTGTTTTGGCATTAACCCCAAGGCCCAGTTATCAGGCCCGCCCGTATAGTAAAACGCAAAATCTTTTTCTATTTTTGAGTATGATTTGTTTGAAATAGCATTAATAATACTGTTTATTTGCTTATATTCTTTTGAAGTATAAGAAGCCGTACTTTTTATCGGATAAGTTGTATAAAAAGTCACCCCTTTATTCTTCTCATACACAAAATCTCCGGACGATTTGAGGATAATTCCCGATGCCGGAACGGTTTTTTCCTGCCGGAATTTGCAGTTTACACTTTCAAGTTCCGGAAGTCTTTCGGATATATATTCAAGCGTTTGTGCGTGTTCAAAGACATTACCGAACGCGTAAGCGGTTGAAAATAAAAGCGATATCATGAATACAAATACGTGTTTCAAATCATACCTCCATATAAAATAATACAATAATTTAGGCTGTACCGGCATTTTTCAGCGGCAAATTGTTAAGTTTTGTAAAGCAAATTTTAACATATAAGCAATTTTCAACTCTCAAAATACTTTATATATTTAACGAGGAATAACTTAGAACAAAGGAGCAGAGAGATGGTAATTGAAAGTTTTAAATTCGCTAAAATTCAAGAGCTGGCAATAACAATTGACAGCAAATATGGCGAAGGCAACCAAAAAGGTAACGGAAAAATTGATGAGGGTACAGAAAGTGCTATTTTCAAATATGAACTTTCAAAGATGAAAGAAGCAGGTGAACTTACTGACAATGATGTTGAAGAAGTTAAAGAAATTTGGGGGTTAACAACATCAACCAACCCGATTAAAAAATCAGAAGCACCGACATCTTTAAGTAAAGACGAAAAGAAAGAGATTCAAAACGCCGTTAAAGACAGAGTAAAAAAATTAGTAAAAGTCGGAGTAGCACCTGAAGAAATTATTAATCTACTTGGTAAAGAATTTCAAAATCCTGACTACAAATTTGCACTTGATTCAGTTGCTATGGTATTGAATGCCGTAAATGAAACCAACTACCAATCTAAAGATGATGTTAACAAAATCTCTGATACCGTGAAAAAACAATTGAAAGCAGCAGGCTGCGAAGACGATTTTCATAAAGATTTATTAAAAGAATTTGTAAAACAGGCTGAAAATGTACAAAAAGGCCGTGAACTGGAAGAAATTAAAGGAATCTATAAGGAAATTCTGGAAAATGAAAAAGACAAAGATTCTGTACGAAATTATTCTAAAGATGTTAAAGCAGTAGAAGAAAATTTAAAAAATAAGAATTTGTGGAAAACTTCTTATTACAAAGATGTTTTTGATAATTTATTCAAAAATTATGTAATATCAATTGCTTTAAACGAAATTGACAGTAAACTTCCAGAAATTAAAGGAGATAAAGATAAAATTAAAGATACTTTAAAAGCGGAACATAAAGATGATGACATCTTTGACAAAGCTTTAGATAAAAGGAAAAAAGAAATAGAAACTTTCAGCAGAGGTTATGCAATTGACGAAAAATCGAAAAAACTTGAAAATATTTCCCCAAAAGATATAAAAGACAAAATCGGAGATGATTTGTTTGAAAAGCTTAATCGCTCATACCTTCCGAAAGTAAAGAACGAAGACGGCACTTATAATTTGTCTGCATTATCAGATGAAATTATGACAAGGGTCGGCATTGACAATCAAGTCAACCGTTCAAAAGATAAACAAATGGCAGAATTGACTAATATTCAGCGTCATTTGATTTCTGTAGTCGGCTTGGAATTAGAAGAAAAAGAAGTCAAAAAGCTGATGGATTTGTGCGAAATTAAAATGGAAAAGAAAGACAGGTCCTTTAAAACAATTCTTAATAAAGGATTAGGCGGAATACCCGGATTAATTACGACAGCCGCCATGGGAATGCATAAGGTTGTCATAAATGCATCACAACATCAGTCTATAATAATGACTGTAGGCAATAAAGAGCTAAAAGACATGATACTTGAGTCTCTTGGAGACCAGGCTGCAAAAGCGATTATAACGCAAAATGGCGACTCTTATGAAATATTAATATCTCAAGAGCAACTCTTATCAAAGTCAACATCAAAAGCACTTTTAGGTGCTGCCCTGGGAGGTATAAGTGTTCTTACAAATATGCTCTGGGCATTAGCATTTGGTGAAGATAAAGAAGAACAATCTTGTATATCTATTTCCGATTATGATATTAATGATCCGAAATACACCGATGCTGAACAATACAAAGAATACATCGCAACAATTTATAAAGATAACCCGACAAAAGTAAAAACATTCCAAATGTTAGTAGATTGCTACCAAGAACAATATGGTGACGAATGGCATACTCATTACTGGCAAAAATTAAGAGAAATGGCCGGTATAGGTTCCAAACTTAACCCGGATGAATGCAGAGCAGCTAAATATCAGAAACCTGAGCCGCCAGTAGTACCGCCGCCGGTAGTAGTTGATGAACCTGAACCGGAGAAAAAATGCAAGGCTGACATGACATATCATTCAGTAGAAATTTCCCAAAAATATAATGTAGAATTCGGCGATACCTGGGCAGAGATTGTAACAGCATTCTATCCTTGCCTTGTACAGGAATACGGCCTCTGGGGTAACGGCGGCGCAATCAAAAGATTACAAAGAGCTTTATGCACCGACGAAAACGGCAAGTTTGATAAAGATAAATTCAACAAACTTGTAACAGGTTCAAACCTACCGAGAGAATTGATATTACCTGCAAAAATCGAAGATTGCGTAAGAGACGATAACGCAAAAGTCAAAAAAGTTCAAGTTTCCGGTGACGGAAAATCTAACTTAAGTACAGTCGGTTTTGTTCAAAAAGACGGATTCTATGTAGCAAAAGATAAATGCAACCCGTACCAAATAGAAACAGGCGAAACAGAAGCAGATGCCCTTTTGAAGCTTGAAAAAAGAACAGGAATAACATACGAAAACAGGGACGAATACCTTAAAGATAATGAGCAATAATTTCCTATGGTTGTTTTAATTAATATAAGAAAGGCCGGTTAATAAACCGGTCTTTCTTTTTGCTTGGATAATAATCCTACTAACCCAATACTTCGTCCAAATCTCCCAAGATGCCTTCATTGGAATCCCCGCAATCACAGTTACATTTGAAGTTTTCCAGAATTTCAATAATTCTGTCAAGTTTTGCACTGTAATCAGGATCCGTCCAATCAATACCTTCAAGTTTGTTAAGGATTTGTTTCAAAATATCATTATTTTCTTGGAGGTAATTTAATTTGTTATCAATTGCCTGAAGCAATTCTTCAAGATTTGTTGTATTAACGTCAACATTTATCTCAAGATTTTCCAATAATTCTTTATATTTATTATAGTTAGCTTCATCATGCTGTTTCCATAATTCTTCTAACTGTTCGAGCGTAATTGAAGAACCGCCGCCTTCGTTTATTGATTGGTTAAGCTCATCAATAGCAATTTTCACGTCATTTACCGCTTCTAACATTTGTTCAAGATACACTTCTGCAACAGCTTGATTTGCTATGATTGTGCTTAAATTTTTATCAATACCGGTTAACAAGCCTAATGCTGCATCGAATTTTGCATTAAATTGAGACAGATAACTGTCCATTTTTGCGGATGCTTCACCAATACTCTTATAAATCGCATCTAATGCAGCTTGGAGTTTATCAATTGCAGCTTCAAGAGCTTTTAATTCATTGATAATATTTTCATTACCACTGTTAATAGCATTTGTTACGTTATTAATTGCATTAATAATTTCCGTTTTATCCATGCCGTTGAAATTCTTGATATCGTCAAGTTTTTCATTAATTGAAGCAAGCTGTTCAGTTTGTTCTTGTTCAACACTTAAGTATGTTTTCTGGAACTCTTCAATCTTAGCCTGAAGCTGCTGAGATGACATATTAATAGCTTCTTCAATTGTTATACCAAGAGATTCAAACATTTCTTCCAATCTATCATAATCGAGACTGCCTGACCCGCCTACTTGAATAGATTTAATAGCTTCTATTAATTCTTTGTGCCTTGTATCATCTTTTGCAATTGCAAGCAGTGTATCGGAATTTGCCTTCAAACCATCCAGATTTTCTGCCATACTGTTTTGAGTATCCTTCATTGCGAGCAAGATATCATTTTGCATTCTGTTATCAACAATAAGTTTGTTTAATAATAAGAATTCCGTCTGCTTATCATTTGTATATTGAGTTCTGAATTCCTGAAATTCTTGCAGCATTGTTTTTAAAGTATCAAGAATGCTATTCAAAGTACCCTGAATTTCATCCAATTGACCTACAATTTCCTCAAGTTTTGCAAGCATTTCTTCTGAATACTCTCCGTTACTGTTGATTGCTTCCTGGAATAATGCATAGATATCTTGAATTTGCTGGTTAGTAATCTTGCCCTGTTCAAGAAGTTCTGGAAGAATATCAAGAGAGTTTGCAATTTTGACCAGCATTTCATTTCCCTGTTGAGTAGCTTGAGTATTTTTCTCAATTGCCGCAATAATTTGCGCTGCCGTCATCTTTTCAATTTGAGCCTGAGTATAGCCCAGCTTCATCATTGCTTTAATCAGGTCATTTTTGTTAATTTCTAATGTTTCAACTATTTTGTCAATGTTTGCACTATTATCAATATTATTTTGTTCTATTGCATACTTAATATTTAATAAGTTTTCGTTCTGTTGATTACTCAATATAATTAAGCTGTCACCCTGTTCTTTAATTTGATTAAGTATATCGTTGCTTACATTACCTTGCTCGATTAATTGTTCAAAACCTGCACTTACAGTTTGATTTAATTCATCCTGCTTATTAATCATTTGTTCAAATTGAGAAGTGAATTGAACAAGCATTTGATCAAGCAGACCGACAACCTGCTCAAGCATGTCTTGAATCTTATTCCATGCGTCCTGAGCAGAAATTAATCCTTCTTTATACTGGTCAAGAATTTCTTGAAGTAATTCGTTAGCTTCTTCTTGAGTATGACCATTCTGTACAAGCTGATTAATTATAACCTGCATATATGTTTCGCTGGTTTCCATATAATCTAACATTGCTTCATAAAACTGTTGCTCTGTCATGTTTCCATTTTTAATTTCTTCAAAAATATTTTGTAACCACTGAAGCATCTCCTTACTCTGCTCTTCTTCAATTTGGTTGTGTTTTTCCTGATTTTCAACAATTTTCATAAGATATGAAATCAGGCCTTCTGCATCAATTACTACAGTCTGGCTTTGAGACCAAGCCATTTTATCTTCACAAGATGTCATTGTCGTAGCAGCTGTCAGAAGAGACAATGCCATTATTGAAGCAAGTCCCATATTTTTAAGTTTTTTAGTAATATTGTTGAAATTTCCACCCTGGAAAGCTATATTTGATTTAAAAGGAGCAACATTTTCAGTATTGTTCTCTTCGTTAGATATATTAGTTGTTTGATTATTCAGTACCACTGTCGCGGCAAGCTTAGGGTTACTTGTCAAATTGTTCATTGCCTGAAATGTTAATGCATTTAAACCTGCTTGAGGCTTATCTGTTTCCGGTGTAGGAACTACAGATGTTGCCGGAGCCGAAACCGGTGCCGGCTGACCTTCTCCAAACTTAATTTTGGAATTAAGTAATAAAACTTTTTCGTTGTTAATGTTCATTTTGTATGCTCCTTTTTTGTTGATTAGTTGAACTTTCTATGTACAAACATGAAAAACCCTAAAAATAGTTTTTGCTAGTGCATTGTATTTTTGCAGAATTATTTTTACAAAACTTAACAAAACCATCCGGGTGACTTCAAGAAGCCTTCGCAACACTATGCAAGGTTGGGCACTGCCCAACAATAACTTTATTGATTATTTACCCCTTTCACCCCTCCACAAGGGGCGGGGGATGTTGTACCCCATCCAAGTCTTCCCTATTAGGCAAGAGACAATAAATTAAAATGGCATCACGAACTTTTTCTACCAAGCGGAAAAATTTAAAGTGGAAGCGACAAGCCTTACTTACCCCTTCGGGTTCTTACCGTAAAGCAAGCATGATGCCCCAATTGGTAAGATGCTGAAACAAGTTCCAGTACTGTCCATGATAAATTATTGATATTATAAATTTCACTCCATTTAGGGCAAAAACCCCTCCCCGAAATCA
>CALUSF010000016.1 GCA_944323325.1 Candidatus Gastranaerophilales bacterium
ACTGCATCGGTATCCAACTGTTGGGATAAATGGTTTTAAGCCTCCTTGCTTTATCTACAGCGCCCTGCATTCCGTCTTCCGCCGGAGTTAAGACAAGTTCGGCACCGTATGCTGAAATACTTTTTTTACGCTCTTCAGACATATTTTCAGGCATGCATATAATGAGTTTCAGTCCCATAACAGCACAAACCATTGCAAGCCCGATGCCTGTATTTCCGCTTGTTGGTTCTATAATTACAGTATTCTCATCAATTTCACCTCTTTCCATAGCGGATTTTATCATTGAATAAGATGCACGATCTTTTATAGAACCCGACGGATTAAAGTATTCCAGCTTTAACCAAATATTATCATTATATATTACCGTCGGAGTATTGCCGATAGCTTCCAATACATTGTTGTAAACCATTAAAAACAGCCCCCTCACCTTAACCCTCGCCCTTTGGGAGAGGGAATGCGCTAAAACTCGTTATATCAGCTTTGCAAACTTTCTTTTGCCTGCCTGTAATACCACATCCATATTCGGTTTAACCATAAACGACATATCCGAAAGCTTTTCACCATCTAGTTTTACTCCGCCGCCTTGAATAAGACGTTTAGCTTCACCTTTGCTTTGAACAAAACCCAAGTTCACAAGCAAATCCAATATAGTAATTTCTTCTTTTATTGTAACGCTTTCAATATCGTCCGGTATTCCCTTGTTGGATACAACATTGATAAAATCTTCCTGTGCTTTATCAGCCCCTTCTTTTCCGTGATATTCTTCCGTAATAATATGTGCTAATTCCATTTTTATATCGCGGGGGTTTACCGAATTTGAGGCAATCTGTTCATCCATTTTAACAAGTTCCGCAAGCGGCACATCCGTTAATAATGAATAGTATCTTGTAATCAATGTATCAGGAATACTCATAAGTTTTCCGAACATATCCTTAGCGCTGTCGGTTAAAGATATACAGTGTTCCGGATAAGTCTTAGACATTTTAACAACCCCGTCGGTTCCTTCAAGGAGAGGAAGCATCATAACAAGCTGTGGGTATTTTTTACCGTAAGCGGCTTGAATATCGCGGCCTAATAGCGTGTTAAACCTCTGGTCTGTTCCGCCGAGTTCAATATCGGAATCTATCGCAACAGAATCATAAGCCTGCATCAAAGGATAGAAAAATTCATGAATCGCAATCGGCTTTCCTTCTGCGTATCTTTTTGCAAAATCATCTCTTGTCATCATCTGCGCAACAGTAACTTTCCCCGCAAGCTGAAGAAGCTCCGTAAAAGACATTTTATGCAACCAATCGGCATTATTAACGACTTCCGCATCAGATACATCAAGGACTTTTGACATTTGATCAAAATAAGTCTTTGCATTCTCTTCGACCTGTTCTTTTGTTAAAGCCGGTCTTGTCTCAGATTTGCCTGAAGGGTCGCCGATCATAGCAGTAGCTCCGCCGACAAGTAATACAATTTTATGTCCGAGTTTTTGAAACTCTCTTAATTTTCTCATAACAACTGTATGCCCCAAATGTAAATCCGGTCTTGTCGGATCCATACCGAGTTTTATTCTTAAAGGTGTATTTGTATCATGTGCGTGCTGCAATTTTGCGGCTAATTCTTCAAATCCGTTCGGCAAAACTTCCGCATTTCGTGTTAAATGTTTTGCTTGATCTATAAACTCTTGTCTTATTTCTGTCATATATTAAATCCTCTTTGGTTAGATAATATCAAAAATATACTTCATGGTAAATATGTATTTAGAGCCATTACAGAAACATTTTTTAACAAAATAGCAATTTTTAAATTTATACAGTTTTATTATAAATATGATAAGTAAGATTATTAATTTAACACGTGCCGTAATTCCCAGAATATCGGCAAATTCAGCAAAAAATATTGAAGCAATCAACTCTATGCCGGAAATGGTTTTGTCCAAAATGATACGCAGAGGCGATAAAAGCATTCTGCACGTTGATATGAATCATTGTGCCGCGGCAAGAATTTCTCCGGAAGGTGTAAATACAATATATACCGATGCCCTTTGCGGCTGTAATTCTGTCGGTATTATTGCAAAAGCCGTCGACGGGAAACCGGTCGCAGTTTTGTCTCATTATGTACCGACTAACATTGACGGTCAGGTCAATGCCCTTGAAAAACAACTTGCAACTTATGATTATTATCTTGACAAAAACTATAAACCAAAAGTTTTCTTTAATATCAGAGGAAGTATCAGCAACGATAAACTGGAAGCAGTACCCAATCCCATAGTGGAAAAAGTTAAATCTCTTGTTCAAAAGTTTTTCCCGCAGGGAAGTGAAACAACTATAACACCTTATTCAACAAAACAAAGAAGTGCGTTCTTTTCTTCCGCAAATATTTTCCAATTTGATCCTGCAGACATTAATAATTTAAAAATAACAAATGTTGGAGAAAAAGAATGTTTTATCAATCTTATGATGTAATTCTTAAACTATACTTTTCCGTATAATTTGCCCTTCTTAGAATATTGTATTATCTCCATAATAATATCTCCCATTATGTCAAAATCCGCCTTCATATTCGGAGACTGAGCTTTTTTCCAACCGGCAAGAAGAGCGCGGAATGTATCACCGTCTATCATACAATCATCGGAACCTATAAGTTTTGAATATTTTTCAGTAAACCATTCATTAAAGCCGCGATAAATTTCCGTTATCAAATCAGAAGCAATCTGTGCATTTTTCAGAATAACATTCATATCTTTAAACACGTTCTCACTATATTCCCCTGATTTTATTCCGGCTGCGCCAGAAATTTTTCCGGTATTATATCCAAACCCGAAAAGCTCAACACCTCTTTTTGCGGAAGCTGCCGCTTGCGCCAAGTCTTGAGAAATTCCGCCCGAGCCGTCCATATCAAAGAAAAGTTTCTCGCAAGAATATCCGCCGTATGCACAAACAAGTCCGGTGAACATTGCTTCAAACGGGTAATCCGAATTTTCGGAATTTCCTTCAAATACAGCTCCTAAGAAATTACCCCGCGGATCCAGTGTTATAAAGTTCACATTTCTTGACTGGTGCCATGGCTTACCCTTTTCTTTTAAAATTTCATTCATAACTTCAAGGTTAACCGCGTGTCCGCATTCATGAGAGGTTGTTGCACGTTTATTATACTCCGGCATTTCAGGTCTTGAAGTTCTTCCCGTCGCCATTTGTAAATACGCTTCTATAAAATCTCCCATAGATGCATTTGTTTTATTACGTTCAAGCATTATTTGGCGCGTCTTTTCAATAAGAGATTTTATTTCCACAAAAGACATATATTCCGTCATTGTAACAAGTTTATCCAAAAGATGTTCTTTTTCTTTGGTATTTTTGCACGCAAGCGGTAATTGAACTTCACGGATTCTGTTGGTAAGAATTTCCATTCTTGATTTTCTATTTGTTGCGGGAGAATCTATTGTAATCGTTTGATTGAATCCTCTGACAAACATCGGAATTGCATCGGCATAATACTCATCTGTAGATCCTATTACAAGAATATTAAGATGTTCCGTCTCCGCCTTGGACATTTCTTTTTCCATTTGCGCCATTGCCTGTTTATATCCCGTAAAATAATTTCCTGAGAAAGCAAAATCTTCAAAATTATTTACATATACAATTGCCGTTTTATATTCATTTTGTTCTGCAGCTTTTTTAGCCTCTGCAAAAATTTTACTCATAGCGGATTTTGGAGAAATTCTGTCACCGCCCTCTTCATCCGCAAGTGAAACCGCAAAATCCGAAGACGCTATTTCAATAAACGGAACCTTTGCTTCACCTGCTATAGCCTGAGCACAGAACCTTCTGCCGGAACCGGCTTCCTCATCCTTTGAATACATAATATATCCCCTTGTGCCGAGTTTGCCTTCTCGTATCTGCCTTACAATCGCTTCCATATCCTTTTTCGTTGTATCTTTGCCATATACGGACGCGAGGTTTTTGCCGGTATCGTATATAATATCTGATGTATCGCTGTCTTTATTAAAAATATCTTTTGCTATTATCGCAAAATTATCGACATCCTTTATTGTAATTTTTTTCTTTTCATCGCCATAATACGAAGCAATCCTCTTCATAAGATTAATCGCCTTATCAGGAAAAACACCTTCAATATTATCGGCATATTTCACGGCCCTGTTTCTTGCTTCTTTTGTAAACGGTGTTGTTACTTCACGTGTATACTTTTTATGTTTATTAATAAGTTCCTGTGCTTCATAAGTTCTCATAGGAGGTATCGGATATGTTATAAAATTAGAAAACCCCTTTTTTATTATTGGATTTTGCATCGCATGGTAGTTTGTCTCGGCATTTTGGAAAAATATAAATTTTACATTGTTTTTGACATTTTGCACCATTGCAATTAATTCCATCGGGAAAACTTTTTCTCCTTCCGGTGTCTGACTTATGCTATTGAAAAGAATTTTGTCAAGGTTCACCATAAAAATCTTTTGCTTACCCGCCTCTTCTTCGTTCTTTTTGTAAATTTCGTTTACAAGTTCATTAGGATTCATATTATCTGACATAGTATAAATCAATGTATTTTTACTGTTAAAATTTCCGTGTTTTGGGGCATTAATCGTTTTTATTATACTGGATTTTATTCTTTGTGCTTCTTTTTCATCATCATAAGTTATATACAAATTAGAACCCAATGCCAGTTTATTCCATACCTCTACCGCTCTTGTGTCATAAGCTTTCATATAATCGGCCATAACATCGCTGCGGCTTTCATAATAATTAAGACTCAGGAAATTCTCCAAGAACTGCGACGGATACATCAACCCATTTTTAGTAAGAACGTTAAAAGAGGCTGCAAGAATGGTATACTCATCAATTTTTCCGGTTTGCTGAACAATTTCTTCCAATACGGAAATTAACTCATCCGAAATCGGCAAATCTTTTTTTCCCAAATTATATTCTCCGGTTTCATCCTTAGGGAGTTTTTCCAGATACAAATCGTTATTGTATTGAAAATCTCCGACACTTTTTATAAACAGCTGCATATCATTGTCCGTCAAAAGCAAATTACGTTTTGCCGTATTATTAGCCAGTTTATTAAGAGTAGAAATTGAATCAAGTATGCCAAAAGCTTGTGAGTTAAGCATATTAAGATTTTCATAAGTCTTATTAATAGAGGCCGCTATTATATGAAAAGGTGTAATCTCCGTATTGTTAAGCTCATTGGCAATCTCATTTGCTTTACTGATTAATGCTTTTGCATCTTCGGTATAATTTACGGAACTCTTTTCATTATTTGCCTTAAACGCTATATAACTTTTGGGAACTCCCGAATAGTATCCATTATCATTTCTAAGCGTATTATTATCTTTTTTTGAGGGTCTTTTAAAACTTAAAATACTCGCATTCGGAAAACTTTTGACCGGATTTATCTTTATCACTTTTATTATCTCCTTAATTTCTTATATATCTTAAACCCGCTGAAAATTAATCTTGCTAGCAATGAAGAATTTTATTTACAAATGTTCATAACTTTTATGTCAAAAAAAAGAATTATGTTATAATTTAGCTATAAAATAAAAGGAGACAATAAATGAATACAGCCACTATCATAGGCAGGGCGGGGCAAGACGCGGAAATAAAATATTTTGAATCAGGAAAAGTAAAAACAACTTTTTCACTTGCGGTAGGGAGATGGGATTCCAAAACAAAAGAAGAAGTTACCGATTGGTATAATATTGAAGTCTGGGATAAGCAGGCAGAATTTGCGGGAGAATATATAAAAAAAGGACGTCAGGTTGTTGTTGACGGACGCATCTCAATTAGCAAATGGACTGATCAAACCGGAGAAGAAAGAGAAAGATTTCTCATAGTGGCTAATAATATCAGATTACTGGGTTCTAAAAGAGACGCTGAACAATGATATTTTCTGATTTAATAGGAATTATTGCGGATGATTTAACCGGTGCAAATGATACGGCACTGCAGTTTCATTTGGGCGGCGCAAAAACGAAGATTCTTCTTGACAGCGGCAGTGTACCGCAAAACAAGGAAGAAACTGAAGTTTGGGCTTTGTCAACGGAATCCAGAAACAAAGAATCGTGGGAAGCATTGTCTTCCGTTGAAAAAGCCGTAAAAACATTTACTGAGAATTTTTCGTTTGATTTTTACTATAAAAAAATTGATTCGACCCTGAGAGGGCATATCGCGCTTGAAACACTTACAATGCTGAATCTTATGGATTATGATGCCGCAATCATTATACCGGCGTTCCCGCAAGAAGGCAGAATTACTGTAGGCGGTTATCATTTATTAAAAGGTGTTCCTATAGGCAGAACCGAAGTCGCAATGGATCCGCATTCCCCGATTCTGGAATCCCACATTCCGACTCTATTGCGTTCTCAGCTTGATGAAAAACAAAAAGACTTAGTCGGAACCATTGATTTAAAAACTGTTATGAACGGCGCCGGACCGATTCTGATTAAAATAAATGATTTAATCAAAGAAGGAAAAAAACTTATAGTTGCAGATTCGGCATCAATTACCGATATTGAACAGGTTGCACTTGCAATAAAAAAATGTGATAAAAAATTATTGCCGGCCGGAACCGCAGCCGGAGCCCAGGTTCTCGGAAAGTTCTGGCTTGCCGGAATCGAACGCAAAAGAGAGTTTTTGAAAATTGAAAAACTCCCTAAATTTGTAGTATCCGGAACTGCAACTCATACTACCGCGGAACAAATTGCCAAGCTGGAGCAGTCTGACGACTTTGATAATATAAATTTCATTGCACTTGATACAAAACATATTCTAAACGGTGTTACAAATGAATTGGTAGAAAGAATCGTTACAAACCTTCAAAGCAATATTACGGTCATTGTGCATACATCACACCTAATTGCAAACTTTGACGGATTCTCGGATGATTCGTTTAATGCGGAATTGACTAAAGAAAAGTTATCAATTCTTATTACGGATTATCTTGCAGAACTAACAAAACAGGTTATTGAGCGAATAAATGTAATTTTGATTACATTAGGCGGCGAAACTTCTTACAAATGCTGCAAAGCCATCCATTCCAATGAATTAAAACTTATGGACGAAGTTACACCGGCAATCTCAATTTGCCAGGATGTAAATAAAAGGTGGATTGTAACTAAATCCGGAAATTTGGGAAATACCAAAACATTAATAGAAATCTTGAATTATTTTAAATGTCATGAACAAATACTCGAATAAAATTGCAATAACAACAGGAGATCCTAACGGTATTGGCGCTGAAATCACACTCAAAGCGCTAAATTTGTTAAATTTGCCTGCACGTGACATTGTTATTATATCAAATTCCAAAGTTCTTAATACTTACGGAAACATAAAAAACAATTACGAAGTCATAGAAGTTGAATACGAAGGAAGAATTATACCGGGTGAAATATCAGCAGAAGCCGGCGACTTTTCATTCAGACTACTTGAAAAAGCGTGCGAAATCAAACCCAAATATATAGTAACAGCACCAACTTCAAAAGAAGCAATGAATCTTGCAGGACATAAATTCAACGGACAGACTGAAGTTCTTGAGAAATTTCTTGCACACGACGGGCAAAAAGCGGAAATGCTTTTTGTATCAAAAGATTTTCGCATACTTCTTCTAACAAGACACTGCCCGCTAAAAGATGTTTCTAAAAATCTTACAAAAGAAATTATTTTAGAAAAAGCAGAACGCCTGAGAAGTTATTTTCAAAATAAGCTATTTATCAAAAAACCTTCTTTTGCGCTCTGTGCACTGAATCCGCATGCCGGAGAAAACGGCTTAATCGGAGATGAAGAAGAGAAAATTATGATTCCGGCAATTGAAGCCGTAAGACACCGCGGAATTAATATTACAAACCCGCTTCCGGCAGATACTTTATTTATAAAAGCGGTACAGAACTATTTAAAAGGTGAAAAATCTCCCTACGACTGTTATATAGCTTGCTACCACGATCAGGGGCTGATTCCCGTAAAATCCGTAGCTTCCGAAAAAACAGTAAATATGACAATCGGGCTTGATATAATGAGAACTTCGCCAAGCCATGGAACCGCTTTTGATATTGCAGGAAAAAATATTGCAAACCCTGAATCCATGATAGAAGCAATTAAATACTGTCTTTATTAAAAGCGTCTGCAATAGATTTATTATAATCCGGTCTTAGTATACCTTTTTCCGTAATAATACCCGTTATAAGTTCATTAGGAGTTACATCAAACCC
This sequence comes from Candidatus Gastranaerophilales bacterium, assembly GCA_944323325.1. Classification (GTDB taxonomy): domain Bacteria; phylum Cyanobacteriota; class Vampirovibrionia; order Gastranaerophilales; family Gastranaerophilaceae; genus CAG-196. The sequence goes on from CALUSF010000016.1 coordinate 8,216, forward strand.
GGGGTTTATAATATTTATACCCTCTGCACATATTCGTTTTCCGTTTATATGGGTAACTTCTTCATGCGAACGTTCTTCAATCGGAATTTCATCTCCGGATTTAATTGAAATATCAATCGTAGATAAAGGTGCTGCAATATAGAACGGAATATTATGATACTTTGCCGCAATTGCTACCGTGTAAGTTCCTATTTTATTTGCAGTATCACCGTTTGCGGCAATTCTGTCCGCGCCTACCACAACCATATCAATCATGCCCTTTTTCATAAAATATGAACACATACCGTCTGTAATAAGCGTAACAGGGATTCCGTCCATTGCAAGTTCAAAAGTAGTAATCCTTGCACCTTGCTGCCTCGGGCGGGTTTCATCCGCAAAAACACGAATGGTGTTATCTTTTGCATAAGCAGAACGAACGACACCAAGCGCAGTACCATAGCCGACAGTTGCCAAAGCTCCCGCGTTGCAGTGAGTTAATATTGCAGCGCCTTTCGGAACAACTTCCGCTCCGTAATCACCGATTTTCTTATTTATCTCTATATCTTCATTTTCAAGTTTTATTGCATTTTGCTTAAGTTCTTCTATAATTCCTTTAACATCTGATTTGGAATTTTTAATAATATCAATTTGTTTATCAACCGCCCACATCAGATTAACCGCGGTAGGGCGGGAAGTTTTCATATATTCTGCCTTATCAAGAAGCCAGGGTATAAATTCGGACAACGGCTTATCCCTACCCTCCTGGGCGTATAAAATAACACCATGTGCACCAGCAATACCGATAGCCGGAGCCCCGCGCACAATCATATTCCTGATAGCATCAAACATTTCCTGACCACCGGTAATATTTACGAACTTATACTCATAAGGCACTACCGACTGATCAACCATTTTTGAATATGTATCAACCCACTCGATTGTTTTGATTTTTGACTTAAATTCCATCCTAACCCCGCTTTTATATTTACCTATTCAGAATAGCATAACCGGACAGAAAAGAAAATATTATACAAACAGGAGCATTGAATAAAGTTTAATAAAAACTTAATTGTAAATATTTGTTTCGAAAAACGCAATTTATTAAATCTTTTGAACTTTATATGAATAAGTGTAGATAATAGTAGAAAGGTAAATTTATGTCAATTTCATTCAGATCCGAGCCAGCCGTATCCGGTTATCAAACAAACCAAAGTAATCCTAAGAAAAATGTTTTCAGTTTATCAGAAAACGGTCAGAAAGTTTTAAGTAAAACCAATGAATGGACAAATACACAGGATGTTGCGGAAATTATAGTCGATAAAGATAAGCGCACCAAAGAAAATATCCGTACAATTGCACAGAACACGGTAATGATGCCCGTAATGAGCGATAGCACAATAGGAACTGCTTATATACTCGACCAATGCAAAAAGGGAAATATTTCAAAAGATGATGCTATAAAGATTCTTGCATACAATATGATGACAAACGGACTGCCGGATTAACGGTTACTATCTGTTATTTTATTTCAAAATCAACACTTGAATTCTGATTATTTTCTTTTTTAATACCGGTAATAAGTTCGTAAACATAAGCGGTCACAAGGCCTGCAAATCCGTTAAACAACGCACTTATTCCGGCCATAAGAATTATAAGCATAATCATTACAACAAATGAACCGAAGCTTCCCAAGAAGAATCTTAAAAAGCCCTGTGTATAAGAAGGTATAAGCCATCCGAGCAGCATACTAATCGGAGTATACGCAACAGCAAATGCAAGAAAAGACACAAACCCGATTAATGCTCCGAATATACACCCTTCTCTTACACTGATAATCCCTATAAGCTCATTTTGTTTAAGATAAACAATTATAAAAGCCGACAAGCATAATATTGTAATTAGAAAGCTAACCAAACTGACATAAGGAACCACCGTAATAAGCCCGAGAATTACACCCGCAAACACGCTTAATATAGATAATTGTTTTAGTAATAATAAGTTCATTTTTTTTACTCCTTTCGGATTTGTTGGTTAAACCTGTATATCAATTCAGCAATGAAATATTCCGTATTATTCTGCCGCTATATAACCTCTTAGTGCGGTATGAGCCGCAACATAAGGCGAAGCCAAGTATATAAAGCCCTTTGTATTACCCATTCTGCCCTGAAAATTTCTGTTTTGTGTTGCAAGACAAACTTCACCGTCTCCGAGGATACCGGCATGAACACCGACGCAAGGGCCACAGCCCGGTGCAAGAATAGCGGCATTCGCTTCAACAAAAATATCAATCAATCCTTCCTTTAAAGCTTGTTTAAATACATCCTTAGATGCAGGAGAAATAAGCATTCGCACATCGGGATGGACGGTCTTTCCTTTGAGAATTTCCGCAACAATCCTTAAGTCCTCGATTCTTCCGTTTGTGCAAGTACCGACAAAAACCTGATTTACGTTAATACGCCCCAGTTCACTCACCTTTTTTGTATTATCTACCGTATGAGGGCAGGATACCGTATGCGTAATATCTTCGGCATTTATTTCTATTATTCTTTCATAAACTGCATCACTATCCGGAAGTATTTGCCTGAATTTGTCTTCGCGTCCTCTTTGGCGCAAAAATTCTTTTGTTTTTTCATCCGCAACAAACAACCCGCATTTTGCCCCCGCCTCTACTGCCATATTTGCAAGAGTAAACCTCTCTGACATAGACATATTATCTATTGTATCGCCGCAAAACTCCAGCGCTTTATATGTTGCACAGTCAGCACCTATCATACCTATAAGATGCAGCATTAAATCTTTAGAACAAATTCCTTTTTTAAATTTACCGTTTACAACAATTTTAAATGTCGCGGGAACCTTTAACCAGGTTTTCCCTAAAGCCATAGCTACAGCCACATCCGTAGATCCCATGCCGGTAGCAAACGCGCCGAGTGCACCGGAAGTACAGGTATGAGAATCCGCACCTACTAATACTTCTCCCGGATTTACAAATGTTTCAACAAGTCTTTGATGGCATACACCGGCTCCGACATCAGACAGAACCGCTCCATACTCCTTATGAAAATTCCGCAGAACTGTATGCGTATTTGATAATTCCTTTCTCGGGCTTGGTGAAGCATGGTCTATAAAAAGTATCGTTCTTTCAGGATTAAATAATTTAGTCTTGCCGAGTTTCTTAAATTCCTGAACCGTAAGAGGGCCTGTACCATCCTGTACCGCAGTAACATCTACTTTCGAAATTACAAGTTCGCCGGCCTGCACCTGTTTTCCGGCATGCTCCGAAATTATTTTTTCTACTAAAGTTAACCCCATGTTTACCTCGCCTTTCCACCATTAAATTTTACCACAACAAAACTATTTTTGTTGTAAAATAATGTACAGGGAGAGATGTAAATGAGAAAACGAACCTTTTTCATATATGCTGCATTGGGAATACTGTGTTTATTTTTGGTTTGTCTCTCTACAAATTATGATTATGATTTATTTGCAAGATTAATTGTCGGTGAAAGATTTATTGAAGAAGGCGTTCTGCCTTTCAAAGATTTTTTATCATACACGCCGACTCATGCCTGGTATGACCATGAATGGGGTTCAGGTGTCGTATTCTACTTGTTCCTAAAGTATCTGGGCCCTGTAGGATTACTTCTATTACAGGCACTTTGTATGTTTGGAACAGCAATTTTTGTAATCAAAACACAAAAATTACAAAAACATGCTTACCCTGTTTCTCTAATTTTCATGTCAATCTTTCTTGCAATAATTATGCACATAAACCCTGCAGTTGTCAGATGTCAAATGTTTTCATTCTTCTTTTTCAGTATGTTTCTTTATATACTCGAAAAAGTCAGAAAAGATTATAAAACAAACCTAATATGGGCTATACCGCCGATTGTTATTATTTGGAATAACCTTCACGGCGGAGTTGTATCCGGCTTGGGATTAGTTTTTTTGTATCTTATAGGTGCGCTATTGGAGAAGAAACCGTGGAAAAAGTATTTAGCCGCACTGGTTATCTCCGCCCCGCTGCTTATAATTAATCCGTACGGCGTAAAATACCTGAATTTTTTATTTTCTGCTACAACAAAAAATCGTAAATATATTACGGAATGGTGGCCGTTTTATGCTAAAAAACACTTTTTATATTATATCTGGGTAAGTCTGTACGGAATAGCCGGTTTTGTATTGAATTTTACGGGGAAAAATCGGAAAAAGATTAATATAACCAGAACTATTGTACTGGCGGTAACATTATATCTCGGACTTGCGCATGTAAAACTTCTTTCTTTGACAGTCATAGCAGTCTCAGCACTTTGCTACAACGAGATTTTCGGCTTGTTTATTAAACTGAAAAAACTGCTCAAAAGAATTGAAAAAAGTATGTATCTTGTAATCATTGTATTAATGTTTACAATTCCGCTTTTTTCACCTCTGTATCCGAGAGCTGACTTAAAAAAACTCCCGTTTTATGAATTGGAATTTATAATGATTAATAATATTAAAGGCAATATCGTTGTTCCCTTTGGCCTTGGAAGTTATGCTTCTTACAAATTATATCCGGATAATTTGATATACATGGACGGCAGGTATGAAGAAGTATATAATGATGAAGAATTTAATAATCTGAGAAAATTTAATCTTGTAGAAAAAAATTGGGACGACATATTTAACAAATATCCCACGGACATTCTTATGCCGAAAAAAAATAGTAACGCATATATTACTCTTTTAAACCACCCTGAATGGGAGCTTGTGTTTGAGGGATATCAATGCGGAGTATTTGTCAGAAAGGGAAAAGATAAATTTACATATTATGAACCTGAATATGATATAGATTATTACAGAAGAACAATGTTTATGGGAAAACATTTCGGTAAAAAGCTTAATAAACATAGGGAGAAATCAAATGACTAATCCTTTAAAATACACCTGTTTATTCGGAGGCGGTGCTATCAGGGGAATGGCTTATATCGGCACAATAAGAGCTCTTGAAGAATTAGGCATAGAATATGATATAATTGGCGGCTCGTCGGTCGGTTCAATAATGGCGGCTCTCATCGCCTGCGGGTATAAATCTTATGAACTTGAAAATTTATTTATGAAGGTTAATTTTGATTTATTTAAAGATATCCACTTGGGATTCGGCCAAGCATTTGCACTAAGCAAAGGAGAAATATTCATAGACTGGCTTAACGAATTACTTTCAAAAAAAGTTGAAAATGTCCGCGGACGTAATGTAACGTTCAAAGATTTGGATAAAAACTTAGTTATAATTACAACAGATCTAACCAAATTTAAGACGCAGGAATTCTCAAAAACTACAACTCCGGATTTTGAAATTGCAAAAGCTATTAAAATTTCATCAAGCATGCCGGGACTTATGGCACCTTACAAATATAATGATGCCTGTCTGGTAGACGGAGATTTGCAAAAAGCTTCACCAATGTGGCGGCTCTGCGATACCTTGAATTGCTCCGAAAGCAGAATCTTAGAATTTAGGCTTGAAGGAGATTATTCTAAAAATGACAAAAATCCGATTTCTTATATAAATACTATTTACAGCTGCGTAACCGATGTCGCGACAGATTTTGTTACCGAACTCTATAACCAAAATGACAGGTATGACTGTATAAGAATTAACACCGGAGATGTCTTTTTTGCAGATTTTAACCTCAATAAAGACGCCAGAAGAAATTTAATAAATATAGGATACGGCCAAACAATGAAGTACTTCAAGGAATTTCTTCCCGAAAAAAAACAAAAATTAGCCGAAATCTATTCAACAATACTAACATATTTGAAAAAAGCTCTAAAAGGTTTAAAATCAAACAACGTAGAAGAAGTACAATGGTGGTTTGGCGACATTTTTACAGTATTGTGTGAAAATAAGGAGCTCGTAGATCCCGTTATATATAACCAAATTCGGGAGTTAAAAAACAACCTTAGCCGCGGCACAATCACAATACTATTTTTCCATAACTGTTTTAAAGGGTCCAAAAAGTTGGAAGAACAGATGAAAACAGTAATAAATACTGTCAATGCAAGAGTTACAGACCTAAAACTGTTTACCCAGGATTATGAAGTTTTGTAACAATTTGTCCAAAATCGGGGATTTTTTGTAATATTTCTTAACAAAAGTATTGAAGTTTATATACTTTTGATATATCATAAGTATATAAGAAATATTTGTTATGTGTACACCCCAATTAAATATTTTTTAGTTTTGCAAGGATAAAATTCGTATATTAAATATTTACGAAAATCTCCCTGCCACACACAAAAAGATTTACCCCCGCACGCAGCCAGATAGGAGTTTTTAAGTATGAAAGAACAAATCATCAAAATGAAATCCGCATCAACAAATCCTTTTAGACCTAAATTTAACTTTGCAATGTATACACAAGATGAATTAAGCGATTACTTAAGAAAAATAAATTCAATCAAGACATTAAATGCCGCAGAAGAAAAAGAAATTGCCAAACAGGCAAAAAACGGAGATACTGACGCAAAAAAACAATTAGTACAGGCCAATTTGAAACTTGTATTAACAATTGCAAGAAAAGCTATACATGTTTCCAGACTTCCTTTAGTTGATTTAATACAAGAAGGTAATTTAGGCTTGATGGTTGCCGTCGAAAAATTCAACCCGGATTTGGGTTACAGATTTTCAACTTATGCCGCTTGGTGGATAAGACAAGCAATGTTTAAAGCTATTTCGGAACAGTCATACTGCATGAAAATACCTGTATATATTCAGGAAACTTTATCCAAATTTTCAAAAGTAAAAGCCGAAATGGAACGTGCTTATAATTGTCAGGTAACAAATAAAGACGTTGCACAAAAGCTTGATATTGAACCCGAAAAGTTAGATTCGTATCTGTCCGCATACTCTTCAACCGTTTCTATAGAGGGCAGCCTTGATGCAAAAAACGGCAGCGAATTAAATGTTGCTGATGTATTGGAAGACACAAATACAAATATTGAAGAAAAAGCTGAATTTGAAGAATTAAAACGTGATATATCCTCGGTTGTCTCTACATTAAAAGAACGCGAACAAACTGTTATTAAAATGCGTTTCGGTTTAGAGAATTTTGCAAAATCAACATTGGAAGATATCGGAAAACTCTACGGCGTAACAAAAGAATGCATAAGACAAACAGAGATGCGCGCTTTAAACAAATTAAGAACAAATATGGCATTAGCCTGCTATGCGGATTAATATGAAGCAGCCATCTGCAACATTTTCTTATCAACAAAAAGAAGAAAAAAGGACGGTAAACCGTCCTTTTTACGTTTTTACTAAATATTAAAACTATTTTGCACTTACATTAATGAACGGAACAGAATTTCCGAGCATATACTGAGGCATTTTACCGTCCCATTTTTGTACAGCCTCGTACTGTACAAGAGATTTATTCTGACTTAATGCTCTTGCACGAATTGCCATTGATTTTGCTTCGGCCTCCGCTGCAATAACCTTTTGTTTCGCTTCTTCTTCAACTTGAACAGTCTTGTTTTTAGCTTTTAGAGCTTCCTGCTCCGCCGTAACCTTGCTTTCAATAGCTCTTTCAAATACAGCGGAATAATTTATTTCAGTCATCTGGAAATCAGACACATTTATATAATTATCCTTTAGCTGGCTTTGAAGTTTAAATAGTATATCGCCCGTAGCTTTTTCTCTGTTTGCAATTAAATCTTGAGCATTCCATTTACCGATAATATCTTTAATAGTACCTTCTACAACAGGAGTCAAAATAGTATTTACATAGTCAAGCCCGACTTCCTGAAAAAGCTTATTAACTTTATCCGGCTGGACATTATAGTTAATAACATAAGTAATCCTTGCTTGTTGGATATCTTTTGTATAAACGGAGGTTGTCAATGTATTTTTTTGAGTCTTTACATTCATAGTTCTGAATTTTTGAATAAACGGAAATATTAAATGTAAACCCTCACCGTAACTTTCCGGCTCAACCTCGCCTAAACGAATTTTAATTCCTCTTTCTCCGGGCCCTACCATAACAAACGGATTACAAAGCACTAAGAAACATACCAGCAAGCACAGTACAAGAACCGGCATTCCAAAAAATTTTTTGTCCATCACTTTCCTTTCTTATTTCAAACCTACTAACGCTAAGGCAATATACAACGCCGCTACAACAAAAACAAAAGCCCCGAAAATAATTAAAATTTGTTTTCCGTACTTTTGATAAAGATTTTCGCCGGTTATATAACAAAAAGTTATGAGGCATAGATTTACCAGTATAACAAGCGATAAAAACAGCATTAAAACTCTTACTACCATTAGAAACCTCTTTTTAGAAATTATAATTTAGAAAAGACTATTTATAATCATATATAAAGTGTATTTTATGATAATATTATCTTATGAAAAGACTTTGCGTATTTGCTCACTGGGACAGAGATAATATTATTGACGATTACGTTATTTATTACCTAAAAGCCTTAAAAGAAGTTTGTGAACATTTAATCTTTGTATCAGACTGTGATTTAGGAGATGATGAGTGCAAAAAGCTTAATAGCATCGCCGATTTTATAATTGCTGAAAAACACGGAGAATACGATTTTGGCTCTTACAAAAGAGGTTTTTTGCTTGCTAAAGAAAAAGAACTTGAATTTGATGAACTTATTTTTGCGAACGACTCCTGTTACGGTCCGTTTTATCCGCTAAAACCGATTTTTGATAAAATGGAGCGGAAATCCTGCCATTTTTGGGGAATGACACAAAACAGGTACGGAATTACAAAATTTGAAAATAAGCCGAATAAACCTGCCGTTACCCCGCATGTGCAGAGTTATTTTCTTGTATTTAAAAAATGTGTTTTTGAAAGTCCGGTTTTTCTGAATTTCATTAACAGTATAAAATCAGAAAATGAAAAAGATAATATTATAATCAAATACGAAGTCGGTCTAAGCCAGAAACTTTATAAAAATAAATTTAAAAGCGCTGTTTATATAAATAAATACAAATTTATACACAATTGCATGTCTGAAAAATGGGATAAACTGATAACAAAAGATAAATTTCCGTTTTTAAAAACAACAATCATCAAAAACGGCTTTTATTTTACAGGGGAAGTTAAGGGCTGGGAAAAACTTATACAAAAAAACTCCGATTATCCTATTGAACTTATAAAAAAACATTCGCAAAGAGTCCTTGATTTGTATGAAGATAAGTATTCAAAAATGAATTTGTACAGAAAAATACGTTTCCACCTCCTAAAACACTGCCCCCTGGAAATTAGATTTTGTGTAATCTATATAGAAAAGTACCTGTTTCTTATTTTAAACACTTTTTGCTTCAATAAACTCAAGAAGTTCTGATGTGCATCGTGCCCAGCTGAATTGCTTTGCTCTAATCAGCCCTCTTTCAATACATAATTCTCTGAAAAAATTATCAAAATACATCTTTTTATATGCGCTTATTAATTCTTCATCATTTTTAGGATTTATTTGAATACCGGCATTTCCTATTACTTCGGGAAGCGACGACACATCAGACGTTATAACAGGGCAGCCGCATTTCATTGCTTCTAAAACAGGTAAGCCAAAACCCTCATATAAAGAGGGGTAAATGAACATTAAGGCGTTTGAATACAGCACAGGCAGCTCTTCATCTTTTACATATCCTTTCATAATGATTTTTGATTTATCAAACTCCCCTATTGTTCGATAAAGTTCTTTTTCAAATTTTTTCCAGACCCCGCCTCCCAATACGAGGTACAAGTCATTAATTTTAAACCTATTTATAAATTCAAAGAAATTTTTTATTGCAAATATCAAATTTTTTCTTTTACCTAAAGTGCATAATGAAAATACATATTTCAAATTATTTTCAGATTTACAAGGTCTGAAATTTTCATTTACTCCTAAGAGTGTCGTTTTTATATTTTCTCCCTTGATAAACGGAAAGTATTTCAAAATATCTTTTCTGGTATTTTCGGAATTTGTTACATAAAAATCATTAACATTAATAGAATTATAGAGTTTATAGCACCACAAACGTCTGTTAGCTGGAACACCTCCGCCCTCAAGAAGCGGAATAACGTCATGCAGCATCATAAATCTTTTCAAGTGTTTTGCCTGCATAATCTCATCCGAAGGCGGTGTAAAAGGGCTGAAGTATACACTAAAATCATCAAGCTGCTTTGAATTTTTCAGTGACTTTCTATAAAAAATATTCTCATAATATCTTGAAAGGCTTAAAACTCCATATTGAATCTTCTTTGGCGCATTTTTTACGATATAATTTAATTTTGCAAATATAAGATTTAATAAAGAGTTTTCCTCTAAAAGCTTAATTCCTTGAAACTCTTCGATTTGGCTTAATACGTCTTTCAAAAAATAATACCGCTTAAAATTACAACAAAAAGTCAAATCCGTATCCATTTTTTTTAATTCTCTAAAGAGGTTTAATGCAACAAAAAATACTCCGGCGCGATGCCCGGACTCTTCTAAATAATATGAAAGCTCGGTCGCATCAAATAGTATCTTCACTTCTTAGCCCTTAATATTTTATAAATACGATTTCTAATTTTCCGCAGAATAATAAAACATTTGTACATAAAATTGAATGGAAATCTCCTCATATCTTCTGCTATGCGTTTATAAATATCTCTATCCCTTCCTGATACAGACAAATATTCAGCAAACGGATATTTTGAATAATAGTAGTTTCTGTTTCTTTCAAGTCTGTGATCCAGTGAAGCCGAAGTTATAGAGCCAAAGTGATAAAAACAAACCGTATTTACAACATAAACTCCGTAACCCGCAAGAATCGCTCTGTATTTAATATCGTTATCCTCAAAAAATGCAGGTGAATAATTTTCATCAAAGAAACCGATTCCGTCCAAAACCGCACGTTTTGTTAAAACACACGAAAAAACACATTCATCAAAATTTTTTTCATATGAAGTCTTGTAGTTAAAAGTTCTTTTAAAAAATTTTATATAGTCCTTTTCATTTGTGCTGTCGAAATGCGGGTTAATATGTCTTGGTCCTGCAAAGGCACATTTCTCCCTCTCAAAGACCTTCTCACACTCTTCGAACCAATTTGGATAAAGTAATATGTCATTATTTAAAAATCCGATATACTCTCCCTGTGCAATTTCTATACCTTGATTATTTCCCTTAGAAAACCCGAGATTTTCTTTATTTAATATAAGTTTTATGTCCAGCTCTGTTTCAAGCTTCTTTAAATATTCAACAGTTCCGTCCGTTGAGCCGTTATCAACAACAATAAGCTCAAAGTCCTTAGTATATTTATACAAACTATCTATAAACTTTTTAGTATATTTAATGTGGTTATATGTTAATGTTATTATACTCAGCTTCATAGGTTAATTATAACTTAATCATTACATTTTGTCCGTAAAATTTAAGCAGATTCTTTAGCTGTTCGTCATTCCCGCCGGATTTATTTATGCCGTATAATGTTTTTTCGCCCGTAAGCCCGAGCTGGCGCCATATATTTATACAGGTAAGCGTTTTTATATGGTTTTTAACAACTCTTATTTTTCTGTTATTCAAAAGAGCCATAACCCAGAACCAGATATCATCCGCGTAAGGCGCATTTGTCAGAAACACATCTTCTCTAAAAACTTCGCGGTTAAAACACTTGGGCGGATATAAAACACCTCCGACACCTGTTAAAAAATTATCAAACCTTGCGGTCTCCTCGTCTACATGTTTATCCCAGGTTTCATACGGGCAAATCTTTCCGTCCGCAAATATAACCCGGTGTGCACGATGAACATGTATATCCTGCGGATTCGCGGCATAAGAATGATACAGTTTTTCAAGCCATCTTTTAGGATAGTATATATCATCATCGGCGGTTACAATAACAGCGTTCGGAAATTCTTTAAGTGTATAAAAGAGTTTTGTATAAGATTTTATATCCTTTACAAACCTTATTTCCAGCCCGTTTTTAATATAGCGTGTAATTTCGTACGGCAAATCATTGACACCGTCATACTCATCGCTAAGCCAGAGAATAATTTTATCCGGCTTTATCGTCTGATTTAGCAGCGAATACAAAGAAATTGCCAAGTCGTTAAACCTTTCTTCATAAGAAGTCAATGATACAATTAGCGGAGTCTCGCGCTGATACTCATTTACGCCGGAATAGTTTCCCAAATTATCTGCATCCAAACGTATAAAAGGATTTAGTACAAATCTCAAATGGAATTTCGTTTTCAATATTTTTTTTAAGAAGAACATAGAGCATTATTCCTTCAAAAAGCTTTGTTTTCCTGTCTTATACGATGAATAAGCAAACTCTCAAACGGCGTGTTATTATTCGGTTTATCCTTTTTTAAACGTTCTGCCCATTCTATAATCCTGCGCTCCGCCTTTGTTGTGACAATATTTGATAAATCAAAACAACTTAAATACACAAGCCAAGAATATTTAGTAGGATATTTATCAACCAATTCCCGAATTTTAGATAAATCCAGTATAGGCTTTTGTTGATTTTCACCCAGCAATTTATACAAACCCTGTGACACAAATCCGTCTAACGCTTTTTCCGGGTTATAGCTAAAAGTTTCGACAATTTCTTTTTTTAAACGATGATAGCTCATATCATAGTTTATATTCTCTAAATACTCATCCCGCAAAGCTTTTGTTTTTTTTTCAAGCTCAAATCCGAATCGTATGGAAAATTTCAAAGCTCTTACTATACGTGTAGGATCATCAATAAAACTCTCGTCATGCAAAACCCTTATAACTCCGCCATCAATGTCTTTAGCTCCGTTATAAATATCAATAATTTCACCGTCAACGGTCTTTTTTGCCATAGCATTCATTGTAAAATCCCGTCTCTTTAAATCATCTTCGAGAGAGCATCCGATATTGTCAACTTTCGGCAAATGTCCTTTTCTCGGATAAGTTTCCGTTCTTGTTGAAGCTATATCCACTTCTTTACCGTTTACCAATACACGCACAGTTCCGAATGCGGGGTTTTCTTTAATTATATCAAGCTTTCGTTTACCGGCAAATTCTATTGCGTTTCCTTCATAGCAATAGTCGACATCAATACTGTCCGCTCCCAGAAACTCATCTCGTACATATCCGCCTACATAATATAATTTAACGCCCTTTAATTTCATTTTTAGCCTTTTTATTGTGAATTACGGATGAAACAAACGCACTTACTATAAATATTAACCCTAAAAGACCTGTTACGACTTCCGGCACTTCGTGGAAAGTTGATACGTACATGAGAATTGCAAGCACACCGATTGCCCAATGTGCGCCATGCTCCAAATACAAATACTGATCAAGAGTTTTCTTCTCAACAAGCATTATTGTCAAAGATCTCACAAACATCGCACCTATAAATAACCCGATTGTTATAATTAAAATATCTTTACTCAATGCAAATGCTCCCAAAACCCCATCCAAAGAGAAAGACGCATCAATAAGTTCCAAATACAAAAACCCTACAAGTCCGGAACACTTAACCGTATCAGCACATAATTTTGCACGTTCTTCCTGTCTTTTTTCAAGCCATTCCGCAAGGCCGTCAATAACCAAATAAGTTATAATACCGGCTACACCTGATGTAAACACGTTTTGTCTTATTTCAGCAGGTATTTCAAACATCAAAAGTCCGAGTAAAACAAGTGTTGTAATCGTGCAAATTCCTCTGATTTTAGATAATTTATGCAGTGCAAGTTCCGGAACTTTAAGCCAATGAACGGTCTTTTCCTGCTCTACAAAATAATCCATAAAAAGCATCAAAAGGAAAGAACCGCCAAATGCAACAATCGGAGCATGTGTTAATTCCAAATAGTGAGCGTAAGAGTGGACATCATTTAATGCCATATTTAATACAGCCAGAATATTCAGTTTAGCAAATATTGCAACAACAAGGAGCGGGAATAAGAATCTCATCCCGAATACCGCAATTAATATACCCCAGGTTATAAATCTGTGCCGCCATTTTTCTGACATTTTTTCGAGTTTCATAGCGTTTACAACAGCATTATCAAATGATAAACTCACTTCCAACACAGCAAGAACAAACGCTATAAAAATACAAGTTAAACCTGTTCCGTGATGAACATGTTCACCCCATAAGTAAGCACAAATAAACCCGAAAATCGTTACTATGTATGAACCTAAAAAATAATGCAGCATCTCATTCTCCTTTCACCATGAATTATATAATAAGCGGTATATAGTGTAAATAAGTCCGAAATGTTTTTATTTCCAATAAATCGTGATATAATTAACTGGTGTTTATAAAAGAGTACATACAAGAATGCATACATTTAAATGAAAGACTGCTTGCCGGTGAAAATATACTTCTTACGGTTGAAGCGATTGCCAATGTTATTATTCAAGCGTATTCTGATAATAAAAAACTTTTAATAGCGGGTAACGGTGGATCCGCAGCCGATGCACAGCATATAGCGGCAGAATTCGTTGCCAAATTTAAAAAAGAAAGAGACGCACTTTGCGCAATTGCTCTTACGGTAAATACTTCCGTATTAACGGCAATCTCCAACGACCACGGTTTTGAAACTGTTTTTTCAAGACAAATTAAAGCTTTCGGACAAAAAGGAGATATTTTTCTTGCCATTTCAACCTCGGGAAATTCGGAAAATATTATATTAGCCTTAAAAGAAGCAAAAGAACGGGGATTAATTACAGTAGGCATGACCGGAGAGAATGAATGCAAGATGGACGGCTTATGCGACTATTTAATCAAAGTACCGTCACAAGACACCCCCCACATACAAGAAATTCATATTATGCTCGGACATATTATATGTGCGATTACAGAAAAAAAATTGTTTGAAATATAAACTTTATCATTCTTGCATTAAATTTGTTTAGATTATAATTAGAATATAAATACACTAGTTTTTTATAGAGGACATAAACAATGGAAGAAAAATTTAAACGTGCACAAACGAAGATTGTTGCGACTTTAGGCCCTGCAACATCCAGCTATGAAATGATTGCAGAGCTTGTTAAAGCCGGCGCTACAATGTTCAGACTTAACACATCCCACGGTACGGAAGAGGGACATGCTCAAAACATAGAACACATAAGAAAAATATCTAAAGAACAAGGTAAATTTATTCCGATTTTAATCGATCTTCAAGGACCTAAAATAAGAGTCGGAAATATACCCGCACCAATTGATATTAAACCCGGTGAAGAATTAATCCTTGAACATACGGACAACATTCAGGACGGAATTGTTCCCGTAGATTATGAAGGGATTGCGGAAGATGTAAAACCCGGTGATAAAATTCTTCTTGATGACGGAAAAATAGGGTTGGAAGTTTTGTCTGTAGAAAAATCCCAAGTTAAAGTAAAGGTTCTGTACGGAGAATGCATCAGACCGAGAAAGGGTATCAATCTTCCCGGCTCAACCGCAAGCTTGGACGCTGTGACTGAAAGGGACAAAGAATATATTCGCTTTGCGGTTGAATATGACGCGGATTATATTGCACTTTCTTTTGTAAGAGAAGCTAAAGATATAGAACTTGCTAAAAAATGTATAAAAGATTACGGCGGAAATATTCCGGTAATTGCAAAAATCGAAAAACCGCAAGCGGTTGAGCATATTGAAGAAATTCTAAAAGTTGCAGACGGTATTATGGTTGCAAGAGGCGATTTAGGTATTGAGATGTCACCGGAGGAAGTTCCGATTGTACAAAAATTTATTGTCGACCAAACTTTAAGAGAAAGAAAAGTTTGTATCGTTGCAACCCAAATGCTTGAGTCAATGATAGAAGAACCTATCCCTACAAGAGCGGAAGCAAGTGATGTAGCAAATGCAATCTTAGACGGAACAGACGCTATTATGTTATCCGGAGAAACCGCTATGGGTAAATATCCGGTTGAAGCAGTCAAAATGATGAGAAAAATTGCATCTAATGTTGAGGGCTGCAGCTTCTGCCTGTCTAATCTTGATTTGGAAATGAACGACAACTATGAACTTTCACCGCAAGCAATATCAAATGCCGCGGTTAAAATGGCGGAAGACCTGCATGCAAAAGCAATCATGGCTTTTACTCATACGGGCTACACTCCTAAGCTTTTATCAAAACTGCGCCCCACAGTTCCTATACTTGCAATTTCCGATTCAGAATCCACTTGCAGAAGATTAAATCTGTTTTGGGACGTAATCTCCGATTATAAGGAATGGGATACGGTTCTGGATGCAGATTTGTTATCAAAAATAGATGAATATATTTTAAGAAGAACTAACTTCAAAAAAGGAGAAAGAATAATTATTATAGGTTCTATTCCGAAACTCATAACCGGGCGTACAAACTTCATAAGAGTACACAGAATAGGCGCACCGCTTGAAAAATAGTTCTTAACACTATAAAAAACTCCCTCTTTGATTAAGAGGGAGTTTTTTATTAATTAAATTATTAAACAATTTTATAAATTATATAATATATAGCGGAAGATAAAGCCATACAAGCAGGAATTGTAAGCACCCAGGCAGTAACAATATTCCCGACAATTCTCCATTTTACCGCATGAGCATGGAATGTCGAACCAACCCCCATAATCGCAGTAGAAATTACGTGCGTGGTACTAAGCGGGATACCGAAATGTGATGCGGTAAGAATCAAACCGGCAGCGGAAGTTTCAGCCGCAAATCCGTGAATAGGTTTAAGCTTAATAATCTTATGCCCCATTGTTTTAATAATTTTCCAGCCCCCGTTCATTGTACCTGCAGCCATCATAAGCGCACATATAATAATTACCACAAGCGGAATTTCAAAATCTCCGTCCGGTGACTGATGCAAAACTCCGCCCGCTAAAAGCGCAAGGGTTATTATACCCATCGTTTTTTGCGCATCATTTGAACCGTGGCTCAAAGCCATAAGTCCGGATGACAAAAGCTGTAATTTTCTAAACCGTTTATTTACCCTCTGCGGATTTGCCCTGAATAAAATTCTTATCAGTAAAAGCATTAACATAAATCCGGTACAGAAACCCAATACAGGAGATGTAAACATCGGTATAATTACTTTATCCACAAGAGTTGAAACATGTACGGCACTTACTCCGGCCTTCACAATTGTTGCCCCAAGCAATCCTCCGATAAGCGCATGAGATGAACTTGAAGGAAGCCCTAAATACCAGGTAAACAGGTTCCACAATACCGCAGCAAGAAGCGCACAAAATATAACCGTTAATGTTATCATCTCGGAATTAACAATCCCGGAACCGATTGTTTTTGCTACATGGGTTCCTGTTAAAGCACCAACAAATTCTAATGTCGCCCCGAAAAGAACGGCTTGTTTGGGAGCAAGCACTTTGGTCGATACAATTGTGGCAATTGCGTTCGCACAATCATGAAATCCGTTTATAAATTCAAAAGTCAAAGCTATCGCTACAACGGCTATAAGCAATAAAATCGTAATTGTCATAATCTACATCCTAACTCTGTTTCAATGCAACGCTCAACACTGCATCGGAAATGTGATAGCAAGTATCTAAAGTTTTTTCTATATCTTTATAGATTTCTCTCAGTTTAATAACTTCCAAAGCATCATACT
>CALUSF010000017.1 GCA_944323325.1 Candidatus Gastranaerophilales bacterium
CCCGTCTCTTGCCTCATCACGTTCAACAAATAAAGAAATATCTCTTGCGAATATATCCGGCTTTTGCCCTTTTTCAAGATTTTCGGCAAAATTTCTGAAATAACCCGTATCAGGAATTTCCTTTTCCACACGATTTTTAACTTTATCAATAATTTTATCCAGTTCTTGTGATAAGTCCATTTTTTTATTTCCCTGTATTAAATTATTTAATTTTTTATTATTCAATTGTGTAACATCATATTTTACCATACTTTTCCTTTCTTATCTATGCAGCATAACTTATATGCGGCGAGAAAGACTTTGCGAGTTCTTTTTGCAAAGCTTCATTTTGATCATATAATGCCCGCATATTTTCTTCCGATAAAACTTTATTAAACCTTGTCGGAAGTTTCGGCTTGGTAGCCGGAAGGCCCAATTCAAGCCTATTATAGTAATTATAGCATGATTCCAGATATTCATTATAAATAGCATATTCATCATCACTTAACTTTGAGACAGCCTCTTTAAATTCATCGAAATTTTCTCCGAGGGTATTTTTACCTTGTCTTAAATCATAGGCAATGTGCTCATATTCACCTATCATGTTTGTATATTTACCCCGGAATTGAATCTCGCCCAAAGCACCGTTTGCGTGAATAATATTCATCTGTGCAGTTCTGTATCCTGAAGCTTTAACAGATTTTTGAGCTTGGGTTGCACATTCTTCCAGTGTGTAATTATACCTGCTTAAACCCCTTGGATCAGAAATTATTGTTAGCAATTTTCCATCCACCCGTTTGTAGTTTAGTGCATCTGCAAGCTGGCGTATTTGGTTATTGCTAA
This sequence comes from Candidatus Gastranaerophilales bacterium, assembly GCA_944323325.1. Taxonomy (GTDB): domain Bacteria; phylum Cyanobacteriota; class Vampirovibrionia; order Gastranaerophilales; family Gastranaerophilaceae; genus CAG-196. The sequence continues at coordinate 823 of CALUSF010000017.1, forward strand.
ATTCCGGTAAACCATGTTTGCCGCGGTAATTATTTATCGTTGTTATCTGAATCGGCTGAATATCAGGATTTGAAGCTAACTCATCCAGAAGCTTATCGTCAAAAAAACCCTTGGCTCTAAGAGTTTTTATATCAAGTCCTTCAGTAATCATACGGTGTTTCAATATGCCCAGAGTAAGAGTATCAACAACCTCTTTTGATCTTTTTTCAATTAACGGCTGTGCAAAAGCCTCAAACAAGCGGAATATCTCTTCTTGATCTTTTGGCTTTATTGGTTCTTCATAAATCATTTTCATCAGAAGAAATTTCTGTCTGTTGCTCAATTTTTCTCCGTTAAAAGTCATTTCATCAACCATTTTTTTTATTTCGTTTTTAGACAATTTATCTAAAGATTTTGTTATAACTCTTGAACCGATACCGTCTTCTATACATCTAATTGCATCATCTAAACTATTAAATGTTTGATTTGGCGCATTCTTTAAACTGCGTTCAAGCTTTGTTTCTATAGAAAGCGCACTTTTAGGCCTATTTAAAACCATTTCTACGGAATTAAGTTTCTTATTACCAAATATTCCGATAATTTCTTCTTGAGCACCCGCAAAATGATCTTTTAAATGAGCCTCTACCCACATAGAAGCATCGCCTAAATCTGCAAGCGTCCTGTCAGTTAAGACTTCTTCTGTTACTCGTTTCCCGTTTTTACCGATTTTTTCAATCGTATAAAACTCCCTAACACAAGAAAATGTATCCTGCTGCAGTGTCTTATGATTAACAAGAAGAAACTTGCCCGATTTTAAATAACATTTTGCAAATTTTTCTGCCGTTTTTGCAAGCCCCATTAAAATATAAATCCTCCAATCTTATCTGTATTCCCCATGTATATATAAAGTATTGGTGCGGAGAAAAATTGCTTATTTGTAACAAAAATTAATAGAGGCGAAATTTCTTTAAGAAATTTCGCCTCTATTAATTATACAATCAACAAGAATTAAAATGTTTGAGCCGGTTTCTTCTGCTGAGTAGCTCCGGGAATAGCCTGCCAATTAGCAGCCATAATCTTTTTGAAAGATTTAAGAGCCGTATCTTCAAGTTCACCAAGCTCTTCAGCTTCCATAATGAGTTCTCTTAAAGGAAGCAATGCTCTTTGGTCACGAAGGACGCCCAAAGCTGCAGCAGCGCCTGCTCTTACTAAATCATTTTCAGAACGGTTTTTCATAACTTCAATCAATGCCGGAACAGCCTTTGTATCATTCAATTTACCCAAAGAAGTTACTGCATATATTCTTACGTTTACCCATTCATCATATAGCATATTAATAATCTTATCTACGCATTTTTTATTTCCGATTTCTCCCAATGCTCTTGTTGCATCGCATCTTACGTTGACTTTTTCATGATCTAAAGATTTCATTAATGCATCTGTTGCAACATCACCGATTTCTATAAGTGCATCCGTTGCCGTAATACATACTTGAGAATTTTCATCGTTTAAAGCTTCTACGAGCGGTTCTACAACTATTTTTCCGCCCAAACGTCCTAGCGCACGTGCTGCACGAACTCTTACGTCAACATTTCGATCTTCACGTAATGATTCAATAAGATGTTCGGTAGCTTTTGAATCGCCCAACTCACCTAATGCACGGGCAGCGTACAGACGAACGGAACCGTTTTTGTCATTCTTTAAAACATTTATTAACGGTTCAACAGCTTTAGAATCACCCATTTCACCTAAAACACGGGCAGCATTGTATCTTACTTTTTCAGAACTTGACGTCATCAAATCGTTAATCAATTCCTGAAAAGTCTTTTTTACCTGCTTTTTCTTGCTGTTTACTGTAATTGCCATACACGTTACCTCCGATATCATAAATATCTATCTAACTTCTACACAATTATATAAAGTTTGGTCGTTTATAAAAATTGCCTTTATTTTCTATTTTGTAAATTTTTTGTTACATTCCCTAATAATTAGGGTAAAATTTACACTTAATCTCGGTAGTACTAATATAACATATTTTTACATTTTTATGCCTACTCTGTCGGATAATTTTACAAAACTTAATTCTGATAATAATTAAGATACTCCTTAAATTTAGTTATATTAAGAAAAAAGCCGCTTTAATTTTCTTAACATTTATTACTCACCAGGGATAGTAATGCAAAACTCGCTTCCCTTATTTATTTTTGTTTTTACTTCAATTTTCCCTTTATGTTTTTCTATAATTTTTTGCGCAATTGCAAGTCCCAAACCGGTTCCTACGCCGGAGCTTTTTGTTGTATATCCAGCAAAGAAAATTTTATCCGGCTCTTTTATTCCGCAACCGGTATCTTTTATTTTTACTTTTAGATTCTTCTTTTTATATTCCGTGTCAATGGTTATTGTACCCTTGTCTTTTATGGCATGAGCGGCATTTACAAGAATATTCATAAACACTTGATTAAGCATATTCGGATAACACTTAACAGGCGGAATTTCGCCGTAATTCTTTATTATATCAATTCTGTTTTTTGTTTCGTGCCGTATCAAATCGAGTGTTAAATCGATTTCTTTATTTATATCAGCTTCTTGTAATTCCGCTTCATCGAGTCGAACAAATTTCCTTAGAGAAACAACAAGCCTGTTAATACGTTCTATAGCCTCTTTATCTATGCCGTTAACTTCCTGCAAAAGTTCACGCAATTCCTGATTGTCTATTTGTGCAATTAATTTCTTAATAATTTCGTTATTTGATTTTATTGATGCAACAGGGGTGTTAATCTCATGAGCAACTCCCGCAACAAGCTGGCCTAATGAAGCCATTTTTTCGGAATTAATAAGTTTTAATTGTGTATCCTGAAGTTCTTTCAATGTACATGTCAAATCTTTGACCATTTGCGCATTCTTTTTGTACAATTCAGCCTGCACGATTGCATTGCCAAGCTGGGAAGAAACCCCGTTTAAAACCTCCAAAGTATCATCAAGTTTTATTTTCTGTTTTGTTGAAAGAACAATTATTCCCAAAAGTTTATTTAAATGATATATAGGAAGAATAATCCTTTGCACAAGTTCCTTAAACGGCTTCGCCTCAACATATTCTTTAAGGCAGCTTACACATGATACTCTGCGCAGGTTTATTGAGGTATTTATATTTTTATCAAAATAAATTGTTTTGTTTACATCCTTTTTCTCAACAGATTCTTCTATTAAAAATTTCATATCACCGAATGCGGCAGCGTAATAAGCTCTAAATGCGCCGAACATTTGGGCAAGTTCTTCCAGTGCAGAATTCAGAATAACTGATGAATCAATTGATTCTCTTATAATATTAGAAATATTATTGAGCAAGAGAAGTTTCATTGCCTGTGATTGCGCCTGCAACTTAATTTTTGATAAATTTTTATTATCATTTTCTAAAAGCGTAATCTTTCTCTGAAAATTTTGATTTTTCTGTATCGTTTTTTCAAGCAAAATCTTTGCGGTAACATCCGTAAATACTATAATACAATACCTTCCCTTTTTGGTTGTATTCATATCATAATAAAAATACTCATTGCCGGCAGTTTGGTACGTTACGTGCGCAGAAAAATCCTGCGGAGATTTAAACGCCTGAAGTACCGGTGAATGTACAGTTACATCGTTACTTACAAGCGCACACACTTCATAATTAAGTTTATGCGAAAACTTTTTGATATTTTCAAAATCAAAAAATACCCTTTTAAAAACATTGTTCCTAAAAACAGTTTCTTTGTTTTCATTAAGAACAATAACGGCACTATTAAATTTATTAAATAAATCAAACTTCCCCATAACAATATTATATAATCACCCGAAAAAAAATGCTAACTTTTAAAGCCGGCTCATTTTAAAAATCACAAAGATTGTAGGCAAAAAAAAATAATTTTGATATAATAAGATTGCAGACGGCAATATTCGGTAAATTTCATATTCTAAGGGAATTTTCGTAAATAATACATCAAATAATGGTGGTAATGTTACCTTCAAAATTGGTATAATATTACTGAACAGTTTAAATGGAGAATAGTATGGCTGATAACGATAAGAATACAGACACCAGACAACAGGATATTACAAAATTTTTAATAATGACACTTGCATCTATTGTTATCATGTTTATTGTATTTGCGGGTGTAAACTATATAATTATGGAAAATCTGATTAGTCAGAAAATGAGCAGTATACAGCTGTCTCAAGAAGAACTCGCAGAAGGTGAAGGCGATGGTGATGAAATTCAAAAAGGCATCATTGTTGATTTGGGAGATTTTATTTTAAATCTTTGTGACGAGAATCAGAAAAAGTATCTAAAAGTTAATGTAGCAATAGAAGTTACTCAGAAAGATACCGATTTCCCGGCTGCAACGGAAGAAAAAAGCGGCGGCCACGGCGGCCACGGAGCTGCTCCAGCACCGGCTGATCCAATGGAAGCCATACAAAAAGAAATGAACCAATATAAACCCGCAATAAGAGATGCAGTAATAACAAATCTATCGAGCAAAACTTCTACAGAACTTGCGACAGCTGCAGGAAAAGAACTTGCTAAAGAACAAATTACGAATGATATAAACTCTATACTCGGAGGAGAAAGAGAAGTCTTAAGGGTAAGCTTCGGACAGTTCATTATTCAGTAGGGTAATATGGCAAAAAGTACAAAAAATGACTTAATAAATACATTAGAGTTTGAGGAAGATTTTTCGGATTCTGAACATAAAAGTTATAAGCTTTATAACTTCAGACGTCCTGACAAATTCTCCAAAGATAACTTGAGGGCTTTACGGGATATTCACAGAGAATTTTCCAAAGCCATATCACTTGTCTTAAGCGGCTATCTTCGTATGCGTGTGGAAATTGAAATCGTATCCGTAGACCAGCTTACTTATGAAGAATTTGTACGTTCTATGCCTTCTCCTATCAGCGTCGGAGTTTTTGAATTTGAACCTTTATCAGGTCAAATTCTTCTCGGCATAAGTTTTGAAGTAATATCTTGTATTGTAAACCGTATGCTGGGCGGAGTAGGCTCAATTGATACCCAAACACGAGAACTTACTGATATTGAAAAGGCTTTGGCCAAAAAAGTTATCAATATTATCATAAAAGAACTTGAGGATTCTTGGAATACAATCATTCCGGTTTCCGGCAAATTTATAAGCTTAGATGACAATTATCAGTCAATGCAAGTCGCGACTGCGGGAGAAATTGTTGCGCTTTTAACTTTTGAAGTTCAAATACAGGGCAAACATTTCGGCCTTTTCAGTATATGTTTCCCTTATCCGGTTTTGGAGACTGTTTTAGGCCATTTAAGCACACAGCATATATTCCAGACTAAAGGTCTTGTCGCTTCCAATGACGAGCGTATGAAAATGATTTCAAAAATAAATACGTCAAATGTAGACTTAAGAGTCCAATTCGGGCAGTGCAATATAACTTTGGATGACTTTTTGCAGCTTTCGGAGGGTGATATTATAAGACTTGATAACAAAGTACAAGATGATTTGATTGTTAAAGTCAATGGTGAGAAAAAATTCTTTGCAAGACCCGGAACACTAAAAGATAAAATTTGTGTTAAAATAACAGATGTGTACGATGAGATGCATGAATTATTGAGGAATTATTTTTAGAGGGGAGCAAAAATGCCGGATGATGAATTAAAAGGTACAAACGACGATAATAATACTGACATTAATAATGATATCAATAATGATGAGGCTATATCCGAATTTGAAGAAGGCTTGCCTCAAGATAATGTTTCGGAGCATCAATTTGATAATTTATCTTCTGACAGTATGGGAGAAGATAAAACTGTTACTGTTCAGCCGGTTCAGTTTGCTTCTTTTGAAGATATGGAACAGGTTCAGGGTCCGCCGAATCAGAATTTAAATATCCTATTGGATGTTAAATTACAATTGACGGTTGAACTTGGTAAGACAGAGCTGCCTATTAAAAAAGTTTTGGAATTAACTAAAGGTTCTATCGTAACACTTAATAAAGCAGCAGGTGAGCCGGTAGAATTGTATGCAAACGGAAAACTTATAGCATACGGAGAAGTTGTCGTAATAGAAGATAACTTCGGTTTAAGAATTACGCATATTACAGATCCTGTAAGAAGATTAAACTCACTGGGCTCAAGTACAGTTAACAAAGAAGAGGCGTAATTTATTTTATATCAATAACACAAACCCCGTCACCGCCTTCGGCATCTTCACCGATTCTGTATTTTGCAACATAAGGAGAAACCGAGACGAATTCACGAACAGCTGATTTTAAAGCTCCCGTACCGTGTCCGTGAATTATATAAACAGGTGAAAGATTGGCAAGACTGGCCTTATCCAGATACGCTTCCAAATCGTCCAACGCTTCTTCAACTCTTTCACCGCGTAAATCAAGCGTATTAGATATATCGTATTTTTTCAGCTTAAACGGTTCTTTTTGAATTGCGCCCAGAGGAAGATTAACTTTTTTTGCAAGCTGCGGATTGTATACGGCAAGTTTTTCTTTCTTTATTTTCGTTTTTATCATACCCATTTGAATATACAAAGTATCATTTTTATCCGGTAGAGACAAGACAGTTACCTGCTGGTTTAAATCCTTAAGCATAACTTTGTCATTAACCTGAACGGAAGTCCAATCGAGTTCCGCGTACTGTTCCTTTTCTTCCAGAGCATGTAAATTATTGCGAATTCCGTGTTCAAGCTGTGCTAAACGCGCATAAGAACGACGCGCAATTTTTTCGGACTTTTCTCTGCGCAATTCCGCAAGAATTTCTTTTATTTCATTTTTTGCGTCATCAAGCTGGGTTTCAAATTTATCCTTAATAATTTTCAAGGATTTTTTCTTTTCTTTTTTATGCTCGGCCAATTCTTTTTCATACCGTTTCTTTAATTCTCCGGCTTCTGCATTAAGGGTTTCCGCTTCTTTTAAGTTAGAATCGAGCCGCTGCTGTGTGTCCTGCAGTCGTTCCACAACAAGAGTTGATGTATCTCTTTGAGTAATCAACAGTTCTTTTGCTTCCCAGACAAGTTTTTCAGGAAGCCCCAAGTTAGAAGCGATTGAAATTGCATTACTCAAACCCGGAATTCCTATAATCAATTTGTACGTAGGAGATAAAGATTCCGTATCAAACTCAACACACGCATTTTTAAAATACGGGTCTGTATATTCAAGAGTTTTCAGTTCTCCGTAATGAGTTGTAATAATAGACTGCGCCTGTTTTTTTACAAACTCTTTCAGAATAATTTCCGCCAGAACCGCGCCTTCTTGCGGGTCTGTTCCCGCGCAAAGTTCATCTATCAATATAAATGTATCACTGTCAGCCTGTTCAAGAATATCAATAACATTAGTCATATGTGATGAAAATGTTGACAGGTTTTGTAATATACTCTGCTCATCTCCTATATCCGCCAAAACTTTTTCAAACGGATAAATATGGGCTTCCGCGCAAGGCAGAAACATTCCGGATTTTGCCATAAGTATAAATAACCCGACAGTTTTAAGCGCAACAGTTTTACCTCCGGTATTAGAACCCGTAATAATAATTGATTTATAATCTTTGCCGATTTCAAAATCATTTTCTACTATTTTTTCAACTCTGCCTATTAAAAGCGGATGGCGCATCAAATCAAGTTTTATAATTTTTTCATCCGAAAGAGACGGCTCTACTGCCTGAATCTTTACTGCATATCTGGCTTTTGCAAAATGAAAGTCAATTTCCGCAAGCAATTTCTCCGTATGAATAAGATTATTCATATCCTTGCGGACTTCATTACTCAAAGCAGTTAATATTCTGATAATTTCCGCATAAATTTTTGATTTTACTTCTCTTATTTTATTATTTATCGGAACAATTTGAGCGGGCTCTATATAAAATGTTCTGCTTGATGCCGAAACATCGTGTACAATACCGCCCACTTTACTTTTTGAAGACGCTTTTACCTGAAAAACAATTCTGTCATCGCGGAAAGTATAAATATTTTCCTGCAAATGTTTTTGAAACTCGGGAGAATTCATCAACTCTTGTACGCGTTGTTTAAGATTGGCTTCCGTATCTTTTAATGAGGAGTACAGCCCCTTTAATTCCGGATTTGCGTCCTGTTTTACCGTAAAGTTGTCGTCAAACGTATCCAAGATTTTATCTTCCAGCTCTTTATTTGAATACAAATCATTTGTAAGATTCTGCATATTTGCATCAAACGGAAGTGTTTCTTTGAGAAAATTCCTTACAATTCTTGATGTCCGCATTGTTTTTGCGATATCAACAAGCTCTTCTTCCGAAAAATATTCATTTCTTTCTTTGAGCTTTGTAAAATTTTGAATTTTTTCAATCGGAATATCGTGTGCCAAATCAAGCACATCTTTTGCTTCGCTCGTCAGAATGATTTGATTTCTGATATCTTCCCGCTTTACGTACGGTGTAAGCTCCAAGCAAAGCTTTTTAGACTGTTCCGTCTTCGCAAATTTTGCAAGTTCAGCCAGAATTTTATCGTATTCAAGTGCTTTTTGTGATTTTTGGATAATACTCATTACACCCTGATTATAAAGAGAAAAAAAAATCAAAGCAATACATAAGATGTATAGCATTGCCTCAAATTACAGTTTTTTATTCACTGTCTTCTTCAATCATTTTCTTTACAAGTTAAAATGTTTCCGGATAAACCTTTGCAATTTAAATTCGCTTTTTGCTTCACCTTTTACGAGCAGACAGTAAGCTTCTGCGACAAATTCAGAAATTTTCTGCGATGTATTGTATTTTTTTATTTATAGTGGAAAATATTAGTACTAATCAGGAATATAGAGGGTGGAGCAAATCTTCTGCGTATAGAAAGGTATGTGATGAAATCAAAAGAAGAAGTTGTTAAAGAGATGCAGTTAGTAGTCGAGCAGATGCGTTTAGACGATATTGAAGAAAATCCAGATTGCGCGAATGAATACTTTACTTGTGATGCTTGCGGAGGGGTAAAATCGCTTGCCGGTTCTGTTCAATACGGAAATTACAGGCTCTGTAATGACTGTGTTTTGTATGCGGAAGTTGGATTTGAACTCGGACAGATTAAAGATATTGAAGAGCTTATTAATGCAATGGAAGATAAAAGGCTTGAGGCTGATTGCGAATATATTAAGCAGGAAGAAAAGAAATTACAGAATTAGAAAGGCTTGTAAAATGAAAATAGTACCAATTAACAATGTAAACATAAGTGTCAGTTCAAAAGCAAAATGGGATAAAAACTCTTATATGTCTGCGGACTTAATACAAAGAGTTAACCGGAGAATGATTGAGACAGGAGGTAAGTCCGGAGAACTTTCACCTTTAGAAAAACTAGCCGATATAATGCTTGATAAAAACTCAAAAGAAATTCCGCAGGAATTAAATAAGGCAAAGGATGAGTTTGATGCTCTTTCTAAAAATGAACAAGACAAGCTTTTATTATTTGCAAAATGCAGAAGGGATATCCGCGAACTTGTCAGCGATGAAGAACGCTTGAACTCGGCTTTTAGAAAAGCTTGGGATAGTGTTGTCGGAAAAAAGGCCGATTAGTTCTAATTACATCGGGGATTTATCTGTTTCCTTTTTGTAGTAAAATATTGAGTGTAAAATTCAACTTTATAAAGAGGAAATTATTATGTGGGAATATTCGGAGAAGGTTTTGGATCACTACAGGCACCCCAGAAATGTCGGCAAGATTGATGATGCTGATTTAATCGGAGAGGCTGGTTCTTTAGCTTGTGGTGATTCTTTAAAATTGTATATAAAACTTGATGGTAAAGTTATAAAAGATGCTAAATTTCAGACTTTTGGCTGCGGCTCGGCTGTGGCTTCATCAAGCATTTTAACAGAAATGATTATCGGAAAAACGATCGATGAAGCGGCAAAGATTACCAATAAAGATATTGCTGATGAATTAGATGGGCTTCCGCAGGAAAAAATGCATTGTTCTGTTATGGGGCATGAAGCTTTAGAAGACGCTATCAAGAAATATTACGGTGAGGATGTCATTGCTCTGGAAGAGGGGCTTATTCCAAGCGGTGAAAAAATCGTCTGTACCTGTTTTAACGTAACGGAAAACCAGATTTGGGAAGCAATTAAGGTAAACGGGCTGAAAACCGTAGAAGAAATTACTAACTATACAAAAGCAGGCGGAGCGTGCGGAAGATGTAAAGGTATTATTAAAGATATGCTTGATACTTATTATAAAAAAGAAGCTCAGGCTCAAGAGCTTACGCCGACACAAAAAATCTTAAAGATTAGTAAAGTAATTGACCAGCAAATTTCTCCCCAGCTTCAAAAAGACGGCGGAGATGTTGAACTTATTGACGTAGAAGGTAACAAGGTTAAAGTGAAATTAACAGGTATGTGCAGCGGGTGCAAAAATGCATCAATGACTTTGAAAAATTTTGTCGAAACTATTTTGAAAGATAAGGTCGATGACAAACTTGAGGTTGAACAGATATGATATATTTAGACAATAACGCAACTACGAAGATTGATGAAAGAGTTTTGGAGGCGATGCTTCCATATCTTAAGGAAGAATATGCCAACCCTTCAAGCATGTACGATTTTGCTAAAAAACCTGCAGCGGCGATGAGAGAGGCACGGGTTAAAGTTAGAGATTTTCTTGGTGCAGAAAGTGAAAAGGATATTTATTTCACATCCTGCGGTTCAGAATCAGCTAATACCGCGATTAAAGGCGTTTTAAACTGTAATAGAGAAAAGAAACATATAATTACGACAAAAGTTGAACACCCTGCGGTTTTGAATACATACAAAGAGTTTGAAAAAAATGGGTATGAGGTTGACTATATTGGCGTAAATTCTCAAGGCGAGCTTGATGTAGAAGAATTGAAAGCAAAATTAAGAAAAGATACTGCTTTAGTCTCTGTAATGTGGGCAAATAATGAAATAGGTGTAATTAATCCTGTTGAAGAAATTGCCGAATACATTAAATCAAAGTCTCCTGAAACACGATTTTTTGTAGATGCGGTTCAAGCTGCCGGTAAGATTCCGATAAATGTTAGGGATACAAAAATTGATTTAATTGGTATTTCCGGACACAAATTCCACGCGCCAAAGGGGATTGGTGTTTTGTATGCAAAACCAGATGTTAGATTTACTCCGCTAATCAATGGCGGACATCAAGAAAGAGGCTTGAGAGCAGGAACTGAAAATGTTCCGTATATCGTTGGTATCGGAAAGGCGGCTGAACTCGCTCAAGAGTCACTCAATTACGAACTTAAAGAAGTTAAAAGGCTTCGTGATAAATTAGAAGAAGGTATTTTGAAGAATGTATTCAATGCAAGATTAAATACCGGCGTTAAAAACAGAGTGCCGAATACTTCTAATATCGGTTTTGAATATGTAGAAGGCGAGTTGATTCTATTGCATCTAAGTGATATTGGCGTTTGTGCAAGTTCCGGAAGCGCCTGCACCTCGGGCTCTCTTGAACCGAGTCATGTTCTGAGGGCGATGGGAATACCTTTTACAGCTCTGCACGGTTCTATAAGATTCAGCCTTTCAAGATTTACGACTGAAAAAGATATTGATTATGTAATAGAAAAATTACCTGCTATAATGGATAAGTTGACTTCAATTTCTCCGTTTCAGGACGAGTTGGAAGCTTTAAGAAAAAGAAAAGGATAGCTAAATGATAGATGTAATAACAAATGCAGTTTTAAAGTTTTTAGGTTCACACGTAAAACTTATTATTGGTGTTGCGGTAAACCTCGTTTTAATCTGGGGATTATGCAAGCTTATTGATTTATTCGGACGAAAGCTTGTTTACAGGTTAAGAACAAAGAATTCAGATTCTCCGCTTTTAAATTTGATGCCTATATTGAACAGGACTGCAAAGGCAATCGTTGTATTTATTTTGCTCGCAGGATTTTTACAGAGTTTTGGCTACAATGTTGCTTCTCTTATTGCGGGTTTTGGAATCACAGGTTTGGCAGTCGGTTTTGCAGCAAAGGAGGCGATTGGTAATATTTTCGGCTCATTTGGGCTTCTGGCAGACAGAGTTTACAAAATCGGAGAGTATATAAAATTTAACGGGTTTGCAGGAACTGTAGAAAATATTAATCTTCGCTCAACGACCATAAGAGATGATGACGGATTTGCCGTAAATGTACCTAATAATCTGCTGGCTAATGAAGAAATTGTTAATGTTTCACAGACAAACGGCAGAAGAATAGATCTTAAAATCGGGATAGAATACAGCACTTCAAACGAAAAAATTGACAGAGCCTGCGAAATTTTAAAAGAAATTGCAATGCGTGACGAAACTGTGCTTGAAGGAGAGCACGCTTTTTTGGAAAATCTGGATGACAGTGCAATTACCGTAAGGCTTGTATGTTATACTTCAAAAGTTTCCTGGGGTGAGTATATATATATAAAAAGCCGTATTATAAGAGAAATTATTCATCGCTATCGCGAAGAAGGTATTGAATTTGCTTTTCCGTCTACAAGTGTGTATATGGCAAAAAGCCAAATCTTTAGTTAAAGTCTTTATATTTGTTTGCAATATATGCAATAGTTTTGGGGAAATATTGCTGTAAGAATAGCGTTCTCATGCCAAATCTTTCCCATTTTTGAGCTGAGTTTATTATGTGATTTACTTCAGCAAGGGTTTCTAAAAAACCGTTTGAACTGGGACTGTCTGTAACAAAGTAATCTACATGTTTAATTAGCATTTCAGGAAAGTTTGTAAAAAGTAAATTCTTTTCATATTCGAAAATTTGTCTTAATTTTGTATCTTCATTAAGCTTAAGACTTCGCCCTTTTTCGTGTCCTATTTCGTGCTCAAGTACGGGAAATACACATTTTCCCTTGCCGATTTGAATCAGCTTGCCGCAAGAAGTACTTTCAGTATTATTTATACTTGAAATGATTGTATACACATTTGCTTTCATTAATGCAAACCATTCTTCACCCGATAAATTTTTTAGTGTTTTTAAAAGCTTTTTGTCAATTGAAAATTTTTCGGTTAATCCTTGTTTAACAATAATATCTCCCAATGTGATTTGATTTTTTTCAAGTTCTTTAAGAATTTCGGGATTGTCCGCACATTCTAATAATACGGACAGAATTGCCGCGTAATCTTCTTCACTGTACTCTTTTATGCTGTATTCTATACTTTCATTTTTGTTATTTAATTTTTTTACTTTAATTTTATTTTGTTCAATATTTATATCATAACTCATGCCGTCTGTTTCCGATAAGAAATGATTTTCTGACAAGATTTTAAACTTTTTCTCAGTCTCATAAAGAATATTTCCGTTTTTATCGGCTATTTTATAGTATAAGTATCTGTTTCCGGCTTTATCATTAGCAAAAACATAATCCGTAATAGTTCCGTCTAAGGACACAAAATGTTTTTCAATATGTTCTCCATTGTCTTTATCTGTTTCTACAAGGCTTGTTTTATTTGCTTTGCCGTCTTCTGTGATATTATTTATTTCAAATTCACCTTTTATATTTCCGGTTTTAAACTCACTTTTATTTATAAATTTTCCGTTTAAGCTGCGAGTTTCAACTTCTGCAGTAAGTGGTTTGGGTGATTTAATAATTGTCACATCATTACTGCATTGAGGAGTTATTGTAGTAATAGTGTTATTTTGAAGATTATAAAGGGTATTTTCTTCTCCAAAAGCTATGAGTTCACCGCTTTGACGATTAAATTTAAATGTAAGTGCATTTGGGGTTATTAGTTGTTTTAATATGATGTATGGTTCATTATAGTAATTATGTTCTGTTAGAATTTTAAAATCTAAATTATATTTCTTTTTTACAGAAACAAGATCTTCTAACATTTTTGATGTAACTTCTTCTCCAAATATTTTGTTAAAAATGATTCTGGTTGATGGCAGTATGCCATATTTATTTGCATGCTCAAATATTGATTCTGCTTCATCCTTTGAACCGGCTCGTATTATAATATCTTCAAAAAAAGGACTGGTACATATTTCCTGTTTTTCGAGGCTATTTTCTATGTAATTTATTTTAAAATCTAGTTCTTCCGGAGTTGTTATAAATTTAGCTATATTCCAGTCCAGATAATACCCTAATTTTTCCGCAATTTTGTCTTTATTTTGCAATAAGTAGTCAAAATACTTAGCGGAATTAATATTATTGAAATCTAAACATGTGTAATTAAGTGCAAATATTTTAATTAATTCGTCATTGTGTAAGATTTTGTTAAGGCATTGTATATTATATTTATTTAAAGGCAGTGCATCCAGTAAATCTTTATCAAAATCATTAAGCTTTGATTTTAGGGTCTCAATATCTACCATCATTTGTTGAAATTCATAATCTGTAATTTCCCTTATTGGTGACTTTAAAATTCTGTCTGTTTCAAGAGAATTGTTTTCATCTTTTAAAACACAATATAAACCGGGTATTACAAGTGTACTTGGTATAAGCGGTAGTCTAGAAAAATTATTATTGAGATTGTTCGTTGTTACAGCAGGTATTTTATTCTTTTGATTTCCCGCTGCATTATGCATAAATAATTTTTTTGTACTAGGGTTAATTTTTATATTCATACTGTACCTGTTTTTATAAAAGAAGGAACAATAGAAATTTTGCTTATATTATTAAATGTTTTTACAAATATTTACATTTAGTATTAGCTTTGGTTAAATAAGTGTATGAAAATAAAAATTATAGCACTCGGCAAAATTAAGGAAACGTTCTTAAAAGACGGTATTGAGGAGTTCTTAAAACGGCTTAGACCGTACACTCCCGTTGAGCTTGTCGAATTACAGCCGATAGAAATCAAGGATGAAAATCTGACTTCAAAGGTTCTTGAAGAAGAGGCAAATAAGATTTTGGCCAATATAAAACAGGATTCTTATGTAATTACATTGGAAATTTTGGGCAAACAGCTTTCTTCTGAAGAGTTTGCATCAAAAATAAGTGAAGTTACAAACAGCGGTATATCAGAGCTTGTTTTTGTTATAGGTTCCTCTTGCGGACTTTCTCCAAAAGTATCCCAAAGGGCAGATTTTAAGCTAAGTATTTCAAAAATGACATTCTTGCACCAATTTACAAGACTTTTACTTGTGGAACAAATATATCGTGCATTTAAGATTTTGAATCACGAAACTTACCATAAATAAAACCTAGCTGTTTTCCAGCATAGCTACATTTGTTTTACCAAATTTTGCAGACAAATCATCAATATGATGTATCAAATAGAGATAGGATTCGAGATCTTTTTCGTTTAAATCAACGATAGCACCCCATTCAGCTCTTCCATGGTGTGCCGCAATCATTTTCGCCACCCGTTTAAAACCTGCTGTCATGCAAATTGAAAAACCGTACTGCGAATGTGAAATCCATTCTTTTCTAAAATTTTCATCATAATCAATAAGGCCGGATTCAATATCAACCGTATATTCAAAAATTTTTCCGATATCATGAAGCAGGCAGGCTGCATATACTTCATCCTGCTTTAAGCGTTGGAAAAATATTTCCATATTTTTTTCCGCATATTTCAAGCATTCAAGAGTATGCACCATTAATCCGCCGATATAGTTGTGATGCATAAGTTTTGCAGCCGGTGAAACCAAGATTTTATCTTTGTTTGTCACATATATATTTGATACAAATTCCCTTAATTTATCATCTTTTATTTTGTTAATATATTCCGTAATTTCTGAGTAAACATTTTCTCTTTCATCTGAATCAATTCCGGTTTTAGCCTCTTTTATTAATTCAAGCGCTGATACCAAACAATTATTATATTTCTCATTAAAAGAGCCTGATACAATTCTTAATTGGTTGCCGCATCTGAATAATTTGGCATCCATTCTGTTTAGCGCTTCTTCCCAGAGTATACAATTAAGAAGTTCACCTGTCTGTGTGTCTTTCAATTGTAATTTTCCCATTTTGGTGCCGGCTTTTGTATCACCTATTGAAAAAGTAACTACTTCATAAATTATATCGGTACTAAACATTTGCATCTCCTGAATTTGTTCAAATTATACCACAAAAAAAGAATTGAAGTCCGCTTCAATTCTCTTCCTTGCGTTCCAAAATAAAGACTTATTCTAGCCTTTATTTTGTTTCTTTTTTTCTTCATCAATCTCGTCAAGAGTGTTGCCGAATATGCCGCCCGCTGTACCCATTGTTGCTGCGTAAATTCCGTAAGCAATTGGTGCTGCTGCGCCGCCTGATAGTAAAGAAAGAATGCCTAATCCGCCCAGCCCCAGTATTGCACCTATTCCAACTCCGGCAACTGTGTTTTTGCCCTTAAATGATACAGTGTCGCTTTGTGCTCCGTCATTAATTAATCTTGTGCGATTAATTGCCTTGTTTGAGTTTGTCTTGTTGCCATAGCGGTAATTAGTTTCACCATTTCGGATAGCATAAATTTTCATAATTTAAACCCTCGTTTTTTAACACACCCAAGCACTCTACACTAAAAATGGAAAAATGTCAATACATTTGTCATGATTCTTTACATATAATATGAAATATAGCCGTAGTGTGCAATTAAAAAAATGTGATAAGAAATTATTATGTAGTTGTTATGAATTACGATTTCAATGAAGATTACCAATATGACAGTTGTGCCTCCCGCGGAATTTGTTCTGTTAATCCGCGAACATCTTCTTTGCAGGAAGTGCTTGTAATGTATTTAAAATTGACGGCTTATTATGCACTTAAACTGCATGAAAATAACAAGAATGACAGTGATATAAAAGATATTATTCTTGATACAATTTCTGTTTTAGTTTCAAACCCTGAGTTTTCGGAAACGGATTTTAAAGCTCTGACGGGTAGGTTTAACGAAATCATTCCCCGTATTATTAAGGAATACGAAGAAACATGTTCCGAGCAGAATATTATTCCGGAATGTCTTAAATCCGTATTAAAATTTACTCAGGAAACAAACATAATAAATTCTATAAGGCTTGGTGAAAAGGAGTTTCTAAATAAGGTTAATTCCATTCCCCAAGAGGTACGTGATTTGTACAAAATTCTTTTTGTGCTTGCAAAAAGCATGTGTATAAATATAACTGATTTGGAGAGTTTCGGAAAAAATACGGACGAAGCTTACATTACCGTATTGGAACTTTTGAGTTCGCTTAATTATGAAGAACAAGATATAGAAAAACTAAAAGATTTTATATGTAAAATAACAAAAATTGATAATAATTTAATGGTTGAACTTCGATCTGCTCAGGAAGAACGTTACGGAAAGCAAATACAAAACGAGGTTTCTTATACCACAGTTCCGGGAAAAGCAATTCTTGTTGTAGGTTCTAATATCCGAGAACTTGAAAATATATTGGAAGCCGTTAAGGATGAAGATATTGATGTTTATACTCATGATGAGATGATGCTTGCAAATACTTTTCCTAAGTTTGCGGAGTATAAAAACCTTAAAGGTCAGTACGGACAGGGGATGACAAGTTGTCTTTTGGATTTTTCAACTTTTCCCGGGCCGATAGTCTTGACCCAGCATTCTTTATATAATGTGGAACATCTGTATCGCGGACGCTTGTATACGACGGATTTTGCCACATCAAAAGGTGTGATTCCCATAAAAAATAATGATTTTTCAGATGTTATTCAAGCCGCAAAATCTTCGAAAGGTTTCAAGACCGGAAAACAGTGCGAAAGCGTTGATATAGGGTTTGATTTTGATAGTTTTATTAATTTAATTTCACAAAAACTTTCCGCTTCAAATTATAAAAAGATTGTTGTTATCGGGCTTGGAGGATATACGCTTGAGCAGCAAGCGTATTTTGAAAAATTTCTGAAACAGGTGCCGGATGATATTTTAGTAGTATCGCTTTCTTTCTGTCAGGAAAAAGAGAACGTAATTTGTTTAAATGTATGTTTTGATACATTTGCAATAGTAAAAGTTGCCGAAGGTATCAAAAACAACTTTGCTCTTCCCCTTGTACTTATATTTCCGGAGTGCGGCAGACATACTCTTTCTCAGATAATATATCTTTTAGAAAGTAATATACAAATCTATGTCGGCAGGTGTACTCCCATAATATTGAATCCCAATCTTATAACAACACTCAGTGATGTATTCGGTATTAAAGGACTTACTTCCGTAAAGAAAGATATGGAAGATATTATAAAATAACAGATTGTTCTTATTATAAATTTGCGGTATATTAGTAGTGTATTTCGTTTCTTACGGAATGCTAAGAACATGCCAAAATAAGGGGGCTTTATGCAAGACAATCTTTCTGTAGTCGTGCTGGATAAAAATGATAATTCTCGAGAAGTTATTAAGTCCTATCTTAAGGAAACTCCGATAATAACGGATATAAGGCTTTACAGCAATTTTAAAGAAGGATTTGAAGATATAAAAAAATCTGACAATAATACTATTGTTATTGCCGATATATCGGATGATACCTATGAGGTAAGGGATACTGTTGAAAATATAAAATTATACACTCCGAGATTGATAATAACATCATTAGATTATTCAACTAATACTATTATTCAAGCTCTTAGGTTCGGCGCAAAAGAATTTTTGCCTAAGCCGGTATTGAAAGAAGATTTAATACGTGTTGTTACGTCTCTTGCAAATATATCTCCAGATGCTAACGAATCACAGGCACAAATAATAACAGTGTATTCCAATAAGGGAGGTATCGGAAAAACAACAATTGCGGTGAATCTTGCTGCCGAATTGGCGAAAGTTACGAAAGATAAGGTTGCGCTTGTAGATTTAAATTTGCAGCTTGGTGATATTTCGACTTTTTTAAATCTTAATCCCGTGTTTGACGTAAATTATGTTATAAAGCGGATTATGAATGAAGAAGAAAAAACTATTATAAAAATGTTTGAAAAATATAAAGAGACTTCTCTCTACATTCTTTCTGATCCGAGTTATATAGAACAGTCTGCAAGTGTAACGCCGCAGCAGATAATGATGCTTTTTAATGCACTAAGAAAAAATTTTCCGTATATTGTGATAGATATGTCATCTGGTATAGATTCTAATACGCTTACTATTCTTGATAATGCCGATATAATATTATTTACCTCAATCGTGAACATCCCGGCAATAAGGAATGCTCAAAGATGCATGAATCTTTTCCGTTCGCGTAAATATAAGCAAGACAAAGTTAAGCTGATTATTAACCGTTATATGGACAATGATGAAATTAAAGTCGAAGATATTGAAAATACATTAGGTGAAAAGGTTTATTGGAGGATACCTAATAATTATTTCACAATAATGGAAGCTATAAATAAAGGTGTATGTATTTCTGAAGTTAATCCGAATTCTAATATCGGAAACAGTTTTAGAGATTTTGCATTAAAATTGTCCGATGATATTATCGAACAAACAGTATTAAGATACAGGATTTAGGAGAAAATATGTTAAGTTGTATCAAAGAAAGTTTTAGCCTTACAAATAAGTTCATAATACTGGCGACACCATTAATATTGTTCTCGTTGTTTTCCAGTTTGTATGTTCTGTTTTCTTTGCATGGTTCCTCTGTTTATCCTGTAATTACGGCGGCTTTATTTTTTCTGATGCTTAGTGCGTTTTTGGCCGGATGGTTTTTTATGATAAGAGAAGGTATTAAATCCCCGCATACTGAAGAGCCGAATTCTTTGATAAAAGAATTCCCTGCCGGGGTCGGAGAATATCTTTTACCGGTAATGGGGCTTTTATTTGTGATGGCAATAGTTTCATTAGTTTTATTTACTGGCGGTTATTATATCGGTATGGCGCAAATAGGTGATATCGGGATAAGCAAAGCTGCATTATCCGATGCTATGGTGTCAGCGGAAGCTTTTAATTCATTTTTGTCATCTATTTCCGAACTGCAATTGTTAAAAATGATGTGGTGGTATTTGTTGTTTTTGGGGTTAATGGTAATAAATGGTTTTCTGGTAATGTTTTATTTGCCTGCCCTGTTTTTTAAAAAATCAAACCCCTTTATTGCGTATTATATTTCGTTAAAAGATTTATTCAGCAGAAAATTTTTCTCCAACTGTCTACTTTATATTATTATTTTTATATCGTATTCAATTCTTTCAGTATTAACATCTTTATTTGGTGCAAATATCTTTTTGCATTTCTTGTTTACATTAATAAACTTCTATTACCTTATATATATTGCAGTGCTTGTATGTAACTGGTATTACACAAATTTTGCACGTACCGGGGGAAATATTGACCAAATTGTTTAAATAAAGACCCTTACGATAATTTTCTTATTAGTTCATGAGCTTCTTCGTCTTCAGGGAAGATCGTAACAACCTTATCAAGATATTCAAGGGCTTTATCATTGTTTTTCAGTCCCGCATAACATTTTGCAATACTCATAAGAACCGAAATATTATCCGGTTTTTTAGCAAGAAGATTCTCAAAAATTCTTATTGCTGATTCAAATTCTCCGAGCTCATAATATGTTAGAGCAAGGGTATTTTGTGTTTCAATATCCGGATTTTGTTCGACCGCGTGAATAAGATAATGTTTTGCTTCATCAAATTCTTTGCGGGCGTAGGCAATTCTACCCGCGCAAAACAGTATGTATTCATGGTGCGGATTAATTTTTAAAGCTTTTGAAATATAATCTTTTGCCGCATCAAGCTGGTTTAATGTGAGTTTATTAAGGGCCATAAATGTTAAGGCCAGAACATTCTCGGGTTCAATATCCAGTGCTTCGCGGTAATAACGTTCCGCTTCGTTGTTTTTTGAAATTGAATACAGAAAATTACCGTATTCAAATAAAATTTCAAAATCATTGGGCTGTAATTGCATTGCCGTTTTGAATTCTTCTTCCGCATAATCAAATAAGCGTTTATTTAAATATATAATCCCCAAATCTTTATGCGCTTTTGCAATATCAGGATTCATTCTGATAACTTTTTTAAGCATTCTTTCGGCCGTATCAGTGTCACAAAGACTTGACGATAAAATTGCATATTGATGCATAATTTCAGCTGTCGGATTATTTTTCAAAAGAATCTTGTCATAAATATCTTTTGCTTTTGAAAGCTGGTTGGTTTTTATATATAAATTTGCAAGTTTTTGAGCAGGCAGTATGAATTTTTGATTTAGAAAGACCATGCTTTCCAGCATTGTAATTGCAGTTTGTATTTGTCCCATGGATTCATAGCATGTTACAAGGTTATATTTATAGTTTTCTTTTTCGGGGTGAAGTGTAAGCAGTGACTTATATATTTCCGCAGCCTCTCTGTATTGTCCGGATTTGACTTCTGACATTGCAAGAGCAACTTTAAAGCTTTCGTCTTCTTCGTCAAGCTCACAAGCTTTTTTAAAATACCCACATGCTTCTTCATGATTTTGTTGTATTTGATAGACTGAGCCTATATTATAATAAGTCATGGCATCTGCGGGGGCTATTTCTAAAGCTTTTTTGTAGCACCTGAGCGCCTCATTCGTATTTCCCGTTGCAGTGTATGCAGTTCCCAAACTATTATATGCGGCGAGATTTTTCGGTTCTTTTTCCAGAACATGCTTAAACGGCTCAATGCTTTTTGCAAACTCTTTAAGCTTCATATAGGAAGTTCCGATAATGAAATCAAATATATAGTCATTGGAATCATATGTTGAAGCCTTTAAGGCGTATTTTATTGCTGCGTCAATCTCATTTTGTTTAATCAGTACAACACAAAGGTTTTTATACGCTTCTATATATTCCGGCCGCAGCTTAATTACATTAAAATATGTATTTTTAGCCGATATTAAATCATTTGTTTTGTCATAGCAATTTGCCAAATAAAACCAGGAGACAGCATCTTCGGGATTATATTTTACTACTGTTTCAAAGTTGCTGCGCGCTTCCTGCCATTTTTCAAGGTTAACGTTTACAAGCCCGTATAGTTTAATAAACTCAATATTATCCGGCTCTTCTTTTAATGCTTTAACAAGAAGTTCCTCAGCCTGTTTAAATTCGTTGTTTCCTATAAGTTCATTGATTTTATTAGTATCAGTCATATAAAACCTTTATTCATACTTCGTTATGAGACTAGCCGCCGATGTAATTTCTTAAGCCCGGTGCCAGATTTTTGTTTTTACACAGTTTTTTTAGTTTTGATATTGCGCGATTTTCTATTTGGCGGATTCGTTCTCTTGATACACCGTAAATTGAACCGATTTCATCAAGTGTCTTTTTGTTACCGTCACTGTTTAAGCCGAATCTTAAAATTAAAACATCACGTTCTTTTTGACTTAATTGTTCTAACATGCCTTTTATGTCATCGAGCATGCTTTCTTGTGAAACAAGCGAATCCGGTGCAATAGTTGATTCGTCAACTATATAATCAATTATTTTATTGGAATCATCTTTTTGCCCTGTCGGGGTATCAATACTTATTGTAGATTGGGTTGCTTTTATAATCGAGGTTAATTTTGCGACAGAAATACCCATTTTGTCTGCAATTTCTTGTTTTACGGGAATTCTGCCGAGTTCCGTTGTCAAATCCATTGTCGCTTTTTTTATTTTATTAATAGATTCTATCAAGTGGATGGGCAGGCGAATAATTCGTGCTTTATCTGCGATTGCCCTTGTTATGGATTGTTGAATCCACCAGGTTGCATAGGTAGAAAATTTATAACCTTTTGTATAGTCAAATTTTTCTGTAGCTTTTATCAGTCCCATGTTTCCCTCTTGAATCAAATCAAGGAAAGAAAGACCGCGCCCTATGTATTTTTTGGCAATACTTACAACAAGCCGTAAATTTGCGTTAATCAAAACTTTTCGTGCAATTTCACTTTGGGTTTCATATATTTTTTTAGCAACTTCAAGTTCTTCTTCAGCGGATAGGAGGGGAATTTTTCCTATTTGTTGAAGATAAATTCTGACAGAGTCATCAGAATTTACGGAGTTTAGACTTTCCTGCGTTTTCGGCTCTTCAATTGATATGGTATCATCATCTTCTACAGGTTCAATACTGTTAAAATCCACACCTTCATCTGAAATATCATCAATCATTATATTGAGTGTTTCTTTTTTCTTAGCCATGATTCTTACCTTTCTGCTTTACCGCCTCAAATAATATTATAGCAGCTGCGTTTGAAACATTTAAAGAGTTAAAATTTGTTAACATAGGAATTTTTACTTTAAAATCCGAAAGTTTTAGCAGGGATTTTGATATTCCCGCGTGCTCTGCTCCCATTATAAGCGCAAAATTCATGTTTGTATAATCAATATCATAGTAATTATCATCTGCATGATGATCTGAAGCAATTACCCAGTAGTTGTTTTCTTTTAGTCTTTGAATAGCGTTTACAAGGCTGTTGACTTTTATTATTTCAATATGATTAACAGCTCCTGCGCTTGTTTTTTCTACGGTAGAATTAATCAATACTCCTCTTCTGGAAGGCAGGATAATTCCCTTTACACCTGCGCATACACAAGAACGAATGATTGCTCCGATATTATGGGAATCCTCTATACCGTCCAAAATTACCACGGTGGTTTCGGTTTTTGCATATTTTTCAATAAAATTGTCCAAGCCGGTATATTTAACCGGTGAAATTTGTGCAATGATTCCCTGATGTCTGCCGTCCGGTTCAATTTGATTCAATTTCTGCGGATTTACAAATTGAAAAATTATTCCTTTTTGTAATGCAAGTTCTTTAATTTTTTCAATTTTGGTGTCAGTTCTTGAATTGTTTGAAATCAAGATTTTATTAAATTCACGTTCCCCTGACTCCAATGCTTCAATTACTGCATTCTTACCGTATATGATTGAGTTGTTTGTCATTTTGATACCTTAAGCATTCTTTCAATACAATTTGAACTTAGTCTGCGGACTTCATCATCCAGCGTTATTTCATTAACTCCATATTTAAGTGAATACAGAATTTCATCAAGGGTTGTCAGTTTCATGCTGTCACACAGCATATTATTTTTTATAAGAATGAATTCTTTATCGGGATAATCTCGTTTGAGCCTGTCATAAACGCCTTTTTCCGTGACAATAACAAATTTTTTGTCATGACTGTTTCTGACATAGTCTATAATACCGCTTGTGCTTCCGACATAATCGCCAAGCTCGCTGACTTCCGGCTTGCATTCCGGGTGTATAAGTATTTTTGAGTCAGGATACTTTGTCCGCGTATTTTTTATATCTTCAACAGTAACGCTGTTGTGCACCGGACAATTTCCGTCATAGGTTATAACTTCTACTCCGTTAAGCTGTCTCTCAACCCATTTACCCAAATTTGCATCCGGAATAAAAAGCACCTTTTGAGTATTAAGGCTTTTTACGATATCTAAAGCATTTGAACTTGTGCAGCAAATATCGCACTCTGCTTTTACTTCCGCAGTCGAATTAATATAACATACAACAGGTGTGTCAGGGTAGTCTTTTTTAAATTCCACCATTTGTTCGTGGTTAATCATATCTGCCATGAGACAGCCGGCGTTAAGATTCGGTAATAGTACTTTTTTCTCCGGAGATATTATTTTAGCGGTCTGAGCCATAAAATATACACCTGCAAATACAATAATGTCAGCGTTTGTCTCTTTAGCCTTCTGGCTCAAATAAAGGGAGTCTCCTACAAAATCCGCCACCTGATCAATTTCTATATTTTGATAACTGTGGGCAAGTATTATTGCATTTTTCTCTTCTTTTAAATTTTTTATTTCTTCAATTAAATTTTTCATCTATTTATCCTGTGTACAAAATTTAGATTTTATTGTAAAATAAAAAAAAATAGGATGAAACAGACATGGAATTATTTAAGAAG
>CALUSF010000018.1 GCA_944323325.1 Candidatus Gastranaerophilales bacterium
TGTTGATGAGTCCAGATATGTATCTATGGCAAAGGATATGTTTAATACAAAAGACTTTTTAACTTTATATCTAAATAAGGAATTTTTCTTTGAAAAACCTCCGTTATATTTCTGGGGTGAATGTCTGTCATTTGCTGTATTTGGTAAAATAAACGAGTTTACCGCAAGATTTCCCGTTGCACTATACGGTGCTTTGTGCGGATTTTTAACATATTTTGTCGGGAAGAAGATTATATCAAGAACATACGGAGTAATTTCCGCTTTAATTCTTGCTACATCTTTGGAATTTTTGATACTTTCTAAATTTGCAATACTTGATATTGTTGTTTCGACTTGTGTATGGTTTTCACTTTGTTTTGGCTTACTGACATTTTTCTGTAAAGAGGGAAATAAAAAATATTTTTGGTGGCTGTTTTATGTATTCTCCGGCCTGGCTGTAATGGCTAAAGGTATTCCGGGCTTTGTTGTTCCGTTTGGTTCTATGTTCTTTATTGCAATAGTTTCCAAAAGATTTAAAGAAATTTTCAGGCCGCAATATTTTATAGTCGGATTTATTCTTTTCTTCTTGGTTACACTTCCATGGCATATTGTTATGTTAAAGATGCATGATCCGCTATTCTTTAATGAATATATTATGAAGCACCATATCTCAAGATTCTTAGGGTCTGGTGATTTAGGCAGACAGCAGCCGTTTTATTTTTATTTATTAACAATTCTTTGGGGATTTTTCCCTTGGGTTGTTTCAACTCTTGTTGTCTTAATAAGAAAAATAATAAAGAAAGATTTTGAATTTAAAGATCTGACAATTATAAGACGCTTTTTGCTTTATAATGCAATAATTGCATTATTTACACTGCTTTTCTTTTCTTCATCAAAGACAAAATTGATAACATATATTTTGCCGATTTATCCGTCCTTGGCTTTTCTCGGCGGCTATATATGGATGCGATATGCAGAAAAGGGTGAGTACAGCAGACTAATTAATGCAACGGTATATATTTTAGGCGGAATTTTTATTGCGGCATCAATAGCAGCCTCATTAGCTTATTTATATCTGCCTTGCCAGCTATACTATGATATATTGAGTGCAAAGTCACTTTGTATATTTTCACTGCTCTTTTGCGGTGTATTATCAATATTTTTTGCAAAAAAAGAACGTTATTTGGGTGTATTTTTTACTTATGTAATATTTATGGCTGTGCTTTCGGCTTTTGGTACGGAAAAATTCTTTGAAATTGATTATAAGTTTGGGCAGGATGACTTGCTTAAATTTGCACAGTATGCAAAGGATCATAACAAGACAATTACCTGCTACAGGTTTTCGCACAAGTATTCATTAATTTATTATGGAGGTAAGCCTGTAGTCTACGGGAAAGACTATGGTATAAATGAGCTAAAAGATTCATTAAATAAAAATGATAATCTTGTTATAATTCCTTATAAAGTAATAGATGATGAGGTTAAAGCTTTAAACTACAGAATTATTGACAACGGTCGTAAATACATACTGGTTGAGAAGGAGTAAATTTTGACAGGTATTATAAGTGAACTCTTTTTCAGACTATTCTATCCGATAATAAAATTTTTACATAACAAGGCGGGGTATACTAAAGAAGATTTTGAAAAGAAATTAGGAAAATTTGGCTTGCATACCCCGCCATTTACCCCATCAAATGACAGGGTTATAATGTTTCACGGGGTGTCTGTAGGAGAGGTTAACGCAATAGAAAAGCTTGTGAAGAAAACGCGTGAAATATTTCCTGATGCAAAAATAGTTGTTACAACAGGCACAAATACGGGGCAGGAAGTAGCCGGCAAAAAATTTGCCGGTATAGCGGATTTGGTTACATATTTCCCCTTTGATACTCCAAGCTGTGTAGAAAGATTCCTAAAAAATATAAATCCTACAGATGTTTTAATGGCAGAAACAGAAATCTGGCCCAATTTCGGGGGTAAATGTAAAAAACACGGTATAAATTTATACATAATAAATGGGAGAATATCAGATAGAACTTTTCGTTCATACAAGAAGCTAAAATTCTTCTTCGAGCCGCTTTTGAGGAACTATACCGGAATATTTACTCAAAGTACTGAGGATTTAAACAAGTTTTTGGCTCTCGGTGCAAATCCTGAAACAACCAAAAGAATGAATAATTTGAAATTTGATATTACTCCGCCTGAAATAGATTTTGGGTTTGAAAAATGGGGGAGAGTATTTCTTGCGGCCTCAACACATTCTGGTGAAGATTTAATTGTTTATAATGCGTATAAAAAGCTGAAAGAAAAATACCCGGATTTAAAATTTATTATAGCACCGCGCCATTTAACAAGACTTGAGGAAGTAAAATCTGTAGTTAAAGATTTTTGTCTGCGTTCAAGCGGAGAATCATTAAAAGAAAATGATGTAATGATTTTGGATACAATGGGCGAATTGGGGAAAATATTTGCATTTGCGGATATTGCCTTTATAGGCGGAAGCTTTAATAAAACGGGAGGGCATAACCCTCTTGAGTCTGTTATATTCGGCAAGCCCGTAATTTCCGGACCGTCAATAAGTAATTTTAAGGATATATATGCAATTATACAAAATGCGGGAGCCGGATTTGTTGTAAAAACACCTGAAGAACTTTTTAATATTGCCGATAAACTGTTAAGTAACAAAGATTTTTACGAGAAAACCTCATCTGCTTGTGTTCAGGTTTTCAAAGAACAGCAAGGCGCATTAGATTTTGTAATAAATGTATTAAAAAATTAAAATTTTACAAACCTTAATATGTTTATGTGCTAGTTTTATATTATGTCGAAATTTATACCGTTACATATTCACACAGAGTATTCCTTGCTGGACGGAATGATAAGAATTCCCGAATTAGTTCAGTATGCAAAAGATAATGAACTTCCGGCTATTGCAGTAACTGATCACGGGGTAATGTATTCTGCCATAGAATTTTATGAGCAGGCTAAAGCTGCCGGTATAAATCCGCTTATCGGGTGTGAATTCTATGTCCATGACGGCGATATAAAAGTTCATGATGCTTCACATAACCCACTGTATCACTTAATCTTAATATGCAAAGATTCTGTCGGATACAAAAACTTAATAAAACTTGTATCTACTGCGTGGTGTGAAGGATTCTATTATAAACCGCGTATAAATTTCGAGCTTCTAAAAGAACACCATGAAGGACTGATATGCGCTTCCGCCTGCTTAGGAGGAGAAGTCTTGCAACACCTCTTAAAAAATGAATACGACAAGGCTAAAGAAACCGCTCAGCGTTATAAA
This sequence comes from Candidatus Gastranaerophilales bacterium, assembly GCA_944323325.1. Taxonomy (GTDB): domain Bacteria; phylum Cyanobacteriota; class Vampirovibrionia; order Gastranaerophilales; family Gastranaerophilaceae; genus CAG-196. The sequence goes on from CALUSF010000018.1 coordinate 3,284, forward strand.
GATTTATTTGGAGATGATTATTATATAGAGCTTCAGGATCACAATTTAGACGAGCAAAAGCGTACAAATCCCGATTTAATAAAAATCGCAAATGAGCTCGGGATTAAGATGATTATTACAAATGACTCTCACTACTTAAGGCGGGAGGACGCTGATGCACAAGACTCGTTATTGTGCTTGCAGACTAATGCAGATAAAGACGATCCTAACCGCTTTCATTTTCCGAATAACGAGTTTTATATCAAATCAAAAGAAGAAATGCGCAAGGCATTTTCCTGGATGGATGATGAGACTTTTGAGGAGTGTGTAAAAAATACGGAAGATGCCGCCGCAAAGTGTCATATAGAAATTGAACTCGGGAACGCGCCCCTTCCGCATTATGACGTACCTGAAGGGTATACAAATGAGACTTATCTTGAACATATTGTGTACGAAGGTTTAAAGAAACGTTACGGCGAAATAACTCCTGAGCTTAAAGAACGCGTGGATTATGAACTTCGGGTTATTAACAAGATGGGGTTCCCTGCATACTTCCTTATAACCTGGGATTTTATTCATTATGCAAAAACTCATAATATTCCGGTCGGTCCCGGCAGAGGTTCGGCAGCGGGAAGCGTCGTTGCGTATGCCCTTGAAATTACAGATTTAGACCCTATAAAGCACAATCTGTTGTTTGAAAGATTCTTAAATGAAGAGCGTTTTACAATGCCTGATATTGATATCGACTTTTGTATTGAAAAAAGACGTCAGGTTATTGATTATGTAACTCAAAAATACGGTGAAGACAGAGTCTGCCAGATTATTACGTTTTCAACCTACGCTCCGAAAGCCGCGTTTAAAGGTGTCGCACGAATTTTAAAAGTACCTTTTGCCGATAGTAACAGATTAACGGGCTTAATTGAACCGGCAATAGAACTTGCTCAGGCTACAAATCCAAAAGCAAAATGGATTAAAGATGCAATAAAAGTTGAGGGTTCGGAGCTTAGAAAACTATACGATGAGGATTACCAGATTCCGAATCCGGAAACCGGCAAAACCGTAAGTTTTAAAAAGCTTATCGATATGTCTATGGCAATTGAAGGTTTAAAATGCGGAACGGGCACACACGCTGCAGGCGTTATAATTTCTCACGCGCCGTTAGATACAATTATACCGGTTCAGCCTTCAAAAGACGGAATTGTACAGACCGGGTATCCGCCTCATGAGGTTACTGAAGTACTTTCACTTCTTAAGATGGACTTTTTGGGGCTAAGAAACCTTACAATGATTTATAAAACCGTTGATATGGTAAAAAAATACCGCGGAGTTGATATTGATATAAATAATATTCCACTTGATGATAAAGAAACTTATAATATGCTCGTACGAGGTGAAACGGTCGGTGTATTTCAATTAGAATCACAAGGGATGATAAATCTTGTAAAACGCCTTAAACCGGACGTATTTGAAGACTTGGGCGCTCTTGTTGCACTGTTCAGACCGGGCCCCTTAGGGTCAGGCATGGTTGATGAGTTTGTTGCAAGAAAACACGGTTTGAAAAAAGTAACGTACGCACATCCGCTTCTTGAACCCATATTAAAAGATACATACGGAACAATTGTTTATCAGGAACAAATTATGCAGGTATTTCAGACGCTTGCTGATTATTCACTCGGAGAAGCTGATATAGTTCGTCGTATGATGGGTAAGAAAAAAGTTGAAGAGATGCAGAAACAAAAAGGGCGTTTCGTTGAACTGGCATCAACTCACCACGATATGAAGCCGGAGGACGCAACGGCATTATTTGAACAAATAGAGGCCTTTGCATCATACTGCTTTAACCGTTCTCATTCTGCTGCATACGCATTTGTAGCGTATCAGACTGCATATTTGAAATGTCACTTCCCTGTAGAGTACTTATCGGCACTTCTTTCAAGTGTATCGGACAACAAAGACCAAACACAGCTTTATATAGAAGAGGCTCAAAAATACGGTATAAAAGTGCTCCCGCCTGATATTAACAAGTCTTATCTTGAATATACGCCTGACGGAGAAAATATAAGATTCGGGCTTGCTGCTATCAAGCAGGTAGGAGAACCTGTTGTGGAGGCAATTATTAAAGAAAGAGAAGAAAACGGAGAGTTCTCCAGCATTTTTGATTTCTGTAAACGTGTGGACGCTAAATTTGTTAATAAAAAATCTCTGGAAGGATTAATAAAAGCCGGTGCATTTTCTAATATTGAAAAAAGCCGCAAACAGCTATATGACAATATTGAGCATATTCTTGATGTTACTTCAAAAGAGGCTAAAGACAGGGCAATGGGGCAAGTCAGTTTGTTTGCGGCACTCGGGAATAGTGATGATTTTGTAAATGTACAATACCAGCTTACAGGAAGCGAGCAGGAGTATTCGGATAAAGAAATTCAGCAATATGAAAAAGAATTTTTAGGTTTTTACGTAACCTCACATCCTTTATTTTCAATTCGTGATAAGATGCAATTCCTTATGACACATAGAGTTTCTGAGTTGGCAGAATGCAAAGAAGAGGAAGAAGTTACAATCTGCGGGCTTGTTACTGCGACACGCCAGATCCCGACAAAGAAAGATCCGACAAAATTCTTAAGGTTTGTAACATTAGAGGATTTAACAGGAAAAGTCGATTGTGTATGCTTCCATAAAAAGCTTCTTGAATTTGGCGATTTATTACAGCAGGAAAACAAGGTGGTCATTACGGGAAAGGTCCAACATAGAGGCGAAGATCAGATAAGTTTACTGATTGATAATGTAAAATCTGTTGAAAATTCTAATATTGTAACTGTTAAGTTAAATAAAGAGGTTAATTACCAAGAACTTTGCGGAATAAAAAATATTCTTGCCAAGCATCACGGTGATGACCCCGTAATGTTTAAGCTGCCGCCGGTAAACGGTTACAGTACTAAAATATTAACATCTCCTATGTTTTGGGTAAGTTCAACAAATGACTTGGTCAATAATATAAAACAAATATTTTCAAAAGATATAGATATCTCGATACAATCAATGGATCAGCCTTTAGAGGTTTAAAAAAAGAAAGGATTAGAAATGCATATTCCGTCAATAAACAGTCTAGGTGAGTGTATAAGCAGAAATTCAAAATTTAGTGTATATAAGCGTGTAGAATCCGGTGTGCCGGGATACGGTTTAAGAACCGTGATAACAAGTGTTAAGGACGGACAGCCTTATAAAAGAATAATAAAAGATGCTATTTTACCTATGCGGGCAAAACATGCGGATAGAATATGCAAAAATAATAATTTTCAAGATGCAATAGACATTTTGTACAAATGGACGGGTTTAACACCCAAAAGTAACGGTTATTCAAAGGGACAAAGGTTGAATATTATAAATTACCAAACTGGTGAACACACCAAAATTATTAAATGTACCCAGTCTAAGACAGATCCGGCAAAAGGAGAAAAAGGGTTATACACATTTGCAATAAAGTCCAAAGATTCAAAAGGAAATATAAAAGATGAATTTGGAATTGTAAAGGACTATATTTCCGGTGAGGGCTGGACAGAGGATGCGGTTTACTATAACGGTCACTATGTAGAAAGTTGCAACCTCCAGAGTATAAGAAAAATTTGTAAGAGGTATTTTTAGGGGTTTGCAAAGCATCCGACTTCCTTTAATGTGATTTGAAGGGGTAAATCAAGACGCCCTATCCCTTAAAAGGAAGGACTCCGTTTGCGGGCAGAAAAACGATTAAGTATCGTTTTTCGTGAGAGTTTATACTAATTGCACAAACAGGGCTTAAAACAAATGGAGGAGCTCTGCCGGCTGAGCAGCTCAGCAGGTTTATAAGCATAAAAAATATGCGCTTGGCGCGATTCGAACGCGCGACCTATCCCTTAAAAGGGGAGTGCTCTACCTGCTGAGCTACAAGCGCATATTTTTTAAATTTTCAAAAAACCTTATATACTTTCGGCTATGGTCTAACCACAAGATATATACTAACAAGAACAAATTTCAGTGTCAACATTTTTGTTACCGTAAGATAATTCAAATATTATATCCGCTATTTCTTTTGAAATATCTGATTTTTGAGTGATATTAGGCCGGACGAGTCTTGCAAAATCTGCTTTTTTAAATTCGTGCAGTCCCTTTGTTTTGAATATTTCTTCAAGTTTTTTTGCATTAGAAATCCCTCCGGCTAAATCTTCTTCAGTTATTGATAAAAAGTTTTCAAAGTGTTCATTAACTGTTTTAACAATAAGAGATTTAGGTAATAAATCTTCAAATTCTCCGCAGGCCACCAGATGAATTTTATCTTGCGGTCGTAAACGGGGCTGAATTTGCCTGATATTATCTTCAGCATCTTTATCCAGCAAAACAAATATAGGAATTTTTAAGAGTTCGGCAAGTTCATAGTACATTTTTACAACCTGATTTTTACCGCCGGCCGGTATTACTTGCAATCCGTTCTTATAGAAATCATGCCCTAAATACCTTGAAAAGGCCGGCAATAAAATTTCTTCCGTAATTCCTTCAACAAGAATGACCTTTTCTATTGGGAATTTAAGACAATATTTCTCTCTTAAATCCTTCATACCCTGATTAAGAGTCAGACTTTTAAGCCATTTTAGATTAACAGCACACTCGGAAGGGATATACTTCAAAGCTGCTTTGTAGTTGAAATGATTGTTAAGCAATTCTTTTGTTTCATTATCATTGTTAAATACGCTATTTTCATAGTCTGCAAGTTTTTGATTTATTACAAAGTCATTATCCCCTGTACCTAAGGAGGCGTTAAAAATTTCCTGTGCCAAGTCTCTGATACTTACTACGGGCAAATTCAAAAGTTCATTTTTTTTATAAGCGGGTTCAATAAGATTTGCAAGAATTATATCAGTATATACACGCAGGTATTTTTCTTTTGTATTTTTAAATCTTGTTAATCTGTCAAGTGATATAACAATTTGTTCATCTGATATTTTTTTATACTTCATTAAGATAATTTTATTATAATAATTTTTAAGTGTAAATTTTTGTAACGTTTTTTGTAAAGTTTTGTAACAAAATACTCTGATTTGTGAAATTTTACGCAATGAATATACTTTATATATATAAGAGTATAAAAAAATACGGAGACAGTATAAAAATGGCTTTCTTGTTACTACTACATGAAAAAATGAGGCTCCAACGTAAGGTCAACAAATTGACGTTACGCCAGACACAGCTGTCTCATCGTAAAGATAGGATAACTAAAAACATTGAACGTGTCCAAAAACTATATTCTAAAAAGCAAACACAATTAGAGAAGACTGCTCAAATTGCACAAAGTCAATTCTCAAATAATATAAGAAATTCAATGGGGTTAGGCACGCAAGGTCAAATGTTTAATCCTATGGCTTCCGGAAATTACTTATCTGGAGGTTTGACAACTTTTGTTATAAATGCTATGCAGGGACAGCTTTATAATAATAATCAACCATTAAAAGATGGTGTTGATTTTACCGATACTTCAAATGGCGGTTTGTTCTCGCAAATGATGACTGAGTATATGCAAGGTACATTAAAAGAAAATACGGAAATAAAGGACGGTAAAACTGTATCACTTAATACCTACGGTAAAGGCGAATTTACAAAAGAAGAATACGAAGCTTTTACTTATGCAATGACAAATGCACAGATGGCTCAACAACAAGCAAACTGGCAATGTCAGCAAATAAGCACCAACTATCAAAGCAATGTTTCAATATGGCTGGAAGCTCAGCAAGAGGCATTGGAACTGGAACAAAACGAAGTATTGTTACCGCTCGAAATGGAAGAAACAGATATCGATTTAGATATGGAATCTTGCGAAACACAACTGGAATACGCAAAGGCAAGATTGGAAAATATCAAATCGGCTTGCAGCGACGGTATAAAGAATTCGGCACCGACGTTCGGATTAGGTTAATTTTAATGATTATAATATTTAAACACCCGCTCTTAAAAAGCGGGTGTTTTTATTTTATGAATGCCTCGGTATTAACAGTTTCCTACTCTTCGGAAGTTTCTTCCTCAACATCTTCTTGTTGAATATCTTCTTCATCAAGTTCTTGTTGATTCATTTCTTCTTCAATTTCTTCCTGAATTTCATCTGAATCTACCGCACGTTCATCTTCTTCCGGCTCTTCTTGATAATCGTAGTTTGAATGTCCGGCAGCTTCTTCATCTTCCATTTGTGAAACGCTCTTTATATCAATCTTCCAGCCGGTAAGTCTGTGTGCAAGTCTGACGTTTTGTCCTTCTCTTCCTATCGCAAGAGAAAGTTGATCGTCAGGAACTACAACCAAGGCATCCTTAGTTTCTTCATCATCTGTCATGATATCAACAGAAACGACTCTTGCCGGAGATATAGCATTTACAATATATTCTACCGGATCCGGAGACCATCTTACAATATCAATTTTTTCGTTCTTAAGTTCGCCTACAATTGTCTGGATCCTGGAACCTCTGGGGCCTATGCAGGCTCCTACGGAATCAACTTCCGGATCATTTGACCATACGGCAATTTTTGTTCTGAAGCCCGCCTCACGTGCAATTGACTTAATTTCAACGATTCCGTCTTCAATTTCAGGAACTTCAAGTTCAAACAGTTCTCTTACAATTTCCGGGTGCGCATGTGATACGATTACTTGCGGCAGTCTGTTTGTTTCTTTAACGTTCAAAACAAAAACTCTTATTCTGTTTCCGGGTTTATAATATTCTCTCGGAATCTGTTCTCTCTGAGGCATAATAGCGTCGGTTTTACCGATATTCACTATTACATTTCTGTTTTCAACGCGCTGAATTATACCTGTAGTCAGAGTTCCCTTTTTATCAAGAAATTCGTTAAGAATATTGTTCCTTTCCGCGTCTCTGATTCTTTGTGTAATAACTTGTTTTGCAGACTGTGCCGCAATTCTTCCGAACTGTTCCGGTGTAACTTCAATTTTTACTTCATCATCAACTTCGACTTCGTCATCAATTTCTTTTGCGTCTTCTAAAGAAATTTGTGTGTCCGGATCTTCAACGTTTTCAACAACGGTTTTTGTACTGAATACTCCAATTTCTCCGGTCTGTTCGTCTAAAATTGCCTCTATATTTGCGGCATCTTTTACATGCATGTGTTTTTTATATGCAGCGACCATCGCATCACATAATGAAGCGATTAACACTTCTTTTGAAATACCGCGTTCTCTTTCAAGCTCTTCGCAAGCTTCAAATAATGCTGTTCCGATTTTAATCATTATTATTCTCCTTTTAGTCTATGTATAGTTTCGCAGATTGAATATTTGATTTAGGAATTTGGAGTTCTTCTCCGTCATCAAATCTGAAGAATTTTAAACCCAAATTGTCATCCCAGTCGAGGATTTCACCCTTGAAGATTTTCTCAGTTTCACCTTCAAGCGGCGTTTTAAGCTTAAGGCTGATTCTTCTGCCCTTAAATATCAAAAACTCTTTATCAGACTTAAATTTTCGCTCTAAGCCGGGAGAAGAAACTTCCAGGTAATACTTTACCGGTATAAGTTCGTCCAAGAAGTCATTTAGACTTCTTGTAACATTTTCACAGTCATCAAGGGTTATATCTTTTTCGTAAGAATAAAGATATATTCTTAAAAACCATTTATGATTTTCTTTAATGAATTCAATTTCTATAGGAATAAGGTTAAATCTCATTGCTGTATTTTCAATAAGAGGCGTGATTTTTTCTAATATCTCATGTCTGTTAATATCAGGTTTCATACTATTTTAACCTCACTTTAGCATTTTGAGGGAGTCTGCCCTCTCTAATAAAAAAAGAACGGGAATTTGTCCGTTCTTCTTTTAAGAAACTATTCACCAACCCAGTATAACAAAGACTTTTTAATTTGTAAATCCTATATTAAGCTTTATGAAGTTTCACCCCGCGCATGTTTATGCTAAAATTTTTATCAGAACAATATTAAAGAGGATAAATTAATGACACAACAAACAAGAGAACCTGTTTCTGCAAAAGAAACCATAAGACAAACCAGAATTCAGAAGCTGGCGGAACTTGCGGATAAAGGAATTAATCCGTATCCGTACGCTTTTAATAAAGACGCTGATGCAAAATATCTGCAAGAAAAATATAAAGATCTTGCCGCAGGAGAAGAAACGGAAGATTTTTATTCAGTAGCAGGCCGGGTTATGGCGATAAGAAACTCCGGAATGTTTATTGACTTAATGGATGCATCAGGAAAGATTCAGATTTTTTCTCATAAAGATAATATGGATCCTGACATGGTCAAAACACTTAAATTGGTTGACATAGGTGATATTCTCGGTTTCTATGGTTCTATAAGGAGAACTCCAAGAGGAGAACTGTCTATAAAAGCTAAAACATTTAAAATGCTTTCTAAATCACTCTTGCCGCTGCCAAATAAACAAATCAGCGAAGAAAAACTTGAGCAGCTGAAATCTTATCATACAATGTCTGATACCGAAACAAAGTATCGCCAAAGATATGTGGATCTAATTGTTAATGAAAAAACAAGAGATACTTTTAGAAAAAGAAGTCTTATAATCCAAAAAGTCAGAGAATATCTGACTAATCAGGGCTTTTTGGAAGTAGAAACTCCTATGCTGCATACCCAAGCATCGGGCGCAAATGCAAGACCGTTTATTACGCACCACAATGCACTTGATATGGATTTGACATTAAGAATTGCTCCTGAATTGCACTTAAAACGTTTAATGGTAGGCGGATTAAGCGAAAAAATATTCGAACTCTCCCGCTGTTTTAGAAATGAGGGTATAGATACCCGCCATAATCCGGAATTTACTATGATTGAGTTGTATCAATCTTATGTAGATTATAACGAAATGATGGCGCTTACAGAAAATCTTGTTGCCTATGTGGCAAAAGAAGTCCTCGGGACAACAAAAATTAAATATGGCGATAACGATATAGATTTGACACCGCCTTGGGACAGAAAAACCATGTTAGGGGCCATAAAAGAATACACCGGCGTTGACTTCGGAGAATTCTTTACTGCAAAAGAAGCTTATGACAAAGCTAAATCAATGCATATAGAAGTAGATGAAGAAATGAACTGGGGACAAATTGTTGAAGCTGTGTTTGAAGCAACAGTTGAGCCTACATTAATTCAACCGGTTCATATTATTGATTATCCACGCGAAATATCGCCGCTTGCAAAAGTTCACAGAGATAATGACAGGCTGACTGAACGCTTTGAAACAAGGGTAAACGGGTGGGAAATCGCAAATGCATTTTCCGAATTAACCGATCCTATTGACCAAAGACACAGGTTTGAAGCCCAGGCTTTAGCTAAAGCAAACGGAGATGAAGAGGCTATGTCTATTGATGAAGACTATATTAACGCACTTGAGTACGGTCTCGCCCCTACAGGAGGTATGGGAATGGGTATTGACAGGCTCGTCATGCTTCTGACCAACTCTCCTACTATTAGGGATGTAATTGCTTTTCCGACACTAAAAAAGGTTGAAAACTAATAAACAATTGATAAAAGGACGATTAAAAATCGTCCTTTTAAGTTAATATACTTGGCTTATAAATTGCATTACCTGCGTTTACTTGGTATAATAAGCGTTAGCGGGAGGGTTTTATGAAAGACTATGAACCTTATTATACGGAAGATGGCTCTATTGGCCTGTATTCATACGCTGATAAGGATGTGTATCATTCCAAATTCGGGGCTCTGACAGAAGCCTGGGAGAAGTTTGTTATACCCTCCGGTATTGATAAAATACTAAAAGAAAAAAATGAACTTAAGGTTCTTGATATTTGCTACGGTATCGGATATAACACAAAAGCCTTAATGAGTTTTGTAATAAATTTAAATAAAAATAAATTAAAAAAGAAAAATTTTTTTGAAAAATTTAAAAATAAAAAATTTAAATATAATAAAAGTATCGTATCGATAGATGATAATAATATCCTTAAGGGTATAAATAGCGAAACGTTATATACCAATAATAAAGTCCAAATTGATTGCTTAGATATTAATGAAGAATTAATAAAGCTATCTCCTTTTTTTATAACTTTAAAAACGCCAGAGGAGATTTTCTCAAAATTTGTGCCAAATATTTTTGACTGCTTTGAAACTTATTATAAACTTCGAGATTTGTTTTCCGATTGTATATCGTTTTTTTATCCGAAAAACAGACAGGAGATAACAGAGCTTTTAGAATTAAAATTCAAAAATATGCATATTGATAAGGAGTATAAAGTAAACGGACTCGTAAATTATATTCTTATTAATAAACTAAGTGAGATTTACGGACGAGATTATCCGGATAAAACTATCAAAGAAATTGTAACTCAAAGTAAATATCGCAGATTTTTTGATGATTCTCTTATAAAATATGCTAAATTTAATCAAATTTGGGGGTATAAAACATCATTAGAATGCAATTTATCGACCTTCTTACATAATATATATTATAGCCATTTATCGAAACGGAATAAAAATATCGATTTTAAGGCTGCTCAGAGCCTGTTTAACATAAATTTCTACCTAAAGGATGCAAGGAAGACCATTTTAACCTTAAACGAGCAGTATGACTGTATATTCTTGGACGCTTTTACATATACTAAAGCCCCGCAATTGTGGTCGGTAGAATTTATTTCGGAATTATACAGACTATTATCCAATGACGGCTTGCTTCTTACGTATTCAAACTCTGTGCTTGTCAGAAATACGCTGCTTGAGGCCGGATTTTATGTCGGTAAAATATATAATAAAAAAAATAAAAAATTTACCGGCACGGTTGCTTCAAAGGATAAAAAAAGAATTGAACACCCTCTGAATAATTATGAAATAGGGCTTTGCGGAACAAAAGCCGGTATTCCTTATCATGATCCCAATTTGTCATTCTCTAATGAGGATATTATAGCATACAGAGAATATGAATTTCGGCATAGTAAGCTTATGAGTTCTTCAAAGTATATGAAATTAAGGAGTATGAGAGATGAAGAAGTATGATATTGTTATAGCCGGAGGTGGAACCGCCGGTTGTGCCTGTGCTTATATTGCAGGGAAATTAGGCCTTAATGTTTTATTAGTCGAAAGAAATTCATTTCTGGGAGGTTCGATAACTTCTTCTCTGGTTATTCCGGCAATGAAAACATCCGAAAATGCAATAAATACGGAATTCTTTGAAAAGCTATATTCCGAACTTTCCGCGATTGGCGGCGCAATAACCTATTGTGACGGAAACAAAGGCTGGTTTAATCCTGAACTTACAAAAATTGTTCTTGACAAACTAATGCAAGAAGCTCATGTTGATATTTTATTTGAATCTAATATAACAAAAATAGAACAAAAATTATCGTCATATATCGTAACGATAGAAGATAATAATAATCCCCTTTCTAGTGGAATATTATTACACCCTATCGAAACGAGTTATCTTGTAGATGCGACAGGTGATGCAAAAATTTGTCAAAAATTAAATTGTGAATTTTTAGAAAAAAAATCGCAGCCGGTTAATTTGAGATTTATTATGTCGGGGATAGATATTAAAAAGTTTTCTAATTGGATAATGGATTTTGATAAGGATAGGAATGTTACTACGAGCTGTGTTGTAAACGGTAATACGTATTTGTCTACGGCTTACACCTGGGATACCGGCGCTAATTGGGCCTTAAAACCCGTTTTTAAGCAGGCTATAGATGATGGAGTTATTACAGAGTCTGAATCCAACTATTTTCAGCTTTTTTCAGTCGCAGGCACGCCGGATTCAATTGCATTTAACTGTCCACGCCTCATTAATAATACTAAAAATCCTTATATTGAAGGGCGTTTCAGCATTTTAAGATTATCTAATTTCTGTAAAAAATATCTTCCGGGCTTTGAAAATGCGTATATATCCTCGATTGCAAATTCAATAGGAATAAGGGTTTCAAATAGGATAAAAGGGCGGTATGTATATACTGCGGACGATTTAAGGTCAGGGAAAAAATTCGATACTCCGGTTGTAATATCAAATTACCCTATTGATGTACATTCTGCCCAAAAGGACAGCTCCACATTGGAAAAAGTATATCAAGAATACCAGCTTCCGATAGAATCATTAATGGTTAATGATAATCTGTTTGTTATAGGGCGTTGTATATCGGCTGATTTTGAAGCTCAAGCGGCACTTAGAATCATTCCCTCCTGCTTTTCTATGGGGGAAGGACTTGCAAAATATTTAAGTCGTAAATCCTAAATTAACACCTTACTTATTAATTATTAAAATTATTTGTTATAGTATGAATATATTCTAAAATCTGTGAGAAATAAGTAAGATTAGAATCACCGTTTAGTATAATATCTGCTTCTGCGCGGTACGGCTTTACATACTTTTCGCCCGCGCCGAGAATATATTCCCAATGTTTTTTAGCATTTTCTAAATCTTGATTCCGTTCGGTATAAGCGCGTTTTAAAAACCTGTCCCGTCTTATATCCAAATCTGTTTCAATATAAACCTTTATATCATAAATTTCTTTATTTTCACCATACATAGACGCCATACCTTCAACAACGACTATTTTATTTGAAGGAATCAATTTTGCTTTAGGCACAGACACGCCGGTCCCGTTTAGAAGATATTCCGGAGAATAAATATCTTCACCGTGAGAAATTTTTTCTAAATCATCTTTTAAGACAGCTAATTGAAAATTGTTAGGAGAATCAACATCATATCCGCTGTCACGCAAGTTATCAAAAGTTCCGTACTTTTTAATAAGCTCTGAAATATCATTAAAATAATTGTCAGTAGTAAGGATTGTAACCGGCATTTGAAATTTATTAATAACATTTTGTATTTCCCGGCATATAGTTGATTTGCCGGAAGCAGACTCGCCGGTAATTCCTATCATAATGCGTTTTTCAGGGTGCTGAATAAGCCTGCGCGAAAATTTTTGTATAAAATCATACCTAACATCAATAAAAATAGGCTCATCAGCTTTGTTATCATAAGACAGTACCTGCTTAAATTTTGATTGCAAATAAAACGCCAACAATTCACGGCCTGACTTTTGATTAAAATCCGGCTTAAAGATTTTATCCGAAGAGTTGAGTTCTTTTGCTATTAAGTGGGATAATCCCGTTTTATCGTCTTCCGTCATACTTTTTCCGTTTATTTTAAGATTCAAATAATTCGCTTATTTTATCTGCTATATCTCTGGGGTCTATTTCCTGAGTAATTTTATTGATATCTTGCGCCATTTGATAAAGTTTTGCGGCTTCCACCTTGTCACCTATTATAGAGATGGCCCTTGCAAGGTTAAAATGAGCCAGAGCGTAATTCGGATTTGTTTCTACAGCCTTTTTGAAAAGTTCTATGGATTTATTTACGCGTCCTAAATCATCTAAATAGATAACACCTAAGTTATTATAAGCAATATCATAATTCGGATTATATTTAATTGCAAGCTCGTAAGATTTTATTGCTTCTTCAGTATCGCCCTTACCCCAATACAAAAATCCCAAATTACAATGAATCTTGGCATTATGCGGTTGTAATTCCAAAGCTTGTCTGTATACTGCAAGCGCATTACTATAATCCTCTTTATCATAAAAAGCACTGCCTAAATTTACATATATATCTATATCCTCCGGGGTTAAAACGTATGCCGTTTGATAAGCTGAAATTGCCGCATCAGGGTCTGATTTATTTTCCTGGTATACAAAACCCATTGTCTGCGCAATAACACTTGTCCATGATTTATTCGGATTTAATGTTATTGCCGTTTGATAATTTGAAATTGCTAGATCAAACTCACCTTTTATGTAGTATATATTCGCCAGATTTGAATATAAATCCGGAATATTTGGCGCCATTGCAATAAGCTTATTATAAACTTCTATAGCCTGATTATAGTCACCCTGTTCTTCATAAGCCCTGCACAAGTGTCTGTACGCTGCTATATTAAATGAATCAAGCCAAATAGCCATTTTATATTCGGTAATAGCATCTTCAAAATATCCAGTTGAAAGATATATATCTCCCAATACACAATAAAGCGGCGCAAAACCCGGAGCAGTCTCAATAGCATCCTTGTATAATTCTAAAGCTTTCCCGAAATCCTTAATTTGAATAGCATAAAATCCGCGTATAAACAGCGGCAAAAACTTTAAATACAGAATATTTTTAACAATATTTTCACGAGCATTCCTGTCAAACAGCGCCAACACAAAAGCCATAATTTTTTCATAAAAGGCCTTTAGCTTTGTTCTATTATCTTTAAAAGCAGCCGCTTCATATAGTTTGTACAGTAGAAAATGAGCACTTGACGAACAGAATCTTGAACACATCACAGCTGCCTGGGCTGCATCTATTGCATCAGTAAAATGCGCTTTTTTTACAAACGTTTCGGCTAACATGTAATAAGCATCATAGTATTTATTTTTTTTCTCCAAAGCTAATGTCAGATAGTTAATTGCTTTATCTAAGTCACCCTTGTGGTAGAATGCCGTACCTATTTTGTAATAAATTTCATAAGAATCAATTAGTGATTCCAGAGCAAGCTGATACTCCGTAATGGCCTCATCAATATATTGTCCAGCGTTAAATATATCCAGGTGCCACTGCATATAAAGATCGCCTAATCTGACATGCAATTCCGGATTTGAAGGATCTTTCTGCAAGTCCAAGCGGCAACGTTCAATTTGATCAAAAACTTTATTTTTTATTCTTCTGTTACGTTTTGTCTCATTATCTGCTAATTTCTTCATGTTCTTTCCTATTCGCTGCTATTGCTATATACATACATATAATAAAGCAGTGACTGTCTGTCATCTTCATTCATAAGTGAATATGATACCTGAAATTCATTATCATAAACGGGATCAACATTTATGACTGTTGCTCTAAATTTAATTATACCATAGTTTTTGGGTAAAATTAACTCACAGTCAAAAAAATCTCCGAGCGCAAACTTTTTATCACTATAAAATTTTAGAGACTCAGTTGAAATTTCAAAAGTCTTAACATTTAACACTGTATCATTTTGCAGTATATTTAAGTCTTCAACTGCATTTATGACCGGCAATTCTTCACCAGGAGTAAGTTTCATTGCATTGTAGTCCAATTCCATCGTAAAATTATCTTCAAGAGGCGATGTGATTACTACAGTATTAAAATCTACCGTCCCGAGTTTTGAAAAAACTTTTACAGTTAAAGGACACCCTACCTCCAAAAATTCTATATATCGCATAAAATACTGCGGCAGTTCTACAATAAGCCTGTCACTTAAAACTTGTAAAATTACACATACAATCTCAACAAGTTTATCCGACTTAGGGAAAAATAAGCTCAATTTTTGCCCGGGTTTTATTAAATCCATGCTTTATATTATAAACTAAAAATACGGGTGTGCGTAATCATATAAAAAGATTAAATTAATCCGGTAAATTGTTTATAAACTCCGGCACCTTTACATCCGTCATCGGAACATCTTTTTGTCTGTAAGATTTTTCCGAGTAAGAAATCCAGTTAAACAGTAATACTGAACTTGGTTTATCTAGTACACCGTTAATAATGCTTCTGAATTCCTTGGTATTTCGCATTGGAAGAGGAGGCAGTTTTTCAAAGTCTTCGGGAAGAATATTGTATTTATTATCTTCGCCGGTAAGCATTACCATTAGTTTATTAAATGAAAAGTCACCGAATGCACCAAGTCCGGATATAACTTCATCTGACAATCTGCCGAGTACTACTAACTTTGCATAATCCGTTTCAGGATTATATAAACCTTTGATAAATAATGTCATGAGAGGCCCTTGCGACTGGAGCATTTTTACATTAGCAATGCCATTTTGGAGTTCAATATCACCTCTTAAATATTTAAACAGTCCGGTATCTTTAAGTGTAATGGCTTTTGTTACAACACTGAGAGAGGTTCTAAGCATGCTGTCTGCAATAACATTTTGTGCATATAATAAGTGCTCAAGTTTTCCTAAGGTTCCCATTCTTCCGTTGTGAACGATAAATTTTATTGTTCCGTTCAAAGATTGCTTGGTGGACATATTGCCGCTTATTGCCGAATCGAAATCCATTACACCGCTAACTGAATCTTTTCGGACGGATATAATGTCAAATATTGGTGCAGCACTTACACCTCTTGCCTGGATCTCTGAATTAAAATGTTCATCTTTTAAACTGAAATCCAACTTGCCGGCCAATTTACCGTTAAAAATCTCCGAAGAAATATTACTTAATTTTAAAATGTTATCTTCTAGTTTAAAATCTGCAGATAGTGCTGACAAATAAATCGGTTCATTGTATATTGAAGCCAGAGCTTTTTCAGAGTATAGTTTTCCGTTAAGTATTTTTACAGGCACAGATTTTAATACTGTAGCATCTTTATACATTAGAAACGTATCAGTATTAATATATTTTGATTTTATAGAAGCATTTTTTACAGTCATACCCTTTAAAATATCAGTGGAGACTGTTGCATTTACACCCATTGAAGAATCGCCAATTTTTACCTGCGGAGCATTTACTATGGCTGTATTTTTATTAAAATCTAATGTCATATTATTAATAGATAATTGTAAAAACTGATTTATCAAATTTTGAACATTTATTTGTCCTACTATATCGGGATTAGAGTATTTACCATTTATAAAAACATCCCCTTTTAATTGCGCTAAGTTATCCATATATGTTACATTTAACTGCTGAGGAATAAAAATTCGTATATTTCTAAATACCGGACTCTTAATATTGTCAACATTTCCGGTTACAAGGATTTTCTTTTGCCCTCTTAAATTAGCTTTAAAATCATTCGTAAACTTCCCGTTAAATGCAGAAACACTTAAATCTTCTATCTTCAGAGATTCATTTTCAAATTTAGCTGCTAAATTAAGTATAGCAGGCTCATCAAGAATTAGCGCTTTTTCCGATAAGATTTGAGTTGTAATATTTTGAACGGATTTATTACCGCTAAAAGTAAGTTTTATTGGATAAGCAGCAGAATATAACTGTTTTTTACATATATCTTTTGAATTTACAAAACCGTCAAGTGTAATATTATAAGTTAGCCCGGCAGCGCTATAGTCATTTATATCAGCCCTGAACACTAACTTAGAATTTGGCATAAATACATTTGTATCCGGTATTTTTAAAGAGTTATCTTCTATATAAAGTTTTAACTGGGGAAGTTTTATAAATTCTGTTTTTACAGGTTTTATCATAATATTGTTTATATGTGCAACATTATTTTTATTTGTATCAAATTTTAATGTGGCAAATGAAATATTTCCGTTTTTATTTTCTGCCAAAAAGTCTTCTATTTGGAGATTTTCCTTATGCGTTATATTTTCAAACGTTCCAGATATATTAGCTACAAGAGAAACTATACCTTTTCGTATTCCGAACTCTCCGGGCAGTAAGTGCTTTAAATCGACTTTATTCATTAACACTTCTATATCAATATTTTTATCAATCCTGCCTTTTGCCATTATCGGCGCATTATTCACGTACCCTACGGCATTAACTATGTTTATTGTATTGTTGGAAAAATCAATATCCGAGTCGATATTCTTAACATCAAGACTCCCGGATTTTATTGATGCTTTTGCTATTTTTAAGAATCCTGACGATTTAATTTTATTTATATCACCTTTGATACTAAAATCTGCTCGCATCGTACCGTTAACGGAATCTACACCCTTCAAGCCCGAAAATTCCGCAAGAAGTTTTATCTTTTTATACAAATCAGCCAACTGAATTTCATCAGTTTTTACCTTTAAGTCCAGTCCCGGCTTCTTAGAATTGTTAATAACGCCGTCCACATAGACTTTTTTGTCATTTGAAGCATAAATATTAGAAAGAACACCGGTTTTATCACCTAAAAACGTCAAATAAATAAAACTTTTCGGATTTTTTTTATCAGGATCCAGAACCGAAATATTATCTACATTTACGAGACCTGATACCTGTATATTTCCGCTTATATTTTTATAAAGCTTTAAGTCCGCAATTATATCCGAATGAAAATCGAAAGCTTCGATTTGCTCGGCAAATTCTGTTAAATTAAGCGAATTTTTTGTTTTTGGAATTTCTATATTCGGAACTATTGCTAAATCATAAGAAAGGTATTTTTTATCATCAATAAAAAACTCTCCTATAGATTTAAGTTTCATATTCTTAAATTCTTTTATTTTAGAAAGCTCCAGCGGAGAACCGGAAATTTTCAGCGATTTATCTAAATTATTGTCATAATAAGTGATACAATAAGATTTTAATGTAATATCCGGAGTTTCATCAAAATTTTTCTCCTTTAGCCTTTCATACAATGAAGTCAAAAATTTATCATTCGAATTTACTTTTACTATAAACTTATCGGCATACAGGCGTTTTACGATCACATCATTTTTTATTAATGATGACCATGGAATAAAGAATTTGACATTATCGAATTGTGCAAATTTTTGTCCGTCTTCATACATCATGTGCATAATCGGCGCTTTTACCTTTAAAGACGGTCCAAGGCGCAAAATAAGTTTTTCTATATGTATCTGAATACCCAAATCTTTAGTGACTTGAGATTCAATTGCAGGAATTAACTTTGTTGCATTTATAGGAATAAAGCATACCGTAACACAAAGTGCCAAAAGCACAAGCAGGCATATTATATAATTTTTATACTTTTTCATTTTAAATTACTTCTCCGCTAATTTTATCAAAGAAATACATATCACTTACAGAAATTCTTAATTCAGTATCGTTGTTTACATTATAATCTAAAGGAACTTTTGCACAACATTTGCTTCCGTTCAAATTAAAATAAATTATTCTTTCTCCGCCGGTCATTTCAATAATATCTGGTTTTACATTAAGTTTAGTATCCCCGTTTATCATCTTTTCGGCTCTTATTGCAACAGTAACTTCACCCGGGATGTTTTTGTTCGTTTTAAACTTACAACCTTCAATTTCAAATGTACCGTCAATAACATTTACATCAATAAAATTCATCTGTCCGATAAAACCGGCGACAAACTTGTTTTTGGGGTGATTATAAATTACTTCTGGAGTATCAGCTTGCTGTATTTTCCCTTTATCCAAAACGACAATTCTATCTCCCATTGTAAGAGCTTCCGTTTGGTCATGTGTAACGTATATAAACGTAGTTTTTAACTTGTTGTGCAGCCGCTTAATTTCAGAGCGCATCTGTACCCTCAAATTGGCATCAAGGTTAGAAAGCGGCTCATCCATAAGAAAAACTTTCGGGTTTCTTACAATAGCCCTGCCGAGAGCAACACGCTGTCTTTGTCCGCCTGAAAGTTGTTTTGGCTTCCTATCCAATAATTCGGTCAAATTTAATGATTCGGCAACTTCACGCACTTTTGAATCAATATACTTTTTATCAAATTTCCTCATTTTGAGTCCGAATGCGATATTATCATACACGCTCATGTGCGGATATAAAGCATAACTTTGAAAAACAAAAGCAATATCGCGATCTTTCGGGTGAACATTATTTACGCATTTGTTATCAATATAGATTTCACCTGATGAAATTTCTTCTAAACCTGATATTAACCTTAAAATTGTTGATTTTCCGCACCCTGAAGAACCGACAAGCACAAGAAATTCATTATCATTAATTTCCAGATTTATATTATCTATAACATTTTTTATTCCGTCATAACTTTTGACAAGATTTTTTAATACTAACCCGCTCATCTCCGCCTCTAATTATTTTGAAGGAATTATTATATTAAAACTCGTGCTTTTTAAAATTTGAGATTCAATCCAGATATCACCCTTTAGAATCTGAACCATATTTTTTACACTGGCAAGCACTATAGCACGCAATACATTTTTGCGGTTTGGAGATTCTGCTATTTTATAAGGATCAAAAATTGCGTTTAAATCACTTTCAGACAATAAAAGTGCCGAACTTGCCAAAGATATCATTACATAAGAACCTGCCGGAAGTCCTTTAGATTTTATAAGCTCTTCATCAGGCAAAGACAAATTTATAATAATTTCTCCCATATCAAAAGATTTCAATAAAACTTCAAGAATATCTTGCAATATGTTTTTTACTATTTCTTCGTCGGAAGATACAACTTTGTTAAATTCTTCATCATATTTTACCGATATTTTTATTTCTTTATCTTTATAGAATTGTTCATTGAAACGAACAACGGAATTTACCAAACTTGTTATATCAAATGTTTTATATTCCGCAGTATTATCACCGGTTTCTGTTTGTGAGAGTTCCAGCAATTTGTCAATAAAATACATTAATTCCGAAGAATTTTTATTAATAATTTTAATATATTTACTCTGCTGCTCCGATAAAGTACCGCCCAGACCGTCAGCCATTGCCTGAGAAAATCCTACTATAGATTGTACGGGAGACTTTAGATCATTTGTGAGTTTTAGCAAAAAATTATTTTTATCTCTGCTTGTTTCATCGCCCACCCGCCTATTAACTTCGGCAGGCTCCGGCTGTGCATCTCTGAAATCTAAAACATAACCGTCTTCTATCTGTTTTGCGGTCATATAGAAATAAGCTTCTTTTATTACACTTTTTGTAATTACAGCTCTGTTAAACGTTATAGCGTTAGTTATAAGATTCATAGAATTATCAATAAAATCTGAAATTTCAGAGGTAAGTAAATGCATTTTTGATGTTTCAAAAATCTCCGCAGCAGCATCATTTGCCCATAAGATTTTTCCATCAGTATTACACATTATAACTGCATCCGGAAGCGCTTTTTCCACATCAATATCAGTTGTTTTAAATAAAATCTTTTTAATATTCATTGCAATGATTTCCTTTGTCTGTATTGTATCACAAATACTATTAAAAAAAGATTAACTTTATTAAGATTTGTAATTTTTTGTATTAAAATGTGAGTAATAAAAGGAATATATAAATATGAAATACAAAGACTATTATGAAATATTGGGTGTAAAAAGAGATGCTGATACGGCAGCTATTAAATCTGCTTACCGTAAGCTCGCTCGCAAATATCATCCGGACGTAAATAAAACAAAAGAAGCCGAAGAAAAATTCAAAGATATAAATGAGGCTTATGAAGTATTGTCTGATAAAGCAAAGCGTCAAAGATATGACAGCTTAGGCTCCAATTGGCAAGGAGGCGCAGATTATACTCCGCCGCCGGGATTTGAAAATTTCAGTTTCAATTTTAATAATGGTGGAGCTCAGACTTTTGACTTCGGCGGAAGCGGCTTTTCCGACTTTTTCAGTTCCTTATTCGGCGACATGATGGGCGCAGGAATGGGAGCACAGCAAACCGGTTCTCCTTTTGGCGGTTTTGATTTCCGTCAGGCAAACACGACATCATCAAAACGCAGAAGAGCACCAC
>CALUSF010000019.1 GCA_944323325.1 Candidatus Gastranaerophilales bacterium
AGCTTACCCGCCCCTTGTGGGAGGGTCGAAATCTTTGATTTCGGGGAGGGGTTTTTGCCCTAAATGGAGTGAAATTTTTAATATAAATAAATTATCATGGACAGTTGTGGACAGCTATTCGGCATGACAGCTCTTGTCTTTCTAATACTCGAAATATTAGCGTGATTTTTTACCGGACAGTAACGGCTTTTATTAAACTTCAAAAAAAAAACGTTTCGGCAGAACTTTTCAATAATTTTCGTTAAACTTCTTTCTTTAAAAAAGTAACCAATTTCCCGCCGTAATTTTTTTGTTTTATCAATTCATATCCGCTGAAATTTATATCAACGGAATGTTCGGCAATTATTATATTACCATTAAGTAAATGTAGGGTTTTTTCATATATACCGCTCATATAGGGAGGATCAAGATAAATAACGTCATATGTTTCTTTGTTTTTCTCCAAAATTTTCAAGCTGTCACCTATAGAAAGCCTTGGTATCAGCCCCAACAACGCATAGTTTTTTTTAATAATTTCGGCAGCTCTCAAATTCTTTTCATAAACACTTACGGTTGAGAAGCCGCGTGATAATGCTTCAAGCCCCATTATACCGGAGCCGCCGAACACATCAAGAAAAGATAACCCTTCAAAATCACCGATTATTGAATACAGAGTATTAAACACACCCATACGGACTTTTGAAAGCGTCGGTCTTGTTATTTTTTCATCCGGCGTTAAAATCTTACGCCCCTTATATTTTCCGGCCGTAATTATCATTAATTCAAATCCAGTTTTTCTATTTTTACATTA
Source organism: Candidatus Gastranaerophilales bacterium (assembly GCA_944323325.1). Taxonomy (GTDB): domain Bacteria; phylum Cyanobacteriota; class Vampirovibrionia; order Gastranaerophilales; family Gastranaerophilaceae; genus CAG-196. The sequence goes on from CALUSF010000019.1 coordinate 791, forward strand.
AAAACACTTTCAATATCTATTCCGTTTAGAATATTGGTTATCAAATCTTCCGGAGTGAGCTTGCCTTCAAAACGGGAAAGCAATCCCAGAATTTTGACGTTCGTATACTCTTCAATAACCCGCGGAATAGAATTTAATAAATCCTTTGAACAATCATTTTCTATATTGTTGATAATAACTCCTCTTATCTCAAGCCCTTTTTCCTGAGCGGCATAAATTGAAAGCAAAGTGTCATTTATTGCATCTTCTCTCGGAGTAACAACAAACAAAACAGGAAGCTGCATTCGCTTTACCATATCTGCTGTTTGAATTTCCGGAGCGAGCGGACTCAGGATTCCGCGATCGCCGTCTACAACCGTACAATCGGAAATTCCGGATATTCGCACATATTCCTGATGAATAAGTTCGATGTCAATAAGTTCGTTTTCTTTTTCAGAGGCAACTAGCGGTTCCAGATTGGATTTAAATAAATAAGTAAAATGTGTATCAATATACGGATCAATTGACTTTACGTACGTTAAATCGGGTGATTGCATAAATCCATTATGCTCAATACCTGCGGTTTGTATAGGCTTATATACACAAGTAGAATATCCGAGACTTTGCATTGTTGCAGACAGGCCTGCTGTTACAAAAGTTTTTCCTTCATTACGTTTTGAAGATGTTACATACAAACTTAACATATAATCTGTACCGTTATATTTCGCGAACGCTGTTTATTATCAAAATCCAAAAGTACAACTTGCTGCCAGGTTCCCAAATTTAAAAGCCCGTCTTTTAGCGCGATATTAACGGAACTTCCGACAAGCGCAGCTCTTACGTGAGCGTATCCGTTTCCGTCATGCCAGATTTCATCATGGTGGTATTCGGCACCCATAGGGGCTATTCTCTCCAAGGCCTCTTTCAAATCTTTTACCAGCCCCGATTCATATTCAATAGTCGTAACCGCAGATGTGCTCCCCTGCACAGAAACACACACCAATGCATCTTTCAACTCATGCTGATACACACAATTCTGGACATGTTTTGTTATGTCAATAACATCCGTATTCCCCTGAGTGTTAATTACAAAATTTTCATTAATTATCGTCATTTTTAACTTTCACCTCTTTGGTTTTTAGAAAAGAATGCCTTTTTTTATAAACAATAACACAGAATATAATAATTACAATTGTAACGGCAAGAATAACCAATTCAAGATACTTTTTTACCGCTTCGCCAAAAAACATAAGAACAATGCTTACAAGGTAAAACCTTGCGCCTCTGCCGACCAAACTTGCAAGGAAAAACTTGATAAAATTCATATTCAATATACCGCTTGCAATTGTAAATATTTTATACGGAATAGGAGTAAACGCAGAAAAAAATACCGCAAAAGAGCCGTACTCCTCATACATTTTCTCAACCGCATCAAACTTATCGTGATTTTTTCTGAACAAAAAGTTAAAAACTGGGCGGCCGCCGAATTTTCCGATAAGATAACCTATTACACCGCCTATTGCGGAAGCAATTGTACAGACTGTCGCATAATAAAGCGCCTTTTCCGGTTTTGCCAAATCCATTGCGATTAATAAAAAATCCGGAGGCGGAATTAAGAAAAAGCTCTCTACACAAGAGTTAATTGCCAGACCGGGAACTCCCATTGTCTGAAACCAGTTATTCATACTTACAAATATTTCGTGCATATAATATCTTCCTATTCTATTATTTTATACAATGTTTGAGCATCTTGGACGCTAACATTGCCGGTCGGAATTATCAAGACTTCAACTTTTTCCGTCCGGTTTGCGTACTCAATTTCTATAATATCACCGACTTTAAGCTGTTTTGCAGGCTTTGCGCTATTACCGTTTACAAGTACGCGTCCCATCTCTGAAACTGTATTGGCAACAGTTCTGCGCTTAATTAATCGTGATACTTTTAAAAATTTATCTAATCTCATATCTCTTTTATAATTTCTTTTACAAGCTTTTTAAACTTGTCTTTTGCATCAGAAGCCGCCTTTATAACATCCGCATGAGATAATCCAACGGTGCTGACACCTGCTGCCGAATTACAAATACAGCTTAATCCTATTACATCAATACCAGCCCATCTTGCGGTTATGGCTTCCGGCACAGTGGACATACCAACTGCGTCTGCACCCAAAATACGCGCCATTTTAACTTCCGCCGGTGTTTCATAAGACGGCCCCGTAAATGCCATATATACACCTTTTTGAAGTTTAATCCCGAGGTTTTCTCCAACTTTTTCCGCAAGTTTAATATACTTCTGCGAATAAACTTCACTCATATCCGGGAAACGTTCTCCCATACTGTCATCATTTTTACCGATTAAAGGATTAACTCCCATGTGGTTTATGTGATCAGTTATAATCATTATATCCGCAGGTTTAAATTCCGGATTAACACCTCCTGCCGCGTTCGTAACTATCAGAGTTTTAACCCCGAGTTTTTTCATAACTTTTACCGGAAAAACGACTTTTTGAATGGGATGCCCTTCGTAGAAATGAAACCGCCCCTGCATCATTACAATATTTTTACCGTTAATTTGCGCAAACACAAGTCTGCTTTTATGGCCGGATATAGTTGAAGCTTCAAAACCCGGAATTTCAGAATACGGTATTGCAATATCACAATACTCGTCAGCAAGTTCACCCAGGCCGGAGCCTAAAATTATACCTATTTCCGGTATAAAATTTTCTGTTTTACTTTTTATAAACTCTACAGCATCATTTAACATATCACTATAAATCTCCCGTTTCGTATTTTACAATAAACAAAATCCCTATACACTATATGTACAGGGATTTTTTACAAAACTAAATGTTTAGCCCGTTTATTTCGCCTTACGGTTAGTGACCCATATTGAATATTCCGTTTTGAAGTTTATTAAAAATTCATACAGAGTATCATAATCACTATGTAAAGCGGATTCGAAAATCTCGCTGCATTCATGTAAATCAAATGCAACACCATTTGCTTTGCACATTCTGTGAGCTTCATAATAAACCTGACCTCTCAACTCTTTTGCAGCTTTCTTTAACATATTTCTGGGCAATATGTTTTTGTCACCGCTAATATCAATATTATCTACATCAAAGTCTGTATCAGACTTATTTATATTATCCTGCTTTTCCTGAAATTTAGAATTAAATACTTCGGTAAAGTCTTTTATTATTGCATCAGATTTAAAACGAGTAACAGATTTGTAACCCATCCTGAGCGTTACCTTTACAAGGGAACTTTCCGGCGGATTATTTATATATTCTGTAATAGCTTCTGCATAAGCATTATTAAATACAGCCTCAACATCCGTAAAAGACATTCCCCTTTCAGCCAATGCTTCTACAATTTGTATTTTAAATTGGTTTTTAACACTATCTTTTTGCAACATCGACCGAACACTACTTTTTTTCATTACATCATTATTAAATGTTACATTTATCTCTTCTGCATTAACACTGTAAACAGCATTTTCAGTCTTACCGTTTTCGCCGGCATTTTCTGCTGAATCAGTCGTTATTTTACCTGATTCAACTTTTTCAAGTAATGTTTCTTTGCTTATTGATGCTATAATACTCTCCATTTTTTCCTTAAGTTCGGAAGCGTTGTCTATACCGTCAAAAAATCGTTCCAAAGATTCTTGATCCGTTATGGTTTGGAGATTAGAAACTTGTTCCAATGCACTTTCCAGGAATCTGCGCGCTTGTTCTTTTAAGGCTTCAAATTCCCTTGAATCAACATAGGTTCCTAAAGAATCTTCAAAAGTTTTATACTCATTTATGTTTCCTTCAAGTTTTTCATAATCAGATTTCATATATTCTTCAAGATATGTTTTCAAATCAGCTTCCAAATTCTCACCCGAATAGGAAGCTATAAAATTGTCCGCCGCGGTTTCAAGAATTTGTCCCAGAGTTTGAATACTTTTTGCATCAGTATTTGCAGCTTGTAACTCAATAATTTCATCAAGAACTTTTGATTTAACTTCTCCCGAATCGTTATCCAGATACAAAGCTTTTAACTCAGCATATTTATCCGGTAAAGCTTCATTAAACGCAGCCGCCATTCCGGAAATATCACCCGTATATGTTGATTTAAACTCTTCAAGATAATCTTTTAAATCAAAAGCAATATCAGCAATATATTTGGAATTTGCTCCGCAAAAATCTATACTTATTTGTTTCTTTAACTCGTCCAACGCTGCTTCCATTTGGGTTTCCTGTTCGAACATTGCAACAGAATCTTCATCTGCGGTTTTGTCAGTATTTGTATTTCCCGTTGACAGTTCTACGGAATCTGCTTCCGCTCTGTCAAGCAATGTTTTAAACTCCTCTTTTGAAATAACACCGTCACTGTCGGTATCTACATCCTCAAAAGAAAGTTTAGTACCTAATAAGGTTCCGAATATGTTGTTTCCTGAAATTTCCGTCATTTTTCCTCCTAAATTTGTGTTACATTTTATGTTACTTAATACCTATTGTGTTACATTGAGTATTTATCGGCAAGGCTAAAACGGATATCTAATAAGCTTTTTACGGATATGTAGTTTTCTTTCTCTTTTTTTTATATAAAATGTGAAAGAAAACTACAAAAAGAAAGAGAAAAATACGGCTGTTTTCACTGCCCTGACTGATATTGATACTGTTTTACAGCGACCCTTTTAGGCAAGACCGATGAATAGGTTCTTTTGCGCTTACTACAACAGTTATACTGTATACTTGCACTTGAATGCTTGTTGATATAATATTTTAGCCGAAAATTATTGAATTTTCTTACTCTATTATTGAGTTTTAAGGTGCTCGGCTTTTAATTTTTATTTGAACCATTGCTAAATTGTACTCCTATGCAGGCTTTTGCCTCAATGTAACACAATAGGTATTGTGTTACATTTCAGCTCAGTTTTTTTATAAATTTTACTCTTTATATATTTACGGCATTTTTTTTTTAAACTTTAGGATATCACAATATTTTGTTACAAAACTTAATATGTACACCTATATTTTTTGTAAAAATTAAAACCCCGAAACACTTCTTATAAACTCAAGAACACTTTTTTCTAAATCCTCTACGGTAGAATTATTATAAATTACAAAATCCGACTTTTTTATCTTCTCATCCTGCGGTAATTGAGCATTAATACGCAGCAAAGCCTCTTCTTTGGTAAAATTATTGCGCTTCATCAGCCTCTCGAGTCTTATATTATCATCGCAGGCAATAAACAAAATTTTATCAAACAACTTGTAGAAATCCGTCTCAAACAGTAACGGCACCGAAACAAAAACAACATCATAATTTTTATCAAAAATTTTCAAAACTTCCAATTTAACTTTCGGATGAATGTATTCTTCAAGCTTTTTTTTAACTTCCGGATTTTTGAAAACCTGCTCGCCTAATTTTTTTCTGTCCACATTGCCTAAAATATCATGCGCGATTTTATCCGTATCATAAACGGGAAATTTATTTGCAAGAATCCTTTCGACTTCCGATTTGCCGGACGCAATATTACCCGTTATCGCTATTTTGAGCATATTCCCTCTTTATTTTTGCAAGATAAGTTTTTATTTCTTTAACCTGCTTTGGCTTTATTGCTTTAACCTGCCCTTTCTTAAGCCCTTCTATAGTCAACGTCGCATGCTGAATTCTTTTTAAACTTTCAACTTCAAATCCCAATTTTGCAAACATTTTGCGAATTTGACGATTAATCCCCTGATAAAGTACAACTTGTATTCTTGAAGAATTCTTGTCAGTCTCCAGAGGTAAAGTCTCGGCATAAGCAATTTTCTTCTCACCGGAATCGGTTTCTATTTCAATACCGTTAAACATTTTCTCCGCGTCATCTGGAGTAAACCTGCCGTTTATTGTTACTATGTATACTTTAGGAACTTTAATTGATGGATGAGTCATTTCGTTAATAAACTCACCGTCATTTGTTAAAATTATAAGTCCGGATGAGTCCTTATCAAGTCTCCCCACCGGTTTCAAGTGTCGAAGCTCCGGAGGAATAATATCATAAATAGTTTTTCTTCCTTTTTCATCATCAGAAGTAGTTATATAGCCTGCAGGTTTATAAAACTTGTAATACTCGAGTTTTTGAGGTTTTACAAGCTTATTATCAATATAAACACGGTCTTTTTCTCTTACATAAAACCCTAATTCACTAACGGTTTTGTCATTTACCCGCACTCTTCCATCCAGAATAAGTTCATCCGCCTTTCTTCTGGAACAAAACCCCGTTGATGCGATATATTTATTTAGCCTTGGCATACCGGAGCCTTTTCAACAGCGTTTTTTATAACTTCCGGCATACGTCTGTGAAGAGAGCCGTCATTATGCACGGCCACTACCTCAAATTCCGCCTGCAAAAACAGTTTCCCGCTTTCTTTATTTCTGATTGTCTGTTCAAATACGATTGTAACCGGCGTGAGTTTTTTTATAGCGCTTTCTATAACTACTACATCATTTAGTTTGCCGGAAGCTTTATACCGAATATTCATATTTGTCACGGGAAGTACAATATCTTGTTTTTCCAATTCCAGCATATTAAGTCCCATTGATTCGCAAAGTTCAACTCTTCCCATCTCAAGCCATCTCAGGTATGAACCATGCCAGACAATACCAAAAGAATCCGTATCAGAATAATAAACTTTTTGCTCTATTGTATGTTTCATAAAGCTATCATACCATGATATACTTAATAATATAAGGAGGGTTTTATGAAATTTTTACACACAATGATAAGAGTTAGAAATATTGATAAATCTTTAAAATTTTACACGGAAGTTTTGAATATGAAAATGGATCACAAAAAACGCCTGGAAGACTGCTGGCTGTACTTTTTGACAGACGAATCAGGAACATGTCAGATTGAATTAACCTTTAATGACAAAACTCCGCAAGACGGATATGACATAGGAAGCGGCTTCGGACATTTTGCATTTGAAGTTGAATCCCTCAACGAATTTACGCAAAAGATTAACACGCTCGGATATTCTTACCTCTACCCGCCGTTTGACTTAACGGGTAAAGGCTCAAAAATCGCTTTTATCAAAGATCCGGACGGATATGAAATCGAATTGATTGAAAAAGTTCAATGGTAAAATTTTCTCGGTAAAATCTTAATAATTCTTAACAAAAAGGCAATTTTCTTAAAAAAAAATACTTTATATATATGTAAGATTAAGGAATAGGGTCCAAGGAGGTTAACATGAATATCACTATGAGAAAATTGGCTATGTTGGAAAAAAGTTTAATAGAGAAAGAAGAAGCCGCAAAGCTCGAAGGATATATAACCAATCCTGTAGATTCCGCATTCAGAGAACAAATTTCAAAACTTATGGAAAAAGTAAGAGTTATTTAAATGATGATAACTTTACAAGTTCCGCAAATTCATGATTTTGTGTAACAAGCTTGTCAAACGCTGCGATATCTGATATCTCAGCGTTTTTCATATATACAATTCTGTCGGCAGATTTTATCGTAGACAATCTGTGCGCAACAGCTATTATTGTTTTTTCACCCTTAAGAGAAATTAAAACTTTGCAAATATCATCTTCTGTCTTTAAATCAAGAGAAGATGTTGCTTCGTCAAGTATTATTATATCAGGATTTAGATACAATGCTCTTGCTATTGCAAGCCTTTGTTTTTGCCCCTGAGAGAATCCGCTTGAGTCAACAAAGGGGTTTGCATATATTCCGTCTTTATAATTTTCCTTAATAAAATCGTATAACTGTGCTTTTTTAAGAGCCTCAATAACAGCATCGTCATTAATATCTTCCTGACCGAAACCGACATTTTCTCTTACAGACGCATTTATTACATTGTACTCTTGCGGAATGTATCCTATTTTAAGCGGTAAATCCGTACATTTTCCGTCAACTAAGATTTCTCCGGATTCCGGTATTAGCAAGCCCGTTATTACATCAACCAGAGTTGACTTGCCGGCGCCTGACAATCCGGCAATCCCGATAAACTCGCCTTTGTTAATTTTCATATTTATATTTTTCAGTGCAAGCTTATTTCCGTCATAGGAATAGTTAATATCCTTTAATTCTATTGTATTTTTAAATACATAGAATTGTTTTTTCTCGGGAATAACTACATTGGATAAATCAAAAGCCTCGCACCATTTAATTAACTCTTCCACAAGAGGTAGCGCAGAATTTATCCCGTTAAGATTCACCTGAATTCTTGATATTGTAGGCGCAATACGGAATATCGCAGTAACAATTACTGCAAATGATGCGACAAGTTTATCAGGCTCCGTAAAGTTCTGAACTGATATTATCAGAAGAAGAACAAAAAGAAGCAGTATAATAAATGGTTCTGTTACATAAGGCGGTATTGAATTAAAAAATAATGTTTCTTCACATACTTTATAAAAACGTAAAATGGATTTTTTATATCCGTCAAAAAAGAACGATTCATTATGAGAAATTTTTACGCCCTTCAAATTTAATAAAGTCTCGTTTCCGCGTCTTGAAAAAATCAAAGCTAAATCACGGCTTTTCTTCGCTATATGATTCAATTTAGGTTTAAAAAATCTGTTCTGAACACAAATCAAAACTACTGCACAAAGTACGGTAACAATTGTTGCAAGAGGAAAATTTACAGCAAGAAACAGGGATATCAAAGCAAATATGAAAAAGTTTACACTTATATTTAAAAGCCGCAAGATATAGTTATTAATAACATTCGGTATTAAAAAACTCATAATATTAGCTTTTTCTGCAAATGAAATTTTTGAAGTTGTTTGATAAGGTGCGCTTACGAAAAATTTCATAAACTTTAAATTTATTTCGGCCTCTACGTTCTTAGTAAATTTTGCCTGAAGCCGCATGTAAAATATCATAAATACATTCTTAAGTATAAATAAAAGAACTATAACACATCCCAATAACATAGACATCTTATACTCTTCTTTGGATAAAAGTTTTAATACAAACGGATACGTAAGAGCAATACCAAAAAGTTCCAATACCCCCGCAATAAAAGATAAAGAAGAATATTTAAAAAACGCTCTTCTATTTTCTCCAAAAAATTTAAAAAACTTCTTAAAATAATACATATATAAATATTACATTAAAAAAACATTAATTTCATTTTATAATTCGACAGAACTGTGTTATAATACTGCTAGACGGAGAAAAGGAGGATATATGTCAAACCCTATATTAAATGAAAAGTTCGCGGAGCAAGAGAGAGTTTTGCAAGGTGAGCCGATGACAGTTAACGGAACATTGCAAATAACAGGTTTTCTCAGTATTTTACTAGTAGCTGCCGCGGCATTTACATGGTCAAGATTCACATTAGGATATACGGATATTGCCGTAATGCTCACAGGTGCCGGTGCTATTGTCGGATTTATTATTGCCTTAATAATAGCATTTACAAGAATTAAATATCTGGTTCCCGTATATGCAGTTTGTGAAGGTCTTGCCCTTGGGGGAATTTCAGCAACGTTTGAAGCTTCCTATCCCGGAATTGTATCACAAGCTGTTGCCGGAACTTTTGCAGCACTATTTTCTATGTTGATTTTGTACAGAGCAAAGATTATCAGATGTACGGATAAGTTCAGAAGTGTTATATTTATCTCAACACTTTCCATTGCTGCCATTTATATAGTAGACTTTATAGGGCATTTTTTCAATTATTCGGTCCCAATGATTAATACTTCATCGATGTTCGGTATCGGGTTCAGCGTTATTGTTATTGTTATTGCAGCATTAAACTTAATCATAGACTTTGATTTTATTGAACGCGGTGCACAAAACATGCTTCCGAAAGACTTTGAATGGTATGGAGCATTCGGGTTGATGGTCACTTTAGTTTGGCTGTATCTGGAGATATTAAGGCTGCTGGCTAAACTCCAGGACCGCAGATAGATTTTTTTTCAAGCTTCTTTTATAATAAAAAAAGAAGCTTGATTTTTGAAGGAGGTATGAATGGTTCTCGGAGCGGTTATTTCGTTTTTACTCGGTTGTATTATTACCGGAACTTTTTCTTATATATTCTTTATGCGTAAAGAAACCGGCATGAGAGACGAACTTGTCTCGCTTAAAACTAAAATGGAAACTGCTGAAAACTTGCAGGAAATTATAAAAAAAGATTTTGTCAGACTTGCCAATGAAACCATTAAAAATGAGCAGGAAGATTTAAGAAAACAAAACCGTGAAACACTGGAAGAGAAAATATTGCCTCTTACAAAAGAACTCGGAGAATTCAAAGAAAAAGTCGAAAAATTTAACCTATCAGGCGTTGAAAATACAACAAAAATTGTCGAACAAATCGGCAACCTTGAAAAAAATAACAAAATTATTGAAAAAGAAGCAAAAAATTTAGTGGAAGCCCTGACTAAAAACCAGAATACCAAAGGTTCTTATGGTGAAAATCTACTTGATACAATACTTCAATCCTGCGGAATGACAGAAGGTATACATTATACGAAACAGCTTGTAACAACTTCCGCCAATCTTAAGGATGAAGAAATTCATACCGTAAGGCCTGACGTTGTCATCAATCTTCCTGACAACAGACACTTAATTATAGATTCAAAAGTAACACTTACAAGTTATTTAGACTACATTGAAGACAGCTCAAAATTGAAAGAGTTCAAAACTGAAGTCAAAAAAAGAATTACGGATCTTGCAAATAAAAACTATCAAAATGCCGGAGATTTGTCACAACCTGACTTTGTTCTTATGTATATGCCGATAGAATCATCTGTAAACTTGCTTTACGAGGACTCAGACTTAATATCAGCAGCATACAGAGCAAATATAATAATAGTCGGCACATCATCCCTTCTTGCAACCATAAGATTGGTCAACCAGCTTACCGCGCAACAGAAGCAATGTGAAAGCGTAAGAAACATTGTAAATGCCGGTACAAACCTTTACGAAACATTCGTACAATTCTGCAACGATTTAATAGACGTACAAAAGCGATTTGACGACGTTAATAAAAGGCTTAATACTACAATAAACAGATTCCAGCGCGGGAATAAAAATAAGCCGAGCCTGTTCTCACAGGTCGAAGCGCTTAAGGAGTTTGGAATAAGCACAGGTAAAGAAATTCCCGACACACTACTGATTCAAACAGAAGAACATCCGGAAGTTTTAGAAGGGGTTTTTGCTAATGACTAAAATTCTTGTAATAGATGATGACCACGCTATTAATGAACTTATAAAAGTAAACCTTGAATTGAACGGTTATCAGGTAATACAAGCCTTTAACGGAATTGAGGGTTTTGCGGTTGCAAAGCAGGAAGAGCCGGCACTTATTATACTTGATGTTATGATGCCTGAAGTAGACGGCTTTACTGTAGCACAAAGAATACGTCAGAATCCTGAAACCGCTGATGTACCGATAATTATGCTAACTGCGCTTTCGCAGCTTAATGATAAAGTAACGGGATTTAATATAGGAGTTGATGATTACTTAACCAAACCGTTTGAAATTGATGAACTGCTTGTACGTGTAAGGGCTTTGTTGAAAAGGACAAATCAAATTCCTAAATCAACTGCCGTAAGAGAATTACAAACATATAAAGAAGTTACGCTTCTTCCGGAAACATACAGCGTTAAAATTAATGATAAAATTCAAAAACTTACCCCGATTGAATTTGACATATTTAATCTTTTATTTCAAAACCACGGTAACATGGTATCAGGCGCAAGACTTCTTAAAGAAATATGGGGATATGCACCTGATGATAATGTAGAAACAATCAGGGTCCACATAAGGCACCTCAGAAGTAAGATAGACAAAATTGCCGACGGGAAAAAATACATTGAAACAATATACGGGGGCGGATATAAGTTAAATATCCCCGGATTACAAAAATAATAACTTCTGATACGCTAACTAAAAGCAACCTGAAATTAATTGTTTTTCAGGGCAATTTGGTATGCAAATGTAAAGTTTTGTAAAAGTTTTACTCAAAATCCTAAAGTTTTTTCCAAATATGCCGTTATACAAAATGTAAGGTTAAGTTTTATAAGGAGTTAAATATGTATTCAATGTGGCCCGGATGTTACAGCTTCAGAGATGAAATTAAACTATTTTTGATATGGTTCAAAGAACAAATTGATACTTTGGTTTTTAAAATTTATGAAATTGATCGTATGTTAAACGGATAAAAAACATAAATCTCTCTTCCTCTCTACATAGCATATAAGCTTGCTTTAAAGCAAGCTTTATTTTTTGCTTTTCTTTTAAGCGGATTTTTGATAAAATTCATATTGGGACGAGGTTATTCTGTTAATATATGAAGAGATTCTTTCTTATAATAATAACATTTTTTATTTTTTTTATTCAGGCCTTAAGTGCTTATGCAGAGCCTGCAAAGGTAATGTCTATTCATTATGATGACTCATCGTCTTTAATTTTTATCAATATTCAAGGAACAGATAACAGTTCACCCGGAGAGTTGAAAATATCAAGGCTTGAAAATCCAAATCGCATTTACTTTGATATAAAAGACTCTATTCTTATTGGTGACAAGCAGCAGCTTTTATTTGATAAAAGCGCTATTAAAGAAATTAAAATATCGCAGTTTACAACAGACCCTGACGTCGTTCGTGCCGTCATAACATTTGAAGAAGGATTTGATGTCTCAAAAATAAAACTTATTACTGTTAACGGAAATATAATAGTTAAAACTTCAAATATCTTAATCGGAAATGATTATTTTAATCCAATATACGATGAAAGTGCGGTAAATCGTCCTTATTCCGGAATTACGGCTAATTCACAAGTTGTTCAGAAAGTTTCCCTTCCGCAAAGCGGCGGATATTCCGCACCCGGCTCTGTTGTTGCAGATATACAAAAAGCTTTTGAAAACTCTACTTTAAATAACTCTGACGGAAAAACCTACGATTCTGTTATATCAATAGACTTATCTTCAAATTTAAAACTCAGAACAAAATACCATATAAACGGATATTATTACAAAAACGGCGGGTTATTGGTAAGCGGTTTAGGGCAGATGACCGCCTCAAATATGTTTTTTTTAACGGAACCCAAACGGCTTGTAATAGATTTGCCGAATACTTATGTTGATACAAAAATCCGGAATAAAGAACTGAACTTATGCCCTGATAATGCCTGCAAAGATACCGCAAAGATAGGACAATTTGAATACAATAAAGCAAGAATTGTTATCAACTCGGAAAATGCTGAAAAATATATCCCAGTATTTTCTGCCGACTCTCAGTCTATGCTGGTAATTAACGCAGACAAACTTAACCACACAGATTTAGTAAGCACTGTCTCTAATTTGAACAAAGTATTCGTAAAAAAGCTTGACAGTAAAACAAGCGAATTAATACTTTCGTTTACAAATCCTGTCGTTCATTCTATTTTAAGAAATGATACCGAGCTTAACTGGTATATGTTTAATGTAAAGAGTTACAACGAACAGGAGCTAATAAAAACACTGAACAATACTTTGTATAAAGAATTTACACTGTCACTCCTGCCTCAAATAGGCGTACGCGGGTCTATGAAGCTAAATAAGGATGATGTCGTTAAAATAGACCAGAGCATTGACGGCAGGGCTTTGAAGATAACCATAAAACGCACTGTTCCGGATAAGCAAGCAGAAAAAGCAATTATTAAAAAAGGAATTACAAAAGGAAAAGTTGTTCTTGACCCGGGACACGGCGGAAGTGATTACGGGGCAATAAGAGAGGGTATAAATGAAAAAGATATAACTCTTGATGTTACCCAAAGGGTTGCTTCTATATTGAAATCCAAAGGATACAAAGTATCAATGACCAGAACGGATGATACTTATGTTTCATTACAAGAAAGAGTTGATTTCTCGGAAAACGAAGGTCCTGAAGTATTCGTAAGCATTCACGTAAACTCTGCAGTCGCAACAGAACCGTTCGGCGTTGAAACGCACTACTACCACGATTACAGCAATGACCTTGCAAAGGTTATACACTCACATTTAATAAAAGAAATTGACACTAAAGACAGAGGATTGTTTAAGTCGAAATTTTATGTTATAAATCATACGACAGTTCCGGCTGTTCTTGTAGAAATGGGATTCATTTCTAACGAAAAAGAAAGAGCAGAACTTATAACGGATAAGAGAAAACAAAAAACTGCAAAAGCCATAGCTGAGGGTATAATTGAATACTGCAAATCACAATCTAAATAGCAAACCGATAGGTTTTTTTGATTCAGGAGTCGGCGGACTTTCTGTATACGCAAGATTTAAAGATATTTTACCTAGCGAGAATACTTTATACTTTGGAGATACAATCCACCTGCCTTACGGAAACAAATCAAAAAATGAACTTATCAGTTTTGCAAGAAGTATATTGAATTTTTATAAAACTAAAGATGTGAAAGCTGTTGTAATTGCTTGTAATACCTCTTCTGCCCAGGCTTATGAAACAGTAAAAGACGAATACGAATTTAAAATATATCCTATTATTCAGCCCTGCACCCAAATTATAGCTTCCGGAGGAGCCAAGCGCATAGGAGTATTCGCAACCGAAGCAACGGTAAAATCCGGCGTTTACACAAAAGAACTTCTAAAACACAATCATACGTTGTTAATTAAAGAAATAGCCTGCCCCAATTGGGTTAATATTGTTGAATCAGGGAAATACAAAAATGACGCTTCAGCTGATGATATAAAACAACACCTAACTGAAATGTCAGAATTCAGACCGGAAAAAATTATTCTGGGCTGTACCCACTATCCTTATTTAATGAACATTTTATCCAAATTTGCAGACAAAGAATTATTTATTGATCCAGCAGAAATTTTTGTTAAGTACATAAAAGAAGATTTAAAAAAATCACAACTTTTGAATACTAACGGTATCAAAGGTGATGAAGAAATATTTGTAAGCTCTTGTCCTGAAAGTTTCAAAGAGCATTCAAAAATTTTTTATAATGTTAAAAATGTAACACTTTGTAAAATATAGGCTAACATATAGGCAAAAAAATTTTTTTACCGTTTTAATAACAGTGTAGTGTATTATTAAAAGGATGGTAATATGAACATATCAAACCAACATTCACCCAATTTTCAAATGAAAGTCAAAGGATTAGAGCATCCGTATTTTAGCAAAGTAAGTAACAAAATGAAAAATGAACTTGTAGCTAAAGCAGAAGCAGCTAAAAATACTGATTTTACCGTAGAATTTCTTCCGGCTCCAGATAACTGGGTATTTTTGAAAAAAACTATCGGTCAACAAGAAGCTATTGTTGATTATTTCCCTCCGGCATACAAACCTGAAGACATAGTCAAGACTTTTACTAAAACCTATATTCCCGAACGGAGAATTGCTGCAAAAACACTACGTAATACAAACTTTAACTATAAAGCATTAGTTGCATACAAAGAGCACTTTAAGCCCTAGAAAATACTTCAACATCAATATTATCAAAAGTATTATCAAACATATATGCTGAAGACGCAACCATTGAGGCATTATCAGTACAATATTTCATTGCAGGGGCATAAACCGCATAACCCTGCTCCTGCAAACTGAATATTTTTCTGCGGATTTCAGAGTTTGCAGCAACCCCGCCGGCAAGAACTATCTGTTTGTATCCAGTTGCCTCAAGCGCGTGCTTTACCTTTTTATATAAAGTAGAAGAAACACATTCCTGAAAACTGGCACATATATCATTCACCGGCAGTTCTTTACCGTCAAAACTTTTCACTAATCTTAGGACTGCCGTTTTTAATCCGCTAAAGCTGAAATCATACTCACCTACTTTTGCCTGGGGAAGATTAAAAGCCTTAGGGTTTCCTTCCTGTGCCAATTTATCGAGTTTCGGTCCTCCTGGATAGGGCAGACCTATAAGCCGGGCGACTTTATCATAAGCCTCACCAACTGCGTCATCAATCGTTTCGCCGATAATTTCCATATCGGAATACGAACTTACTTTTATAATCTGTGTATGCCCGCCGCTGACAAGCAAAGAAATAAACGGCGGCTCTAAATCTGTATCGATAAAATTAGCCGCAATATGTGCATTTAAATGATTTACGCCTATAAACGGCTTGTCATAACATAGAGCAAGCGTTTTTGCGGCATTTAAACCCACAAGAAGACAGCCGACCAGTCCAGGGCCAACAGTAGCCGCAAAAGCCGATATATCCTCACCCTGCATACCTGCCTGCTTAAATGTTTCGCTAATTACAACGTTTATGGCTTCCAGATGTTCCCTTGCCGCAATTTCAGGAATTACACCGCCAAATTCTTCATGAATCTTAATTTGAGATGCAACAACATTTGCCAGAACCTCGCGTCCGCCTCTCACAATCGCACAGGCTGTCTCATCACAGCTGGATTCTATTGCCATAATCAAAGAATTTTTATCTAATGTAACCTGTTTATCAGTAAATAATGTTTTTTTAGTTTTGTTCATAGTAACATTATTATACCGGAAAAACGGAAGGTATAGAAATGAAATTTTTAGACAAAGCAAAAATAAGAGTAATATCAGGTCATGGCGGGAACGGGATGGTTGCCTGGCGCAGAGAAAAATATGTGGACAAAGGCGGCCCGGCAGGCGGCGACGGCGGACGCGGAGGTGATATTTATTTTATTGCGGACGAAAATATGTCAACGCTTTTAGACTTTAAACTAAAATCGGTTTTTAAAGCACAATCCGGAGAAAACGGCGGTATTAAGGGTATGCATGGCGCCTGTGCAAAAGATTTGTATATTAAAGTTCCTGTAGGAACCGTTGTAAGAGACACAAAGACCGGTAATATTATTGCGGATTTGACAGAAAACGAACAAAAAGTTCTTATTGCAAAAGGCGGACGCGGCGGAAGAGGCAATGCACGCTTTGCAACCGCTCAAAAAAGAGCACCGCAATTTTGCGAACCGGGAGAGCCCGGAATAGAACGAATTTTGGAACTTGAATTAAAACTGATTGCAGACGTTGGACTTCTCGGTATGCCAAATGCCGGCAAATCAACTTTTATCAGTGCCGTTAGTTCCGCAAAACCGAAAATCGCGGACTATCCGTTTACAACACTCGTTCCGCATCTCGGGGTCGTTAAAAAAGATGATGCAGGCTCCTATGTAATTGCAGACATTCCGGGGTTAATTGAAGGCGCTTCCGAAGGCATCGGATTAGGGCACGAATTCTTGCGCCACGTTGAACGCTGCAGGTTTTTAATACACATTGTGGATTTAACGGCAGAAAATCCGCTTCAAAACTATAAAATTATTAATAACGAGTTAAAAAAACACTCTCAAAAACTGGCGGATTTATACCAAATTCTTGTTTTAAACAAGATAGATTCCGTATCAAAAGAGGCGCTTGATAAATTCATTGATGAATTTAAACCTTATTCAAAGGATATTTATCCGATTTCCGCAGTTACAAAAGAAGGAGTAAATGCCTTATTACACTTTATATCCCAAAAAGTTGACGAAATTCCGAAACCAGAATTCAAAATTGACGTAGAAGAAGACCTGGGCGCTTATGATAACGATGACAGCGATTTTGAAATTACAAAACTGGACAAAGAGACCTACTTAATCTCCGGAGGCAAAGTAAATCGTCTGGCCAAAGTAACTGACGCCCGCAATACCGAACAAGTCGTAAGGCTTCAAAATATACTAAAGAGTATGGGAGTGTTTGAAAAGTTACATGATTACGGACTAAAAAACGGAGATACGGTTATATTAAACCATCTTGAACTCGCCTACTACGATGACGAATTCTGGGGAGAGGGGTAGATAAAGGAGTAAAAGGTGATTTGCTGGTCATGAAAGACGCTATAGAACAGGCTTTGAGATGCAAAATAGATGTTCCGATAGGATGTGTTATAAAAAAAGACGGTAAAATAATTGCCGCTGCGCACAATCGCCGTGAAGCCGACAACGACATTACAGCCCACGCGGAAATACTTGCACTCAAAGAAGCACAAAATACACTTAATTCCTCAAGGCTTAAGGACTGTGAAATGTATGTAACGCTTGAGCCCTGCCCGATGTGCAGCTGGGCAGTAATTCAATCCGGAATAACAAGTGTATACTTCGGTTCTTATAATCCGCAATACGGAGCTTTAATTTCAAACCCGATTTTTAAAAGCTTGACTAATTCCCCTTTAAAAGTGTATGGTGGTATAGAGGAAGATAAGTGTAATAAAATTCTGGAAGAGTTTTTTAAGAGCATAAGATGATAACAAAACAAGAACTTGACAATTTAGTTGCTAAATACGAAACGGAAGATTTTATCAAAGACGATCCGATACAGTTTATACACCGGTTTAAAGATAAAAAAGATTCCGAGCTTGCCGGTTTTATCGCGTCATTATTTGCTTATGGCAACAGAAAAATGTTTATCGCTAAATTAAACAAATTATTTAATCTGGCGGATAATGATATTCTAAATTACGTAAAAAACGGTGATTTTTCAAATCTTAATGGATTTGAATATCGTTTTGCAAAAGATTTTGATATAATACCGATATTTAAGATTCTTAATGCGCTTTATAAAGAATCGGACGGATTGGAAGAGCTTTTTAAATATTCTTTTGCACAGAAAAATTTTCTGCAAACCGTTGTTGATTATTTTTATTCACGAGCCCCAAAAACTGCGGAACAAGGTTTTTATCACATGATTCCGAATCCGGCCAATGGCGGTGCGATGAAAAGAATGAACATGTTCTTAAGATGGATGGTCAGAAAACCGCCGGTAGATTTAGGTCTCTGGGCATTTATGCAGCCTAAAGATTTATTAATACCTCTTGATGTGCATGTCGCAAGAGTCTCAAGACAAATGGGCTTATTAAACCGTAAAAGTAATGATTTTAAAGCCGTTATTGAGCTTACGGCCAAGCTTCGGGAATTTTGTCCAGAAGATCCAGTTAAATATGATTTTGCAATGTTTGCTTTTGGTGTAGAATATAATAAAAAAGTTTTAGGAGCTAAAAATGAATGATGATTTTGATTTCAGAACAAAAAGAACTACGATTATTTTAGGCGTAATGTGCCTAATATTTTTTATTATAATAATAAAAGCTTTCGAATATCTCCCCAAAAATAACCCTAAACCAGCAGCTCAGGAAATTATAACTCAAAATACAAGCACACCTGAAGAAACTGCTCAGGAAGAGCCTGTTCAGGAAGAACAGCCGCAGCCAGAAAGAAAAACATTAAATATATCCTTCCCGCAGCCGGCAGAAAGTCAAGATATTGAAACAATCGAAACTCCGCAGCTGGAAAGTATTCCTGAAAATCCTGAAGATAATGCTTTAAGCACGGCACCGCAAGAAGACCCGATTGATTCAATGTTTGCACAAGCTCTTAAATTCAAACAAGAAAAACAATATGTAAAGGCTTTTGAAATACATAAAAAAATCCTTTCCATGACCGATGATACTAATATTAAAGCACGTTGTTACGAAGAAATTGCAACTATTTATGCGATAGAAAAAAGATACGGCAGTGCACTTTCATTTGCTCAAAAAGCATACAATACAAGTCCTACATCCTCCAGAGAAATGCTGCTTGCGAGATTGTACTATAAAACAGGGGATATCGACAAAGCAACAACACGAGTAAATAATATATTGCAAAGGGATTTCGCTTCAGACAGGGAATAAATCAATGACATCAGATATTTTAGATACAGCAAAAATAAGAAAACTGCTATTTTTAGGTCCAAAAGGCTCATACAGCGATTTTGCAAAGGACAAATTTATAGACGCCTTCCGGCTTAATTGCGTAAGTACAAACCTAAAATCAATTTCTGGAATTATTAAGGCGCTTAAAGATGAAAACAGCGAAGATATGGCGGCCGTTATTCCGATAGAAAACTCTATTGAAGGCATTGTCCGTGAAACACTGGACAACTTGTCATCACTAAAAAAAGAAGAATTTAAAATAATTGCGGAAACAACAATGAATGTACATCATGCTTTAATCGGGTATGCGGACAAAAAATCCGAAATCAAAATTGTACGTTCGCATCCGCAAGCCTTAGCGCAATGTAAAAAACACCTCTGCGCCAATTTTTCGGATTCTCTGATTGAAGAAGCAACGCTTTCGACATCTGCTGCAATACGCTCTCTTACTCCTGATGACAAGACTGTTGCGGCAATCGGCAGTGAAGAATGCGCTAAGATGTATAATGTACCGGTCATTGAAACTAATATTAATGATGAAACAAATAATCAGACAAGATTTATATTTCTTGCCAAATTCTCAACCCGCCCCACAGGCAAAGATAAAACAAGCATAACATTTTCCACGGAAAATAAAGCAGGAGCGCTAAGCAAAATTCTTACAATACTTGACAAATACGATATCAATATGTCATATATAGACTCACGCCCTTCAAAAAAAGAACTGGGAGAATACGTTTTCTACATTGATTTTGAAGGCCATATATCAGATTCAAAAGTGGAAAAAGCCTTTAAAGAAATTTTACCCATTGTTAAAATGTTCTATGTAATAGGCTCCTATAAAAGCGTGGATTAAAAATCCCCCCCATTCTAAACCTCACCAATCGGGTATAAGTATCCAAACAAAAAACTTACCTAAACAAGTAAGTCCCGGCATTAATTAAAAGTTGTTTATCCTACAATATTTACTCAAAGTAATAGTTTTTAAAGGATAAATATTGAAAGTTGTAACACATTGCGTGATATAGAAAATTTCTTATTGTGTAATCAATTCACATAGCATAATTTAGGAATAAATAAAAATAGAGTGCTCCCGTCCAATATTTATATAATTATATCTATTTAGATGGGGCAGAAAAAATATTAGGAATTCACGGCATAAAGCTTCATCGGGGATATAACTTATCAAAGAAAAAATCCAGAGACACCAAATCCATTAACATTAATAAATGACATAACGGTACTGGAATTATATTTACCCCTGTGATATTATAGGTTCAATAATTTTAAGAGGACGGAGAATGAATACAGCCGAATATTTAGTTAAAAGACTTGAAGAGCTTGGAATAAATGATTTTTTCGGGCTGCCGGGTGACTACAATTTTAACCTTTTATATGCAGTCGAAAACAATCCCAACACACATTGGATTGGCTGTACAAATGAGCTTAACGCTGGATATGCAGCTGACGGATATGCCAGAATGAACGGTTACGGAGCTATTATCACAACATACGGAGTCGGAGAGTTAAGCGCTATAAATGCAATAGCGGGCTGCATGGCTGAAAACATACCCGTTATAAGCATTGTCGGCGTTCCCGCCACAAAATGCATTAATAACAAATTGTGCGTACACCACAATTTCAGCGACGTTAATTATTACGCTTTTTATGAAGCTCACAAACCCGTAACGGCGGCTTCTGCGTATTTAACAAGAGACAATGCAAAACTTGAAATAGACAGAGTTCTAAAAGTTTTTGTTAAAGAAAAGAAACCTGTTTATATAGCCGTTCCGCTTGATATTGCGGTTATGGAGATTTCCGATAGAGATACCAAATACGAATGGCAAAGCGATGAAGAAAATTTACGCACAGCTGCTTCCAAAATTGCAGCAAAAATCAACAACTCGGAGAATCCCGTCATTTTGGGCGATGTACTTGTAAAACGATTTGACGCAAGAATTGAATACAAAGAATTCGTAGAAAAATCCGGAATTCCCGTTACAAACTTTCTTATGGGAACAAACCTTATAGGCATGAACTACGAAAAGTATCTTGGCGGATATTTTTCGAAATTTGCAAATCCGACCTCACAAAAATATATTAATGAAACGGACTGCCTAATTGCAATAGGGCCTGTTTATACGGACTTAAACGCTTTCGGATTCAACCTTCCTTATAAAATAAACGACCACATAGCAATTTACGGGACTTATACTTATGTGGAAGGAACACGTTATGACAACATAAAAATGAGCGATATTCTGGAAGCTGTAACAAAACTCATTGATAAGAAAGATATAAAGATTGAAAAACCACAGATTGGATATGAAGTTCTCGAGCCGGAAGAGAAGGCTTTGACATCTTCGTATATTTACCCCAGACTACAGGAATTTATCAAAGACAATGATATTGTGATTGCTGAAACTGGGATTATTCCGCATGGTGTCGCATTAATGAAACTTCCTTACAATACCGAGTTGCAGACTCAAACGCTTTGGGGCTCTATCGGCTGGGCAACCCCTGCAACACTCGGAGTTTGTATTGCAAAGCCTAAATCAAGGGTTATTTTAATAACCGGAGAGGGCTCTCACCAGCTCACGGCAATGGAAGTCGGAAATATGCTACGGCGCGGAATCAAACCGATAATTATAGTACTCAACAACAAAGGATATACAATAGAAAGAGTTTTATCAAACAGTCCTGACGATAAGTTCAACGATATTATGCAGATGAATTATTCGAAGTTTGCGCGTGTTTTTGAAGGGGATGTCTGGTCAACAAAAGTTACAACCGAAGAGGATTTTGACAAGGCTCTAAAAGTAACGCAAATAATGGATAAGCTTTGCTATATAGAAATTTGCACCGAGTCTATGGATATGCCGCAATTGACAAAAGACTTGATATCCAATTTCAGACAAAACACAAAATTAACGGAAAAAAGTACCCAGGAACAATATTGCGAACAAAGCATTGATATTAAGACTCTTGAAGCTGAACAGCCTGCT
This sequence comes from Candidatus Gastranaerophilales bacterium, assembly GCA_944323325.1. Lineage (GTDB taxonomy): Bacteria > Cyanobacteriota > Vampirovibrionia > Gastranaerophilales > Gastranaerophilaceae > CAG-196. The sequence continues at coordinate 23,420 of CALUSF010000019.1, forward strand.
GAGACGAATTCTTTTGAGACAGTCGTACACAGAGGTTTCAGGGAGGTCGAATGAGCAAATTATTTGTAATATCGGGTTCATCAGGCGTAGGCAAAGGCACTGTTATCAAAGAGTTTTTAAAAAAACATCCTGACTATAAACTCTCCGTATCCTGTACAACAAGACCCAAAAGAGAAGGTGAAATTCACGGAGTCAATTACTTTTTTTTAAGCCCCGAAGAATTCAAAGAGAGTGTTTCAAACAATGATTTTCTTGAATGGGCTGAGTTTTCCGGGAATCATTACGGCACAAAAAAAGATTTTGTACAAAATTGCCTCAATAATAATGAAGACCTGATATTGGAGATTGATACAAAAGGTGCTTTAAATGTCAAAAACCTTATGCCGGAAGCTGTTTTAATATTTATTTTACCACCTTCTTTGGAAGAACTTGAGGCCCGCTTAAGAGGACGCCACACGGAAAGCGAAGAAGCAATACAAAAGCGCCTTGCCTCCATCAAAACTGAAATAGAAAATTCAAAGAAATTTGATTATAAAGTCATAAATGATACAGTTGAAAATGCCGTAAAACAGTTAGAAAACATTATGGAAAAATCCGCTTGATAAAGAGAACTTTTTTATGATAATATAGCATTGGAGTAAGAAATTATGATTACAATAAAAGATGTTGAACATGTTGCAAAACTGGCTCGTTTGGAATTAACGGAAGATGAAAAAGAAAAGTTTACAAAACAACTGGGCGATGTTCTTAAACACGTAGATGCAATGAACGAAGTTGATACTTCTAACGTGGAGCCGATGGCGCACGCCATAGATTTTGTAAATGTAATGAGAGAAGACGAAGTCTACTACGAGCAGACCAAGGAAGAACTTATGAAAAACGCGCCCGATGAGGAAAACGGATTTTTCAGAGTTCCAAAAATCAATTAAAAGAGGGTTAACTGCCCTCTTTTTTTTATAATAAATGTCATCCCGAATTTATTTCGGGATCTTACCAAAAGGAAGGGGAACGCCCGATTGGAAAGATGCTGAAACAAGTTCAGCATGACA
>CALUSF010000020.1 GCA_944323325.1 Candidatus Gastranaerophilales bacterium
TCCGACCCGAAAACGCCCACACAAAGCCTACTTTACCAAAATAATCTATCTAGCCGTACAAATCAACCTGGACAAAAAACTACATCCCCTACACAAATAAATAAGGCCCGCAGGCGCGGACCTTATTTATTTTGGGTGTGGTGGGACTCGAACCCACGACCAATTGATTAAGAGTCAACTGCGCTACCAACTGCGCCACGCACCCATGTATTCAACTTTCAAGATTTTCGTTTCGCAGTTGTCAGCGGGAACACTTCCGTGTTCGCTACCTCTCGAAAAATCCTCAACGGTTCGGATTTTTCTCGGCAGAGTCAACTGCGCCACGCACCCATGTATTTAGTTTTCAACAAACTTATACTAACATAAACAGTTTTATTTTCAAATATTTGACAAAAAAATTTTTTAGAGGTTTTTATTAAATTGTTATGAATGTTTCAAAAATACAAACTTCACCGAATTTTTATAATAATTCTAAACCGCAGAAAAGGGAATTTATTGATATCATTGCAGATAATGTTAAAAATCCGCGCGATGTACAAGATTGCGTTGCCGTGCCGAGAGGAATTTTTAAAGCTTATATCTATCTTATGGCCGGAAGCGGTTTACTTTCTATTTCCAATTTTTTGCCTGCAAAATGGAATGCTGCTAAAACATCTTTAAACGTTCTCGGCGCAATACTCGGAATTATTAGTGCGGTATATTTTGCTAAACCCTTTGCAATTAAAGGACTTTCGCCGACTGTCGATAAAACGTGTAAATAAACCGGTTTTATATTTTTGCGGTTGAAATATAAACTAAGATTCAACGGAGGCAAGCATTGTATTAATTTCTGCAATCAAATCATCGTTATGTGTTTTAACCGCATTTACAAGAGCTTTTTTCAGCAGAGATTTCGCCTTATTCGGGCTCTGAAAATCAATCATAATTTGTGCTGCTGATTTATAATTTTGGGCTATTTCTTCAACGGCGTTTGTTTTTTCATAATTTTTTACCGCTTCGGCATAATATTTTAACGCTTTATCATTTTTTCTGAACTGTACGCACGCATCCGCCGTATTGCTTAATACATAGCCTTTCATTGAATTGTCGGTTGTTTGTTCAACCAATTTTCTTGCAACTTCATAATAATCAAACGCATTTGAGTCATATTTATCTGTGAATATATTTCCCATCCTTGTGAGCGAATCGGACTGGCCGATTAAATCGTCTGATTTTCCGGCATAGGCAATAGATGTAAAATAATGGTTTAATGCGGGTTCAACTTCGTTAACGTCATCGTAAATTTGAGCCATGGAAAAATGAGCTCTTGATTTTACATTAACATCTGTTGTGTATTGAAGCGAACGGTTATAGCTGTTTAATGCCTGAACGAAATGATCATTATCATCATATATTTTACCTATTTCAAGACAAATTCTTGATTGTGTTTCGGTATCTTTAAGTTCGGATGCTCTGTTGAAAGCTTCCTTAAATATTTGCATTGCTTTTTGCGGATTGTTTGAAAATGCCTGTTTTTTTGCTTCGACAAACAGGGATTTTAATTTTGTATCTTGCGGAATAATGGTTATATTGGGTTTTTTGGAAATAACTTCTTTGGCTTGAGTATATTCTTCTTCAAAACTCAACTCTTCCGGTTCAAATTCCAAAATTTCTTCTGAGGCTTCCGGAATAGGTTCGGGATTTATATTTTCATTTTGTTGTACGGGCTCTTGAGCCGGCTGCGGTTCAGGTTTTGCCTTTTGTCTTTGTTCCGGAAATTTTACTAGAAAATTCGGATTAATTTCTTCTTCATTATAGCTGTAATTGATACGCTGAAGAAATAAAGCGTCCAACCAATTTTGAACTACTTTAGAATCTTTATTAAGTGTTTCGGATATATATCTGTCTAATAAAGAAGCGGCAATTTTAAGGTTGCTCTGTATTAAATTTACTTGCGGCTTGGGTTCTCTTACCTGCTGTTCTACAATTTGCAGGTAGTGATTTACCTGTTCTTCAATCTCTGCCGGTGTCGCAATTGCTTTTATTGTATTGCGGAAATCTTTAAGAATTTGGGCAATATTAACCTTGTTGCTTCTTTGGGTGTTCTGTGGCGCCGGAGCTGCCGGAGCTGTTTCTATAGGCTGATAGCCCGCCTGCGCGGCCTGATATTGCATCGGGTTTACCTGATGCGGATTATACCTGATTGCGGGGGGAGTATTAACCGGATAAACCTGTTTTTGCGGTGTTTGGGACGGATAAGCATTTTGTGCGGGAGAATATATTGCCTGGCGCGGAGGAACAGCTTGCTGTTGAATATCTTCCGCTCTGCCGCGTGCAATTACTTGCGGATTCCGGCGCTGCTGCTGTTGGTCTTGGGCATTACCGTTATGCCCGTCTTTATCCGTGCTTTCGTTGCCTGCGTTATAATTGCCGGTTTCCCTCTGAGGATAGGGACGCGGCCGTATTGTGTTCATTGTATTAAACAATATAAACCGTCCTTCCTTTAATAATATCGGATATTATTAAGGTATTCTTTACTGTTTGAAATAAATTTCATTCATCTGTATGATATTAGTTTAATGCGGGTTTTGAAAAAGTCATGAATTTTTTTACGGAATACTTTCCCCTTTGTTGTATAATTGGATTATGGGTTATTTAGATAATAAATTTGATGTAATAGTCGTCGGTGCCGGGCATGCAGGATGCGAAGCCGCACTTTCCGCCGCCCGGATGGGATGTAATGTTCTTTTATGCACTTTAAATGTTGATAATATCGCGTTACAACCCTGTAATCCGGCTATAGGCGGGCCCGCAAAATCAACTCTGGTGCGTGAGATTGACGCGCTCGGCGGAGTTATGGGAGAAGTCGCAGACGCTACGTATATTCAAATGAAAACTCTAAATTCTTCTAAAGGGCCTGCCGTAAGGGCTCTAAGGGCTCAGTCGGATAAAAAAGAATACACTCAATATATGAGACATATTCTTGAAAGTACGCCCAATATTTGGATTAAACAAACTTGTATTACCGAAATTATAGTAAAAGACGGCAGAATTACCGGTGCTGTTGATGAGTACGGATTGGAATACGCTTGCGGCGCAATTATACTCACAACCGGAACTTCGCTTGACGGAAAAATGTATGTCGGGCTTCAGGCATATCCGGGCGGAAGGCTCGGAGAACGTGCCGCAATAGGTTTGTCAGACTCGTTAAGAAAGCACGGAATTATGACAAAGAAGCTCAAAACCGGCACTCCGGCAAGGGTTGACAAGCGCACGATTGATTATTCCAAAATGGAACTTCAGCCGGGCGATGAAAAGCTGAGTTTTTATTCGTTCAAACCTGACCGTCCGATAAGACCGCAGGTTCCTTGCTACTTAACAAGAACAAATGAAGAAACGCATAAGATTATACGCGCAAATCTTGATAAATCGCCGATGTATCAAGGGCTTATTCAAGGTGTAGGCCCGCGTTACTGCCCCTCTATTGAAGATAAAATCGTACGTTTTGCCTCAAATCCTTCGCACCATATTTTTATTGAGCCGGAAGGGTTAAACACTTATGAGGTTTACATTCAGGGATTTTCAACAAGTCTGCCGGCTTGTGTTCAGGTAGAAATGCTTCGCTCGCTTCCGGGACTTGAAAAAGCGCATATTATTAAACCCGCTTATGCGGTTGAGTATGATTATGTTCCGGCCGTGCAGACAAAACATTCTCTTATGTCAAAAGATATTGAAGGTTTATTTTTTGCAGGTCAGATTAACGGTACAAGCGGATATGAAGAAGCTGCGGCACAAGGTTTAATTGCCGGCATTAATTCGGTAAAATATTTGAATAATTCCGTGCCTTTGGAATTGTCAAGAGCGTCATCTTATATTGGAACTCTCATTGATGATTTGGTAACAAAAGATATTCAGGAACCCTACAGAATGCTTACATCGCGTTCTGAGTACAGGCTGCTTTTAAGACAGGATAACGCGGACAGCCGCCTGACCGAAATCGGACACCGAATCGGATTGATTGATGATAAACAGTATCAAAGATTTTTGACCAAACAAGAAAACATTAATAAAGAAATTGAAAGATTGAAAGAGACAAAAATTCCGGCTACGGAAAGTGTAAATGAGATTTTGGCAAAAGCGGGAGAAAGTATTGAGCGCGGAATGCGTTTAGCCGAACTTTTAAAGCGCCCGAATATCAATTATCAAATCTTTAAGGAGCTTGATAAAGAGACAAGAGAATTAAATCTGCCCGATGATATAGTTGAAGAAGTTGAAGTTCTGATTAAGTACGACGGTTATATAAAACGTCAGGAAGAACAGGTTGAAACAGCTGAAAAGCTTGAAAAATACAGAATTCCGGCTAATATTGACTACTCCAAAATCAAACATATTTCGACCGAAACAAGAGAAAAGCTTGAAAAAATACGTCCGGCAAATCTTGCGCAAGCCTCGCGCATAGGCGGTGTGAAACCCGCTGATATTTCCGTTTTGATGGTTATGCTTAAGGGTTAAAGCCGGCTAATAAATTACCGATTCAATTACTTCGCCTTTTTTAATATCACGTTTAATATAATTCCCCGTAAACGGTCTGTCGCATTTTCGGTACAATTTGACGGACATGGTTAAAACCTTGTTATCTGCGCATAAAATACTTACGGTTTTTTTCTTATAATCCGTATCAATAACGCTTCCGGCTTTTTTAAATTCCGAATCGTTCTCTTTAATTTCAAGAATGTCCGGACAGGCGGCAAGACAGGTATTATTATGAAAGAAAAATGCTTCATCCCACGGATAAATCGCACGAATCAGAGCGTGGTTATCTTCGGATGTATTGTTAAAATCGAGCTCCAAACCGTCCGGATGAGAATAATAACTGGCTTTGTCCTCTCTTTGCCGGAGCGGAATAATTATATCTTCTCTTAAAGAATTCAAAAGTTCACATACAACACCGCGCGCAACAAGAACTGTGCGTTCTTTTAAAGACTTACCCGTATCCGACGGAAAAATTTTAATTTCCTCCTGGGCAAGTATTGCGCCCGTATCAAAATCGCTATCAACCAGATGAAATGTCACTCCGCTTGTTTGTTCACGGTTTCTTATTGTCCAAAAGTACGGGTTTGGCCCTCTGTATTTGGGAAGCAATGAAGGATGGGCGTTTATTGTTGCGATTTTGGGAATATCGTATATTTCTTTTTTAATTTTCTCTCCCCAGGAACCGACCAAAACAATATCCGGATTGAGTCTCAAAAGAATATTTTTAAACTCTTTTGTATTTACTCCCCTGACATTAATTTCCGGCAAGTTGTAACTTTTTATGTAGTTATAATCAAGAGACGGGTTAATTAAGTCTTTCAGCTTTCTTATAAAAGGCGGATATTTCACGGTTTCTTTTCGTAAAACACCGGCTATTTCACAATTCGCATCCAATGTTCCGGCTATCAGATTTGTAAACATTCCGCCGTAACCTATAATAACTACTTTGAGCATAATTCTGTATCCTTTTGTATTTGGAGCTTTAGCTCCTCCAGTGACTCAAATTTTTTTTCGTCTCTGATTTTCTTTAAGACTTCAATTTTTATATTCTTATCGTACAAATTTTCATTAAAATCTAAAATATGTACTTCAATAATCGGTGACGGCGTGTTATTGACGGTTGGTTTTACGCCCCAATTCAGCATGCCTTTTCTTTGTCCGATTTTAACTTTGTATACTCCGTAAGGTATTTTTATAATGTTTTCGGGATAAATTATATTTGCGGTCGGAAACCCTAATTTTCTGCCGAGTTCCGCGCCGTGAATAACTTTTCCCTCAAGAATAAACGGACTTGCAAGAAGTTTATTTGCTTCTTCAATTTCTCCGTTTTTTAATAATTCCCTTACAAGGCTTGAGCTGATAATTTTGTTATTGTAAGTTTGCGGGTCTACGCAAAAATATTTGTAATTATATTTTTTCGCATACTCTGCAAGCAGTTTTTTGTCTCCGTGTTTATTTCTGCCGAAAGTGTAATTAAATCCGGTAGAAATTGAAACGGGCGAAAAATTTTCGGACAAATATTCAATAAATTTTTCGGCAGGCATGGGTGCAAATTCTTCAAAATCAAGCTCTATAATCTTTTTTACACCGTAAGATTTGAGTTTTAAGTAAGAATTCTCCCTGCTCATAATGTATTCGCAGGTTTTATTGAAGTTTTTAAGTGTAATCAATGCCGTATTTGGGGAATATTCAACGGCAGTTTTCACAACAGCCTGATGTGCTATATGTACACCGTCAAAAAAACCTAAAATAAGACTCTCATTCATAAACCAATTATGCTATAACATTAAGCTTTCCGCCGACAATCCGGCTATGGCAGAAATTTTTCCATTCGTTTATATTATCCATGACTTGGGGTAATTTATCCGTCGAAACGGCCTTTCTGTTTGCATAAGGGGTCAGTGAATTAAATGATGTATCATTGATGGCTTCGTTACCGCGATTATTATAAAACGGCATGTTTGCACTTAAGTTATAATTTTGATTGTGATTTACCGAAATTGCAGAAACCAACATATTCACCCCTTTCTTGGTAAATTGTAGCACAAGATTGTTTTTTGCGCAATAACCTTTTTGGGGAATGTATATACCGGTAAATCTGCAAGCGTATTTTTATCCCTGGAAACTTTCCGGAGAGTTTACGGGAAGAATGCATATTTTTCCCGTAAACTCAAATAGTAAAACGGTATAAGAACAGATGAATCGGAACTCTCAAATGTGATTCCGTAAAATGCGGCTTTGATGTATAATAGTTCTATGCTGACAAATAAAACAATTCTTATCGGAATAACAGGCGGAATTTCCGCATACAAAATATGTACACTTATAAGGTTGTACAAAAAAGCGCATGCCAATGTAAGAGTTGTTGTTACACCTAATGCCTTGAATTTTGTAACCAAACTTACACTTCAAACCCTTTCGGGAAACGAAGTTTATATTGACAGTTTTGAAATTGACGAGTATAAACCCGAACATATTGCACTTACGGAATCGGATATTTTTGTTATAGCTCCGGCGAGTGCCAATACTGTTTCCAAAATTGCAAACGGTATTTGTGATAATTTGTTGACAACAACTGCGTGTGCGTTTTCGAAACCAATACTGCTTGCGCCCGCGATGAATACAAATATGTGGAACAATCCGTTTGTACGGGAGAATTTGGCAAAATTGAGAGCGCACGGATACTATATACTTGAGCCGGACGACGGTTTTCTTGCCTGCGGAACTTCGGGAACCGGGCGTATGAGAGAAGTCGAAGAAATTTTTGATAAGACCGTTGATATCTTGTTTTCGGAAAAAAAATTGTCAGGTAAACGTATATTGATAACAGCGGGCGGTACGAAGGAAAAAATTGATCCCGTAAGGTATATTTCCAATTCGTCATCCGGAAAAATGGGGTTTGCGCTTGCTGATGCCGCCTATGCTCAAGGCGCTGACGTAACTTTGATTTCGACTTTTAAAGCGGAGCGAAATTACACAAATATTGTTGTTGAAACCGCTCAGGATATGGAAAGAGCCGTAAAAGAAAGTTTAAAAAATCAGGATTGCGTTATAATGGCGGCTGCGGTTTCTGACTACAGAGCTGCAAATCCTTCTGTAGAAAAAATTAAAAAAGACGGCAATGATAAAGTTACGCTTGAACTTGTTAAGAATCCGGATATTCTTAAAGAAATTGCCGGAACTCCAAATACCGTTATTGTAGGTTTTTGCGCGGAAAGCGAGAATCTTATTGAGAATGCCAAAATAAAGATTCAAAATAAAGGATGCGATTATCTTGTGGCAAATGACATTTCCAGAAAAGATATCGGATTTAACAGTGACGAAAACGAGGTTTATATTCTTGATAAAAATCTGAATATCAAACATCTTGAAAAAGATTCCAAACAAAATATTGCCAAACAAATTTTGGAGGAGATTTTTGAATAAGTATGAAATCACGGAGAGAATTGAACACTTTGCGCCTTTAGAGACTCAGGAAAGCTGGGATGCAAGCGGCTGGATAGTTGACCTTCCCGAAAACAACGTGAATAAAATCATGTTTGCACTGACGGTTACGGATGATGTTTTCAATCAGGCGGCAGAGCAAAACTGTGATATGATAATATCTCATCATCCTCTGTTTTTTGTTCCGCTTAAATACAAATCGATAAATATTTATTGTGCGCATACAAATCTTGACAGAGCAAAAGGCGGAACAACGGATTTAATAATCCAAAAACTCGGATTTAAAGTGAGTGCAAGCGATGATTTTGTAAGAGTGGTGGAACTTGAAGAAAGTATAACTCCAAAAGAGCTGCGTCAAAAGCTTTTGAATATTTCTCCGCATTTGAGATATGTTAATAATAAAAATATTCAAAAAATAAAGACTATCGGTTTTTGCGCGGGTTCAGGCTCCGAATTTATCGGGAAAACAGACGCATTTGTAACCGGAGATTTAAAATTCCATACCGCATTGGATTCCGCATGCGTTGTTTACGATATCGGCCATTTTGAAAGTGAAATTTTTGCACCGGAACTTCTTCACCAAATAAGCGGCGTTAAAGAAAAAGGAGTAATTGCCTATGAAAAAAATCCTTTTATTTATTAGTTTGTTTCTTTGTTCGGCAATTCTCGGTGTATACGCTTATGAAACAATTATAATCAAATTTCCGGATAGAGAATTATGGGTAAAAGGGTATTACAAAAAAATCGGCAATGAAGCTATTTTGCAGTACGTTCCGGGCGGACAGACGAGCGAAAACTGGACGCGTACCATTGTTGTACATTCTTATAAAGATTCAAATTTCCCGATAAATGTTTTTGCCGGTAATAACATGGCAAGAATGCGCAGGATGAACCCGACATCGCCTTACAAGACTTTGCGCCTGAGGGATAATGATGTAATCCTCGGAAGATGTACGGAAGATTACGGCAAAATAAAGGCGCAGTGTGAGTTTTTCAGGGTTACAAAAGGCTATGAAGGCATTGTAACAATACACTATATGAACAGAGATAAAGACAATTTCATGGCTGAATATGATAAATGGTACGATATAATAAGAAAAGCCAAGCTTTACAACAGTTATTACAGAGATGAGCGAACACTTGATAAAGCGGAGTACTTTGAATTATAAATCTTATTTTAATCCGCTGAGTAAAATATGAAAATAATACGCGTATAAAATTCCGTAGATTGCTCCCGCAAAAACCTGCATCGGTGTATGTCCCAAGAGTTCTTTGAGTTTTCCTCCGGCTTCCTGCAAATCCTGTTTATATAAATCCATAATGATTTTATTTAAGCATGCCGCCTGTTTTCCCGCCGCACGTCTTACGCCTGCCGCATCATACATTACGATAAATGCGTAACCCAGCGCAATTGCAAATTCTATTGAATCAAATCCCCTTATAAGTCCGACAGCCGTCGAAAGCCCCATTACACCCGCGGAATGCGAACTCGGCATACCGCCGGTTGTTGTAAATAATCTTAAATCCAAACTCTTTTTTACAATTAAATGTAATATACATTTGATTATCTGTGCCGTAACAATGGCGGAAAATGCCACAAAAATTACTTCATATCCGGTATTGTATATTTGTAAAAAATCCATTAACAACTCCCGATTTTACCTGACAGTTTTGTCAGTATGTCTCTGAAAACTGTCGAATCGTACTTTTCTATTATATCATAACATTCTCTGGTTAGGGAGTTAAATTTATTTTTGGCTTCATTAAGTCCGTAGAGTGAGACGTATGTAAGCTTTCCGGATAATTTATCTTTTCCGACGGTTTTGCCGAGCTCGCTGAAAGAAGATATTTCATCCATAATATCATCATATATTTGAAATGCGAGTCCGAATTTTTTTGCAAAATTATCAAACTCTTCAATTACGTTTTCGCCGGCATTCGCGATAATTGCCCCCACTCTTACCGCCAGCCTGAACAGTACGGCGGTTTTATTAAGATGAATAAAATCAAGCGTTTCTTCGGGGGATTTAACCAGTTTTCCGCCTTCCGATTCGATATCTGCGACTTGTCCCGCGATGAGCCCGTAAGCACCGGCAAATTTTGTATATTCGTGAATAATTCTTACAAGCTGCGAATCGCTTAAACCTTCGGATTTTTCAATAATTGTTTGTATGGCATAAGTTATAAGTGCATCTCCCGCAAGTACTGCCGTTGCCTCTCCAAAAACTTTGTGGTTTGAGGGTTGGCCGCGCCTGAAATCATCATTATCCATACAGGGCAAATCGTCATGGATTAAGCTTTGAACGTGAAGCATCTCTATTGCGCAGGCGGAAGGAAGTGTTTTTGCGATATCACCGCCGAGCAGACGCGAAGTCTCAAGACACATAACCGGTCTTAAACGTTTGCCGGGCAAAGACAGTGTGTATTTCATTGATTTAAAAATATCCTCGGGATAAGTTATTCCCATATACTTATCCAAATATTTGTCAACAAGTTCAATTAATTCATTCATCCCGTTCATCGTCTAAATTCCTATATATACTTTGTTTTTGTGTGTTTCTTGCACTCTGTCTTTTGCGTGTGCTTATTTTTACAGCCGTTTTGTTGTGGTGCTGTTTGTGAGAAGTTTCGACTTTGACTCCGCGTTTTTTTACGCGCTCTTTGTACTCCAAAGCTTCTTCCACAAATTCAGCATAACTCTTATACCGCGTTTCGTCAATTTCGTTTAAATGTTCTTTAACCGCACATCCCGTTTCCGCCAAATGTAAACAGTCCTGAAATTTACATCCTTTTTTATATTTTGATATTTCACTGAAGAGCAAATCGACTTCGTTAGGCATTAAAAAATCAAACTTAAGGTTGCTGAAACCGGGCGTATCAACGATTCTCGATGTTTCATCAACGGGAATTATTTCGCAATGGCGTGTTGTATGAGTTCCGCGCTGTGTTTTTTCACTGACCTTTTTTGTTTTTATATTAACTGAAGGATTTACCGCATTAATTAAACTGGATTTGCCTACACCCGATGCACCGCACAGTACGGAAGTTTTGCCGCGCAGCAGTTCTTTAAAATCTTCAACTCCGTATCCTTCAAGCGCCGATGTGAATAAAATGTCATATCCGAGCGGTTCATATATTGAAAAGACTTTTTCTATTAATTTATCATTTTCGGATAAATCGTTTTTGTTAAAACAAAGTACGGTTTCAATATTATGGTATTTTGCAAACGCAATATATCTGTTAAGCTGCGTAAAATCAAGTTCCGGCTCTTTTACGGCTGAAATAATTATAACCCTGTCAATATTTGCTACGGTCGGACGTTTTATAAAATTCTTGCGCGGTAAAATTTTCTCTATCGCGCCGTTTTCAAATTTTACAAAATCTCCTACATAGATTTGTTGTTTTTGTTTTTTTAAAACCTCGCGGATTTTGCACTCATGAATTTGGTTATCAGAGTTGACGTAATAAAAATCAGAGTGAATCTTGAAAATCTGTCCTTCCATTATAAAATGATTTTACCATAATTTAAGAAACTTGAGGATGGGGAAAAATTTTTATTTCCCTAGTTCTGCTGCTTTGCTTTACTCTTTTCATAGCGTTTTTTTGTAAAATGAACTGTCATTCCGGCAACGAAGAAGCCCATTACTCCTATAGAAAATATATAAGGCAGGCCTTTTATTAAAATTTTTTGTTTAACAAGTGATTTGTATTCTTTTTCCGGCGCGGTATTTCTTTGCTTTGCAAGCTTTTGCGCCAAATCTCCCAATTCGTTGAATTCCGGAACCTTCAAATCGTTACCGATTAAATCCTTGCACTTGCCGAATTTCTGCAATAATTTTGTAAAAGCTTTTTCTATCGGTTTGCTACCCATAATTACATATAATGCAACGAGCGGAAAACGGGTTGCTGTTTCTTTAAGGTTTTCCCTGCCTCTGTCCGCGGAAGCTCCGAAATATCCTGCCCCGCCTGTCAAAACGCAGGTAGTAAGTTGCCCCTGACTCAAGCAGAGTTTTCCTCTCTGGCTGTTAAAATCCATGCAAAAGTATTTGTTCATAAAATTCTTTGCTTTCGGAGAATTTTTGAACAGTTTGTTTCCGGGTGCAACAATAAATTCCGATACTTTTTGAAGTACTTTAGAATTTTTGCCTTTCGCTGCAAGCAGTGCCGCAAGCCCCAGACAACCCGCGTAAATTCCTCCGGCAAGTCCGATATTTCTCTGTGCGCTTTTTTTAACTTTTTCCTGATGATTTTTATCCTCTTTTGTTTGTTCAAGTGATGCGATATTTTTAAAATCACTCTTTTTGAATATTTTTAAGGTCATTAAATTTTTTATATAATTCAGGGAATATTCCGTTAGCGGAATCGCCATCGCTGCAAGGGCAATAGCCGCTTTGACCGGTAATACTTTTTTGTTATTTTTTGCATTTTTTTCAATAAGTTCAACCCCCGTTGCTGCAACTTCTTTTTTTAAATCCGGAGTCAGTCCTTTTGAGAAAACTTTTCTTGCGGCCATTTCGCCCAATATTGTCGGCACAAAATAAATTAATGCCTCTTCAGAGACTTCAAGAAATGTATTCTCCGTTAAGTCCGCTAAGCTTCTTGAAAATACTGCCTTTGGAATAAGGCAGGTTGTTACATCCTGGATAAATCTTGATGTCGAAAGACCCGTTGCTTCTTCCTGATGTCTCACAAAACGCGCAGCGGGCTTTATCTGCTTCGGCAGAGAATTAAATAATTTTTTATCATCTATTTTTGTCATGACCTGTACTTTCCTAAAACTTGTAAAACTCTAAAATTGCCGTCCCCATCGGATTTTGTTTACATTCGTTAACACAGATTGACAAACCGGCAGACAAAACCCTCGGGTTTTAACTGCCCAAAACTTAAACAAAACAGTGAAAAATAAGGGCAGTTAAACTGACCTGCGCCACCAATTTTTGTTTAAATTTAATGTTAATTCTTTGTTCATAAATACTTTCCTTGTATCGATATATCGATACAAGGAAAGTATAACGTATCTTAAAATCTTTGTCAAGCCCTGATGATGGAGGTTTATACAAAACAGTTAAACACTCGGGTCTTACGGTAATTTGTGAATTGCGAGCCGTGAATCGGGGGAAGGTCGGTTGAGCATACTTGCCCGGCAATAACTTTGTTGTTTATTTACCCCCCCCCCTCCATTTACCCCCTCCTCTTACCCTTCTCTGTGCCCACAAGAAAAGGGTACAAAGAAACACCCAACCCGAACTCTTCGTGATTTATGAATCGAAGTATTAGAAAGCATTTTCCCCTAATGGAGATTTCTAAAAAAAAATATTTTAATATTTCTTAAAACACTATTAACATATATATTGTTTGATTTAGAATAGACATAATAAATTTATATCTTAGGTGATATACAAGAGGTCTATTAGGAGTGTTTAAGGAGGTAAAAAATGAAAATTGCGCCTATCAGAAATTCAGTATCTCAGTCAGGTAAATTAAATTTTCAGGGGGTAACAACCGACTATCAAATCAAAAAAGGTAAAGATGACTTGAAGAATAACAGCTACTGGCATAAAAATTCAAGTGTTGAAGAAGCTGTCGGAGCTTATCATAAGAATTTAACCGGAAAAGTATACTTTGCAAATCCTATGGAGCCTGTAGGTGATGTAATTAAGGATAAAGTGGATTATGTTGTATACGATAATGAACCAAAATATCCGGTGCTGGAAGATGTCAGAGAAAATTATCTCGGTAAGTCAAGAAAGAATTTGAGAGATGATTTTAATGAAGTAAGAGAATATTATTACCGCAGAGAAATGGGTGGTTATGCCGATGCTGTGGAAGCAAAATATAAACAGTGGGAAGCTGCGGAGCTTACCGGATTTTATGACAGAGCGGGTGATGCAAGATACAGAAAAGAAAGCTTGGAGGACGGAATTGCTGTTATTGATAACAGTATAAAACAAAAAGAAAATGAAATCGGTGTTTTGAAAGGGATTGCCGCGGATAATCAGGCCAGGAAAAATGATTTGGAAATAAAACTTGATAATTATCTCAAGAAAAATAAAAGATATACAGAGATAGAACAACTTTCGCTGGAAGTTGCAGATAAAAACACTGAAGAAGCAAATTTTGTCGCAAAGCAAATCGAAAATATTAAGAAGGAAATCGAAAGGTGTAAAGCTGCAATAAGTGATTGTGTTGAAAACATTAGAAAAGCAACGGCGGGTATTTATACAAAACGTGGTGAGATAAATCAATTATCAGCAGAAAGAACTGTTAAGAGCCAAAATTTGAAAGATGTTATTGAAAAAGAATTAAAGCCGATGTTCAATGCATTTAAGAATTTCTGCAGACAGCACAGAGTAAAAGGTATATAAGAGGTTAAGAGTATGAAAATAAATGCAATTAATAGTACCGCTTTTAAGGGTTTATTTACGGATAAAACGGCACAAAACGGCGGTAATTGGCTTATGGAATACAGTCCGTACAGCTGGGAAAAGAATAATACATCAAAAATGTCCGATAAACAAAAAGTTGATGTTTATGCTTCAACTCTGCCTGATAATGAAGAACTTTATACCAAGTTTGCTAACGGTGCTGAAAGCTCCAGAGATATACTCGGAACGGAATCTTACTATTTACATTCCGACGGGAAAATGCGCAGAACAATAACCGAAGTTCCCGCTATGAACAGAGAAGAATCTTTGAAAGTGCTTAATAAAAAACTTGGTGTATTTTTAAGAATGAAAGATTTGGAGTGTTTAAGTATTAAATCACAGATTCCCGACATACCTAAAGCAGTGCGCGAGGCAAGCGCAAATTACAGAAATTCGGAAGGAGATATTCCCGTAAGGTTGTTTTCGACTTCCTATGAAAGAGGCTTGGCGATGGAAAATATGCGTAATGTATTTGACAACGTTAAGGGTTATGCAATTGATTTATATAACAAATTTAATCTTTATGCCAAATTAAAAGAATCTGCTGACAGCGTAAGAACATTCAGGGAAACTAATTCCAAAGAAATTGCCGAGCTGGAAAGCCTGAGAAAGGCCGGTAATCTTATTGATATAAGCAGACGCGACATTCGGGAACCGGATAATGCTCTGATTGATAATTTGGTACATAATTTCAGTACGCTTAAATCAAAATTCTTATGCTTGCCCAACAAGCTTATTTCAATGGATGAAATCTTGCGTATATTGGGTTGTTCGGCTGAAACATCAGAGAGCAAACGGCAAATTATTAATTATATCAAAAAGCTTATCTAAGCAAAAAATCCCGGTTTTTAAACCGGGATTTTTTTAAATCAATATTTTTATAGCTTCCACTGCGGTTTTAATTGCCGAATCGGTATCGTGTACAACAGGATTATCCAGATTCTGTTTTTCTCTTTCCTGATTTGCAACCGTAAGGAATATTGAGCCGACTTTGACTCTGAGATAGCTTCCTACTGTGAATAATGCGGCTGATTCCATTTCGGAAGCCAGACATCCGAGTTTAAGCCATGCGTTCCATTTGTTATTAAGTTCGTAACTTACAGGCATCAAATCAGGACTATGCTGTCCGTAAAAAGAGTCTTTGCATTCCACAATACCTACATGATATGGAAGGTTTAGCTTTTTTGCACCTTGTATTAAAGAGGTTACAATATCATAATCCGCAACTGCCGGAAACTCTATAGGCGCGTATTCTTTGGAAGTTCCTTCCATTCTGACCGCGCCGGTTGCGATGACCAAATCCCCGCTTTTTACTCCTAAATCCATTCCGCCGCAGGTTCCGACACGGATAAAATATTTACCTCCGACCTTAACGAGTTCTTCCAGTGCTATTGCGGCAGACGGACCCCCTATACCTGTTGAAGTTACACTCACTTTAACTCCGTTTAGGTATCCCGTGTAAGTTGTAAATTCGCGTCTGTCTGCGATTAATTCCGCGTTGTCAAAATATGCGGCAATTTTTTCACATCTTTTGGGGTCGCCGGGTAAAATTACGTATTCTCCGATATCGCCCTGCTTTAATCCTATATGGTATTGAGTTCCGTCTGTTGAATATTTCATCTCTTTATCTCCTCATAAGAAAAGTTTATAATATCAACAAGACAAACTTATGTCAATAAAGGCAGGATAATTGTAAACTCTGCGCCGTTTTCCGACTTAATGCTTATTTCACCGTTATGGAGATTAACAACATTTTTAACTATTGCAAGTCCGAGTCCGGTTCCTCCCATATCGCGGCTTCGGGCTTTGTCTACACGATAAAAATGCTCAAATATTCTTGCAAGATGTTCTTGCGGAATACCTATGCCGTAATCTTTTACGACAATTTTTGCTGTTTTATCTTTGGTTCGTGTAAGCGTAATATCTATAACTTCGGTTTTGCTGTATTTAATTGCATTCATAATAAGATTAATTACCGCTTGTTCAATAAGAGAGCTGTCTCCGAGTATTTCCGCATCTTCAAGATAGAGATTAAACATTATATCAGTTGCAGGGCACATTGAGATGCTGTTTCGGATTACATTTGCCAGATTAAATCTTTTGAAATCCTTGCTTTCGGATATTTTTCTGCGCTCTATTTCCGAGAGACTCAATATATCTTGTACGAGTGAATTCAGCCTTTGAGATTGTTTATTAAGTATGGAAAGACATTTTGCTACGGTCGGATTCTCGCTATAAGTCTCTTCTTCGAGTATTTCAACCGATGATAAAATACCTGTCAGCGGAGTTTTAAGTTCGTGAGAAACGCTTGCAATAAATTCGCTTCTGAAATTTTCAAGTTTTCGCATTTCAATAATCTGTATTTTCAACTGTTTTGACATTTTATCAATCGCTGCCGCAAGTTCTTGCAAGATTCCGTTTTTAGGGACAAAAATATCTGTATCCAGATTACCTTCCGCAATTTGTACGGCGCTGTTTTGAAGCCGGTTAAACGCACGGTATAAACTTAATGTACCGAGAGAAAAAAGCAGAACGATTACGGAACCCGTTATAATGGTTATGACGATGTATTTTTTTGATTTTGTAACGATTCTGTTTATGTAGGAAGTTGCGGTTGCAATTCCTAATACGTAATTGTCGCCTTTTATATCAAGAGGTGTCAAATGATACACTGTTTGAGAAAGTATAAATGTTTTATCTTCATTTAATTCTTCAGGTATATTGCGAGGTTTATCGGGAGCCGAGTCGGCAAGAACTTTTCCGTCTTTTATAACAAATATACGTGTATCGCTTTTTTCGAACAGTGTGCAAAATTCTCTAAGTTCTTTATATGACTTGTTTTGGAGCAGCGGTTTTAATACCCAGCTTACTTGTTTTGCAAGCAGAACAATTTCCTGCTTTTCTTCGTAATAATACGCTTCGTTAAATCGCTTAAGCTGTGATTTGGTAAGAATCGTCAGTCCTGTAATAATGAATGCAAAAAGAATAATACTTAATATGAATAGTCGGTCTCTTCTTTTCATTTTTCATCTCCGAATTTGTACCCGATGCCTCTTACAGTTTCTATTGCGGAGCCGAATTCTCCGAGCTTTCGCCTTAAATTAACTATATGTACATCAATGGCACGCTCGGTTATTTCAAACCCTTCATTTCCTCTCAGCATTTCAATCAGTTCGGAGCGGGTATGAACTTTTGAAGGATGCCGGGTTAAAGCCGCAAGTATTTCAAATTCGCTGAATGTAAGATTTAGTTTCCGTCCGTCCAAGGCTGCAGTACAAGAACTTAAGTTAACGGTGAGATTTTTATAACTAAGAATTTCGTCGGAATTTTTGTTTCGCAGGTGGGCTTTAATTCTTGCAATTAAAACTTTGTTGCTGAAAGGCTTTGTAACATAATCATCCGCACCCGTTTCGAATCCGTTTACAATATCATATTCCCTGCTTTTTGCCGTCAAAAGAATTATCGGTATATCTTTTGTTGTTTCATTTTCTTTCAATATTCTGCAGACTCCGAGCCCGTCAATCTCCGGCAGCATAACATCCAAAAGAATCAAATCCGGAAGCCAGGCTGCTGCGGTTTCAATTGCGGTTTTGCCGTCAAACACTGATTTTACATTCTCAAATCCGTTTGAAACCAAGTTAAGTTCGACTAAATCACATATATCTTTTTCATCATCCACAATCAGTATTTTGCTTTTCATAAATTAATTGTTTTCTCTATTTGGTATGAAGGTCTTGCTTTTACTTCAGTAAAAATCTTCCCGATGTACTCTCCTATTATACCAAGAGAAAGAATAAGTATACCGTTAAAAAATGAAGCCGCAAACATTAGTGACGCCCAGCCTTTTATGGTATAACCGCATAAATAACTGACTAATGTATATATAAGCAGACACAAACTTACGGAAAAGATTACTAATCCCGTGAGTTTATTAATCTTAAAGGAAATACCGAAAAACTTGTTACACCGTCCCAGGCAAAAGATAACATTTTAGGCAAAGAATACTTGGATTCTCCTGCAAGTCGTTCGCACCTGTTATAATAAACTTTATCGGATTTTAAACCCAAAAGCGGCACGAGTGCTCTTAAAAATACTGTTTTTTCTTTGTATTCCTGAAGTTTTTTAACTGCATTTCTGCTCATTAGTCTGAAATCCGCATGGTTATATACAATATTCACACCCAGCATCTGCATTAATTTGTAAAATCCAAGCGCCGTATACTTTTTAAATAAACTGTCGCATTTTCGTTTGTTTCTGACGCCGTAAACAATTTCGCACCCTTCGTTGTATTTTTTTATCATCTCCACTATTGCGTTCGGATCGTCCTGCAAATCGGCATCAATGGTTACAATCATATCGGCATCCACGGAATTCATTCCGGCAAGAAGCGCCTTTTGATGCCCGTAATTTCCGGAAAGTTTTACACAGGTAAAATGGGAATCCCTTGAACAGATACCGTCTATAATGTCCTGGGTTTCGTCCGTACTTCCGTCGTTTACGAAACATATTGTACTGGAAGGAGAAATTAACTTGTCCTCCACAAGAATTTCCATCAGTATTTGAAGTTCATTAATCGTATAATCTAATATTTCTTCTTCGTTGTAACAAGGTACAACAATCGCTAATTTCTTCATAACTTTCCTTTACTTCAGCCAGTTTATGTTCATATTTTAATCTTAGACAGAAATTGTTAGGATTTTGTTAGGAACATAAATAAATTTCTCCAATAATAAGAATTTCTTGACAAATAGTTGTTTGATACGGTACGCTTTAATGAAAAATTTAAAACAGTGAAGATAAAATTATGCTAACAATTGAAAAATATCAACTAAGAAATTAGATGCTATTCATGACTTTCTTTTATCAAACTGTATTTTTTGCCGCTTTGTATAACTTTGTATCCGATTTTTATATCGGACAAATTGTCATTGGAAATTACTATATTGAAATTATCAAACGTATTATTATACGGTACCGCACTCACATATCCGGCGCCGTAAGCATCAGTATCGCCGAAATACTTTATATCTCCGCCGTAGTAATACTGCAGACTGAATCTTTCCCACAAGTTATAAGCGCCGAGCGGAAGATTATTAGTCTTTGCGTATGCGGCAAATTCCATCAAATCGTTTTGACCGAATTGAAACCATATATTAAATAAACGCGGCATCATAAATCCCGATAAAAATGCAATTAAAATTACATAAGATATAAATGCCGCTTTTCTCCCATAAAACAGGGAACAAAGGAAAAACGCCAAAACTATCGGAATTTGCACCGGTTTAATTATTGCGTACAAATCCGAAGGAAGATAGAATTTTGCACAGCTAACAAGAAGTGCAAAAATCATAAATGCAATATTTGTAACTTTTATAGCGAGTTCGGTCGTTTTAAAATAATCTTCCTTTACCCACATATATGCGCATAAAACCGCACAGAAGGGATAAACGGGAAGAATATAAGTAATCAGTTTTGTTCCCGCAATTGAGAAGAAAATAAAAGTAAATAAAAATCCTGCCAAATTCATCACAATAAAATCATTGTGCCTGTTGCCGATTAATTTCTTTAAACCAAATAAAAACGGTAATGTCCAAGGCAGAAATCCCACAATAAATGTCGGAACGTAATACAGTATTCCGTGTTCTCTCCCGATATCGGAACTGCCGGCAAATCTTTGCAAATGATGCTTGACAAAGTATTCATGTACAAATTCCGCACCGTGTATTTTGTACATTATAATGTGCCACGGAAGTGCAATTGATAAAAATATTATACAGCCTGGCAGCAAATATACGGGTCTGAAAAATTCTTTTAAATTCTTTTTCCAAATTCCGGCATAAAGCATTACCCCAAACGGAATAACTGCTGCAGGCAGGCCTTTAACAAGCACTCCCAGCGCCGATAGGGTGTAAAACAGCCACCAAAAATACTTTTTATTTTGCTCTTTTACAAAATAAGTCATAAGGCCGCATAATAGAGACAGGGTTATAAACGCACTGAATATCATATCAAGTATTGAAACGCGCGCAAAGATTACGAATTCAACGCTTGTTGCAAGTATTAATGCGGCTTTTTGTGCAACGGTATTTGATATTGTTTTTCTGACCGCAAAAAATACTGATGTGATGACTGTCAAAGCTGCCAGAACAGAAGGTATTCTTACCGCAAATTCATTTATTCCGAAGATTTTATAAGATAAAGTTAATATCCAGAAAAACAAAGGCGGCTTATCCCAGAATATTCTTCCGTCAAGAAAAAGCGTAGTAAAATTTCCGGTATTCAACATAGTGCGAGCCATATCCGCGTATCTTGTTTCATCGGAGTCTAAAAGCGCGGGGCCTCCCAAATTGTGGATAAATATAAAATATAAAACTAAAGCTATTCCGCTTATTATCAGCCGGTTCTTTCTCATATTTATAATACTAATAAAAGAATGTTAGGATTTTGTTAGGCGGCAAATTTTGTACATGACTGATATTTTGTATTCTTATTGCAGCAATACCGGCTTGTATAAAAACAGGTTTTAAATCCTAATTTCTAAGTATTATGAAGAACTATTTCGCCGGTTTCAAGAGTCGGTTTTACGTCGATAACACGTTGATTGGAACTTCCGACCCAATGGAGTTTGTTATCCAAAAGTTCCTGTACAAATTTACCTTCCGCAACAACGTCCATTAATGCGATTTCCGGAATATCTTTTATTTCTTCCCATAAAAAACCGGTATAAAGCCAGATAGTTTTGTCCGGCAACTCATCTCTTATTTTTTGGGCAATTCTGAAAACTTCTTCACGGTTAAAAGGATGCAGCGGATCGCCTCCGGAGAAAGTTATTCCCGATATATGCGGTCTTGCAAGTGCTTCAAACAACTCTTCTTCTGCAGCTTCATCATAAGGAATTCCGCCCGTAACATCCCAGGTAATAGGATTCTGGCAGCCAAAACAATGATGAGTACATCCGGCAACCCACAAAACGACTCTTAACCCGTCTCCGTTAAGCATATCATCTTTTGTTATATTGTGATAATTCATTTCCCTAACCTTTTTGTACTTATAAATAAAACGATGTAAACCTCTTTAACAAGGCCTACATCGTTGATTAAATCTCTTACATACTAACTCTGTCTTTAATTTCTTCCATCTTGTGATCTGCAAGTCTGGAATCACCTTTTACTCTTGAATAAGCAAGGTAACCGTTCATTCTCTCTATTTTAGTAAGATTTTTCGAACCGCATTTAGGACATACATCCATATTTAATTCCTGATGTCCGCAATCATCACAATATGATAGAGAAAGATTTACACCTTCATAGAATCCCTTATCCATTGCCCTGTTGATAAGAGTTTCAACGGCACCGGTATTATAATCAATCGGGTATTTTACATACTGAATTTTTCCGCCGTTAAATAAATCCCAGAATCTTCCTTCCAAATCCTGTTTCTGAATAGGACTTATGTCTTCCGATACATGGCAGTGGAATGAATTTGAAACATAAGGTTTGTCGGATACATTTGCAACAATTCCGTATTTCTTTCTGAATTGTTTAATCTGCAAACCGCAGAGGTTTTCTGCCGGAGTTCCGTATATAGCGTAGAGAATTCCGTCTTTTTCTTTATATTCCTGAATCTTATTGTTTATATATTCCATAACTTCCAGAGCAAATTGTCCGTCCTCTACAAGAGATTTGCCGTTGTGAAGTTCCTGCAATTCATTCAGAGCCGTTATACCGAATGATGCGGTTGAAGATTTTAAAACGGGTTTAATTTTATCATGAATACCCAAATGACCGCCTAAAAATCCGCCTTCACAGAATGCCAGAGGATTGATAGAAGCTTTCATCTCTCCAAGGTATTCGTAAGTTCTTATATGAAGCTGTCTTATTAATTCCATATAGTAATCAAGTACTTCATAAAAATCTTTGCTTTCTTTTTTAGCCTTTGCATAAATCATAGGCAAATGAAGGCTTATTGCACCGATATTAAATCTGCCTACAAAAATCGGCGCATCATTTTCGTCTGCAGGTTTCATACCGCCTCTTTCAAACCAGGGTGAAAGAAACGCTCTGCAGCCCATCGGAGATACAACTCTGCCGTATTTTTTATACATGGAAGCCACGTATCCGTCTCCTGAAAGTGACAACCAATCCGGATACATTGTCTTTTTAGAGCATTCAACGCCGGCTTTGAATAAATCTTCGTTTACTCCGCCTTCACCGTGCAGTTTTTTATCGTATAAGAAAACTATTTTCGGGAATAATACGGGCTTTTTGCATTCTTTTTTACCTTGGCCGCCCATTCTGATTTTTAACATCGTAAGAGTTGCCATTTTTTCGTATACATCGGTGCCCAAACCTGCAGTTACTGTAATGAACGGATAATCGCCTCTTGAAGATGCAACCGTATTGAATTTGTATTCCCAGCCCTGGAAGCCTTGTTCGAAATCCTTTTGAACATCGGCCATAGCCGCTTCTCTTGCTTTTTCAAAAGAAAGACCGAGGCAGAGATACTTATCATATTGTCTTTGATAAGTCTTTTCGGCGTAAGGAGCCAGAATCTTATCAACTTCGGCAACCGTAAAACCGCCGTATTGCTGGCTTGCTGCGGCCATAACAATATCTCCGATTACGTCGAACGCAACATCAAGAGATTTGGGTTCGTTGTACCACAAATTACCCATTTCAAACCCGCCTTTGAGCACTGCCGCTACATCAAACAAACAGCAATTCATAGTATCGCGTCTTGCGGACATATCGTGAATATAGATATATCCGTCTCTTATTGCCTGCAATTCGTCAACGGTTAAGAAGAATTTTTTATAAAGTTCTTTATTAAGTTCATTAAAAATTAAAGAACGTTTTGTCGAAACCAAAGTTGAATCGGCATTTGCGTTTTCTTTATCGCCGATGTACATAATTCTTTGGGATTCTTGATAAACTTTGTCTAACATGTGCACAAAATCCTGCTTATAGTTACGATAATTTCTATAGCTGTGTGCAACATTCGGGCTTATATGCTCAAGAGCGCCTTCTACCAGATTGTGCATTTCAGCTATAGTGACTTCGTTTTTGTTCATTCTTACAATATTATTATTTACGAAATCACATATTTCCTTTAATTCCACATCGGTAAGTTCTACTAACACTCTTGTTGCAGATTTCTTTACGGCATTAACAATTTTTCTGTTGTCGAATTCTTCTTTTGTGCCGTCTTTTTTGATAACATAAATACATTTTGTTTTAATAGGAGTTATTTGGGCTGTTTTAGGCGGCTCAGCAAGTTTTGAAACAGGTGACACTGCAGTACCTTTAATCACATCTGTTGCAACTTTTGGTGAGGTAAATTCTACTACATTTCTTTCCTTATTTAAACTGTTTTGCATTGCCTTCTAATCCTCCTAATCTAAACTGAGGGAGCTATTTTTCTCTTCAGCTTTCCTTCTATTTATGAGAATAACATTCTCTTCCCAAAATCTAATCCTATATTTAAATGATAATTCAAAAGAGGTTTCTAATCAACAATTTCATAAAACGTCACAAAGTGCTGAAACCCAATAAAACCGCTTGGTTTACAAAACTAAATATTATTAATTTTGTAACATTTTTGGTATGAATTTTTATTAAATTTCTTGACAAAATGCCAAACCCTTTTTAATTGTGAAACATACACTATATGAATAAAAACAATCACCCATGACCTCAAGTGATAATCGGGAAAATTCTATTTTTTGAATAAATTTATCAGTCAGTTATATATTTATATATAACTGACTATAAGATATAAGCTATCTATTTCCGGCCTTCACAATCAAGTCGTAGTCGTAGGTTGGGCAAAGTCAGTCAGTAGGATGCGGTAAATCTGTGATTTGCCGCATCAAAAACATAAATATAAATCTTACCGTGTCATCCTGAAAGATTAGAAAAACTAACGAAAGTGTAGTTTTTCAATCTGTTCAGGAACTTACCGGAAAGCAAGTATAATACCAAGTTGGTAAGATGCTGAAACGAGTTCAGCATGACAATAAAATGTCACCCTGAAAGTAATGATGTTTCGGTAATCAAAGATTACCAAAACCTACAGGCTTC